>CAYGBW010000132.1:0-27311 GCA_964348185.1 uncultured Thermodesulfobacteriota bacterium | reverse complement strand
AAAATGCCCTTGAACCGAACATGACGGAGTTTTTGGGGCTACCCGTCTTGGCGAAGAGCCTGTCCTGAGCTTGCCGAAGGAGAGTGTCCCCGAAGGGGCGAGATCCCGCTGTCTGAGGCCGCTATGCCGAGTTCGGAAGATCGAACGACCGAGCCCTAGAACGGGTCAAAAACTCTGTACAGAGAGGGTCGGGGGCGTTTTTCAGTGACGACTAATTCGCTGATTTTACGGCAAGGGTATTTCGCCAAAATGCAATAATTCGACTTTTTCGACAGTCTCAGATGAATTAAGGTACCCGACAGCCTTGGGGCATTACGTTTATTTCCTTTTGACGATACGACTCGACAGATCCAAAGTCCGTCCGACTCGGAGCCTCAAAAACTCTTCACTAACCTGACGAGAGTGCTGCGATAAGAATGTTTTGGAGATGCGACTGGAGGTCTGAAATAGGCTAAAGGTGAGCGGAAGCTGAGGTTGAGTTGAAGTCTACTTTTTCTCCAGAGGGAGAGGGGGTGGGCTTTTTGCCTCATATTTTCACGGACCAAAATCGTTGCCTAAACTTCCCAAAGGTGCTAGGACAGGAAACCAAGGGAGGTGATGGATTCAGGAAAGACCTTTAGGATTCTTCCCGCGAGACGCTGAGCGTTCATCCGGAAGGTAGCTCCCGCAAGACACATCAAATCTCTCGTTGATTTCAACACTCCTTCTAAAGGCCTGCCCACAAACGAAGATTCAATCTGATCAAGTACCGAAAAACCCAAACCATCTGGAAGGATGGGGCGGAAAGGCGTGGATCCATGATGGGGAGTATCACCATGGATTTGGAGCTTTTGGATTATAACATACAGACCGATTGCCGAGCGTCGGCGTCAAGCAGGCTGTGAAGAGATCTTCACCACAGGCAAGGGCTGCCACCGGCGACCCCGGAACATATCGGGCGTGGGAAAGGAGGCTACGATGGTTCGGCTGCTTCATGTTTTGGCGACACTGATGATCTGTGTCGCGGGTGTTCTTGGCATTACAGGTGGAACTGCCACAGGGGTAAGCGCAGGCTCCACCAATCGGCTTGAAAATGGAAGTTTCGAGAACGGGGCCTTCTCACCTACGGGATCTCCAACGGGCTGGACCCGTGACGCATGGGATCCTTCCGCCGTTCTCACCTGGGATGATAGTGAGGCTTACACGTGCAGCAAAAGCGTGAAGATCACGGCGTCTATCCCAAATGACGCCCGCTGGATCCAGCGAGTGTCCGTCAAACCTCATACCAATTACCTCTTGTCGGGCTGGGTCAAGACGGAAGACGTGGCCCATACGGTCGAATACGTAGATCTGGGCGCGAATCTCTCACTTCTTGGCACCTGGGAGCATCATTCTGTGGGACTCCTTGGAACGAACGACTGGACCTATGTCGCCTTCGCTTTCAATCCCGGCGAGAACAGCAAGGTCACGGTTGCGGCCCGGCTGGGCTTTTGGGCGGGAACAACCAAGGGGACCGCCTGGTTCGATGGTTTGCAGCTGACGCCAATAGACGCGACCGGCCTGCACCCACCGTGGAAGATTCTCGTGCTCATTTATGGTACGACGGACTTCAAATATGTGGACAACGAAAGGAAGGAACATCACGTCATCGGGACCATGACGGAGGAAGAAAAGGAAAAGGCTGAAGATTCAGCAACTCGCTTTGTGGAGGAGGATATTCCCGTCCTCACGAGTGGAAACATGATCCCCACTCTGACAATCCGCTTTCCTGAACGACCCCTCACCCAACTTGGGCCACGGGACGGCGGGTGGTGGCCTGACCCGGAGAGCACGACCCTGGAACGGGATCCAGCCTTTGACTCGGTCATCGTGATCTGGGAGCCGTGGTGCATCGACCAAAGCACCGGGGAACTCGAGTTTATAGCGGACGCGGCGGGCCTGTCACCATCGATGGGAACAGGTCAGACGTATACGACCCTCATCGTCGATGCGGCCACCTCGTATGGCCATCGCAACGTGTTCAAGCACGAATGGGGCCACTCCATCGTGGCATACTACGACGCGACCGGGACGGCGCCCAAGCCGGCGGTTAACATCCATATCAACGATACAGACAACCCATACGTGCATTGCCCGACGGGCGGGCCTTATATTCTTGAGGATGAGACCGAAGAGAATCCAATACCCAACTCCATCTACAACAACAAATCGGGGTTTACCCATGACTACTATTCTGGAACGACTGCCAGGCCCAACCAGCGAACGTGTTGCCTGGGGATCACTTCCGAGGCTTGGGTCACAGGCGGACCGGTGAGCAAGCCCCCACCGCCGCTCCTTGCGCCACTGAACGACGATTTTGACGGTGCCATGGCCATGGGCAGTCTCCCCTTCAGCCATATCCAGGACACCACTTGGGCGACCACTGGCGAAGACGACCCGACGCCCAGTTGTTGGCATCCGGATGGCAGCGTGTGGTACCAGTACCGGGCCGGTACCGATAGCCGCGTGCGCTTCCAGACCATCGGCTCTGACTACGACACCTGGCTGGCCGTATTGGCCGGTGAGCCTGGCAGCCTGGTTGAAGTGGCATGCAATGATGACCACGATGAGGGCTTGCAGTCTCAGGTTGATTTGACCGCTGTCGCTGATACCTCCTATTACGTCATGATCGGGGGTGGTGATGGTGAGACCGGCTGCTTGGTTTTTGAGGCACTCGAGCTGCCAGAGGTCATCGAGGTTGCGGTCGACGTCAAGCCAGGGAGTTGTCCGAATTCATTAAATGTCAAGTCAAAAGGGGTCCTGCCCGTTGCGATTCTTGGCACACAGGACTTCGACGTGACGCAGGTTGATCCAGTATCAGTCCGACTCGAAGGGGTCTCTCCGTTACGCTGGAACTGGGAGGACGTGGCCACGCCTTCCGAGCCGTTTACAGGCAAGGTGGAATGTGATGACTGCAACGCTGAAGGCGGGGATGGAGACTTGGATCTCACCCTGATGTTTGCTAGGCAGGAGGTTGTCGCAGCACTAGGTGATGTCGAAGACAGAGACTGCCTTGTATTGCAGCTGAGCGGCAACCTGCTGGAAGATTTCGGAGGGATACCGATTGAAGGTGAAGATGTCGTGCTAATAAAAAGAAAGGGGACGAAATAGCCCGCTTGAGACACGCCCTGCTCTTGAAGACGGGGTCAGTAATGGCCCTGCCTTCAAGATGAAATCCACGCCCCAGCGTCTATCCTCGTTATGCAATACTTGTGACGGAAATCGAAAGGACCGAAAGGTCTGCAGTGATTGCCTTTCGGAAACAGGAGAATATGTCCAGGGTTCTGTTTTGGTGCAAGGGGGAGATTGGTGAGTCGTCACTCAAAAATGGTTCTGAACCGAACATGACGGAGTTTTTGGGGCTACCCGTCCTCGCGAAGGGAGTGCCCCCCAAGGGGCGAGATCCCGCTGTCTGATCTGCTGCGTTTCACTACCAAGGCGAATTTCCCGATTTGAGCACTGGCTCCACGGTTTGCCGCGTCTTCAAGACGAGTGTGAATGCGTATTTGAGGGAAGACAGAATAGCAGGGGAAGGCTGGCTAGAGCCGAGATGCCCATAAGAGAGAAGCCGAACGAGAATGACAGCACGTCTGCCAGATATCCAATTCCCGCCGGAATGAGTCCTGCCCCACAGAGAAATCCAATGGGTACCAGTAAGGAGACTGCCAGACTTATGAAACTCGATGGAAAAAGCAATGACACCGTGGCGAGACCCGCCGGAATAAAGCATACCGCAGAGGTTGCCTGGAGGATTATCAATATCGGTGTGACAACCGGGCCGCGCAGGGTCCCAAGCATAAGTGTCAACGTACCCGTTGTTGCCACGAACAGGATCACCGCCTGCTTCCGCCCGATCTGATCTGTGATCAGGCCCGAGAAGAACAGAATCATAACCCCCGTGAACCGGGAGAGACCGATAAGGGTGTTTGCAAATCCTCTGGCAAACCCCATTTCGGTTGTGAGAAAAAGCGGCAGCATGGCATAAACCCCCAAATGCGCACCCAGGGAGAGCACAAATGCGGCTGCCATGATCCAGAAGGAGGAATTCGCCAAGATCCTTCGCATGGCTTTTCGATTGGGAGTTTCACCCTTCTGACTTCCTCCCTCAGCAAATAGCAAGAACAGAACGCCTGTCAGAATCGAGGAGGCACCTATTATGCCGAGGATGCTCCGCCAGGAGACCAGTTTCAGGAGAGATTCAACCAAGAGGGGGGCGGTAATGAGACCCAGATTTGGGGCAAATTCGTGAATGGCAATTGCTTTTCCCCAGTGCTCTTTGTTCACCAGTTCGCTTATCACCGCTAGTGCTGATGGCACATAGAATCCTGCAGAAATGCCAACGATTGAAAGCCCTGAATACAATCCACGAATCGAGGCTGTTTGGGATACTGCCAGCATCGCCCCTCCGACGGCCCCAGCTGAAAGAAGTATTGTGCGTCGGTGGTTCAGCTGAGAAGAAACGAACGCCGCGCCAAAAAGCCCGGCAAAGTAACCGGAGGCGGTAAAGAAAAACAGAGATCCCGCCTCGCCATGGCCCAAACCAAATTCGATCTTGATCACTGGAAGAAGCGGTGCAAACACGATTCGTGCGAGGAAGTTCAGATAGAGGATTGCTACGAGAAACAATATCGGCCTCAGGCGAAATGGAAAAGCCAACGTTCCCTCCCCCACATTTCTTCGAGAATGATCTAAGAAGGACGAGTATTAACCAGAGGGTCTATATTTGTAACATATTTCTCCGCTTTATGTTCAGTTCGGGCATATCAAAGGGGGTCATAAACCATGACGGAGTGCACAACCCTCCTCCCTTGCACCAAAGATAAGCTGGGTCCTGTCTTGGGATTCCCGACAAGGTTGGTCCGTGCAGTTTTCAGTGAAGCTCCCCGCGGCAAGACTTCGACGAGCTCCGTCGAGTCGTCGAGTCGGCGCGGGGCATCCGCGCGAAGGCGAGCGACGACGAGTTGAAACAGATATTGATTGACAGGATTCTGCAGGTTTGATATTAGGCAAGGGAGAAAAGGCTCTGAGAAAAGGAAAAGGGCCGACAGGATGTTCTGAGAGAGGGAAATAGAATATGGGTTGGTCAGGACCAAGGAATCTATGGGGAGGCTAGGGAGTGGATGTGGCCTTTGAGGTCGAAGGTCATGATATGTCAAATAGGGCGTTCGTTGCGTTTATTTTGAGGAGCTTCTTATGCGCATTGCGGTCTTTGGTACAGGCGCCGTAGGGGGGTATTTTGGCGGGCGACTAGCCCAGGCTGGAGAGGATGTCGTTTTCATCGCCCGCGGGGAGCATCTCCGGGCAATGGTAACCCATGGTCTGCGGGTTGATAGCATAAAAGGTGACTTCGTGGTGAAACCCGTGCAAGCGACCGACGATCCAGCACAAGCGGCGATAGCAGATGCAGTTTTGGTGGGCGTTAAGGCCTGGCAAGTGAAAGAGGCGGCTGAGGCGATGCGACCCCTGGTCGGGCCAAAGACGTTTGTCTTACCGTTGCAAAACGGACTTGAGGCCCCGGCTCAGTTAGCCGCAGTATTGGGCGAGCAGCATGTGCTGGGCGGCTTATGTGGGCTTTTCTGTTATGTTGAGGGGCCAGGTCATATTCGCCATGCCGGGACAGCGCCTGTCGTGAAGTTCGGGGAGATGGATAACCGGCCGAGCCAGCGCATTGATCGATTGCGTGAGGCCTTTATCCGAGCAGGGGTAAACGCAGAAATCCCGCCGGACATCCAGGTTGCCTTGTGGATGAAGTTCCTGTTTATTACGGTATGGAGTGGGCTAGGCGCGGTCACGGGTTCCCCCGTGGGGATATGGCGCAGCCTAGCCGAGACGCGGCAGATGGCAGAACAGGGGCTGGGTGAGATTGTTGCCGTCGCGCGAGCACGCGATATTACGTTGCCAGAAGACGCGAGGGGAACGGCAATGGCCATGTTTGATGGGCTGTCGCCCCAGTCAACTTCTTCCATGCAGCGAGATGTCATGCAGGGGCGTCCCTCGGAACTTGAGGCACAGATTGGGGCGGTGGTGCGCTTTGGGAAGGAAGCTGAGGTGGCGACCCCGCTGCACACATTTATTTATCACAGTTTGTTGCCCATGGAGTTGCGAGCACGAGGCCAGTTACAGTTCCCAGAATAGATCGATGAGCGCATTGGAATACAACCCCGATGGTGTTTGCATCGCAAATCGACAGGGTCCGAAGCTCGAACGGAGTTCCATGATTTCCCAGAACCTTCAGGGACTCGTTGAATTACGAAGTGGGTTTCTGATAGGGTGTCTTCGACCGATACTTGGCCGTTCCCTTCTGGGTTCAGAAAGCCTTTCTGGCTTCATCAACAGGAGGTGCGGATCCCATGAAACCGACGGAGATTGGAATCCAGCAGAAGGTCAACCTATTGAGCCGAAAAGATCTTCTCGAGATCCATAGAGCCACGCTGAGGGTTATGAAAGAAGGAGGCGTGGTTTTCCAGCACGAAAAAGCGGTGGAATTGCTTGAAAGGGCGGGCGCCACGGTGACCGGCCAGATCGTGAGGTTCCCCGAGGAGATGGTGGAAAAAACCATCAGAGCCGTCCCGGGCAAGCTGACCCTTCGCTCTCGGAACCCGGAGAAGGATGTCCATCTTGGCGGCGATAGCCTTTACTATACCAACGGATATGGAGCGACCTTTGTCCGAGATCTGGAAACCGGACGGATCCGGGAAGCCCGGTTGGGGGACCTCGTCAACTTTACCCGCCTTGCCGACTATCTCAACAACGTTCACTATGTGCTCACTCAGGTGATTCCCCAGGACATTCCCCCGGATGTGGTGGACGTATTACAAACCGCTGAGATGCTGCGCCATACAGAAAAGCATGTTGGACTCAGCATTGCCAGAGCGACGTTTATCGACGAGGTCATCCAAATCGGGAGGCAGGCGAGTGGCTTACACGAAGGGGAAGGTTGCCAAAATGGGGTCTTTTCACTGGGGGCCGTTTCCCTCTCTCCCCTGATGTATTCTTGGGATGGGTGCCACCGCTTGATGAGAATGGCTCAAGAGGAGGTGGTCACCCGGATCACCTCCATTCCCATCTCTGGAGGCACCAGCCCGGTCACCCTGGCCGGTACCCTGGTTCAGGCCAATGCAGAGGTTCTCGCCGGCATCTGCCTGGTCCAAGTGATCAGTCCTGGCAACCCCATTCTCTATGGGTTCAGCGGGGGGCCCATGGATATGATCCGGGGCAAGCAAATGGGAGGGAGCCCCGAAGCGGCTTTGATGAACGCCGCCGTCGCACAACTCTGTGATCTCTACGAGATTCCCTTTGGGTATGGGACCGGGGGCATTACAGACTCTTCAAGTTCCGATCAGCAGTGCGGATTCGAACGGGCCTACACGATCCTCTATGGGGCCCTTTCCGGCGTGAACGTCGTTCATCACGGAGCGGGGGGCCTCCTCGGGGGGGCCATGGTTTCCGCCTACGAGGATATGGTTATTGCCAATGAGATCTGCAACATGGTCAACATGGGAGCGCGGGGAATCAGGGTTACAGATGATACCCTCGCTGTGGACCTCATCAAGGACGTCGGCCCAGGGGGAAGCTTTCTCGATACCGACCATACGAACACGTACTTCAGGGATGAGATTTTCCTGTCCAATCTCCTCGATCGGAGAGCTCACGATGAGCGGGACGGGGGTGAGCCGTCCATCCTGCTCGTGAAAGCGAAAGAGCTCGCCAAGCAGGTCCTCGCAAATCATCGGGTTCCAGGATTTAGCCCTGAAGTTGAGAAAAAAATCCAGACGATTGTGGACGGTGTACTTGGAGAAGGGAGTACAGAGCCCGATTCCAACCGCGTCCCCCCTACTGCGGATTGAAGTGCCCGGTCGACGTCTGGAGGGACTGTTGCGATAATTCCCTTTATTTCTTGATGGGTCAAAGACGGTCTTAGGGCTGGATTTGTTGCATGCCGGCAGGATTGAAATCGCAGGAAAGCCTTTTCAGTTCGCCAGCCTCGAGATACCCGAACACCGAGGGGGTCACCCCCTCACTTCCTCTTCGGTCAGGTACGGATAATCCTTGCGGTCATAGAGGAGGGGGCCCCTGGTGCTTTGGAAACCGGAATCCAAGACCTCTCCCACGAATATCGTGTGATCTCCTGCTTCCAACGATGAGACAACCCTACAGTCCAAGAACCCCACGGAGTCTTTCAGAATGGGGGAACCCGTCTTTTTGACCTCGTAGTCGACATTCTTGAACTTGTCCACATCCCGCCCCGATTGTCTCCCGAAGTGTCTGGCGGTTTCCGCTTGCCCCTCTCCCATAATATTGATGGCAAATACGCCGCTTTTTTTGATCAAATTGTGGGAATAATTCTCCTCCCAAACGCTGACCATCACAAGAATGGGCTGTTCAGAAACCCGGGTGAACCAGGCGGCAGCCATGCCGTTCACCCTTTCATCCGTTTTGGTCGTAATGATAGCCACCCCTTTCATGATCCGGTCGATGACCCTGTCAGCAAGGGTCACCTCCCTTCCCGTTCGAGTGTACTCCTTCTGTTCTGCCACGATGGAACCTCCTCGATAAAGGATTAGAACCGACTATCTGCACCTCGGAACACATTTCCCGAATGCGTTCGCACAACTGCCACCCTTCGCATGGGGGGCATGAGATTGATGGGGCTATCCCCCTTTGCCTATTTGGCCTGCTGACTGAACGAATGGTTCCACTCGCAGTGTCTTTCACCTTTCATGATCCTCGCCCCAAACTCGAGTTTGATATTGGGGTTGAAGGACTCAGCAAAAGCGATATCCCGCAAGCAATAGATATCCGCCAATTCACTGATCCGCTCATCAGAGAGCCCCAGGTCCCTCCAGACATCATTGGCGCCGCAAAAATCACAACGGATGGAGAATTTCTCCTCACTCTCCTCCAGAACCTCCAGATTCGGAAAGGCCTGTTTGTACCCTTCGGCAAATCCGACGAGATCATTCCGCTTCAATTTCTTCGCCATCAGTCTACCGGCCAGGCCTCCAGCCCTCCGCATCACCTTCGCTGCAAACTCCTGTGCCACGTCCTGGGAAGACCGCTCAGCCATCTCCTCCATCATCGCCAGGAAGAGAAGCCCTGAGCCTGCGTACCCTCGTTTGACATAGGGAAGATATTCTTCAGGGATCTTCAACGCCTCGGATTTCATCTCGACCTCCTTCTCGCCAAGGCGGCCTTCGGCCGCAACCAAATGTGAATATCGAAACCCGAAATCCGAAACAAACCCGAATGGCCAAAATCCTAAACTGGAAACGATTCCGATACCACTTTGGTTCGGTCATTGATAGATCCGAATTCTCAATTTGTTTCGAGATTCGAAATTCGGATTTCGAGTTTTGACTTCTTCGCAAAATGCAAAGAAGTCTTGTACCAGAAAATCAATATGCTGGATTGAGACAGGGTCTTCCATTTGCCACCCTGCGCACATTGTCGCAGGCCTGTTTCATGTTCTTGGCAAGGGCCTCTTGGGTGGAACCTCCCACATGGGGGGTAAACACCACGTTATCCAGTTTCAAAAGGCGACTCTCCCTGGGGACAGGTTCTTCTTCAAATACGTCCAGTCCCGCTCCAGCGATTTTGTTTGCTTCGAGGAATTCGGCAAGGGTTTCCTGATCGATCACCCCCCCTCTGGCGATATTGATGAGGATGGACGTCCGTTTCATCAGGGAGAGCTCTCGGCGACCGATAAGCCCCTCTGTTTCCGGCGTCAAGGGGATCTGGACGCTCACGACGTCAGATTTTGCGAGGAGTTCATGGAGGGGTGCATATCGGACCCGCCACTGTCTCTCTTCCCGGGGGGACAGACGGTGCCGTTTGTAGTAAAGGAGATTCACGCCAAATCCCCGCCCAATTTTCGCCACGGCTTGCCCGAGCGTGCCGAACCCCACGAGGCCGATGGTCTTGCCATGGATCTCAACCAGACCCGCCTTCCTGAGATCTTGGCCGATCCATTCACCCTGTTTCACACTCAGGGTCGTATCGATCAGTTTTCGATAGAGCACGAGGATATATCCAAACACGAGTTCACCGCAGGATATCGCATTGGCCCCCTTCGTGGTCCCTACGGGTATGCTGCGCTCCTGGGCAGCCTCCACATCCACAAGGTCATAGCCCGATCCCAGGACCTGAATAAACCGCAGCTTCGGTGCGCTCTCGATCATCCTGCGGGTCACCTCGGTCCAGATCATCAAAAACTCCGCCCCCGGCAAGGCTTTCCAAAGGGCTTCCTGATCAAGGACCCTTTCTTCCGTTGCATCCAGTATGGTCAAGGCAAACTTCTTCGGTAGATACTCCCGAACTCTCCCTGCAAAAGCCGGGGTGTCCGGAGCCAAGAAAAGAACCGGGTGCCTCATGGGTCACCCCCTCCTAATTCGCTTTTCTTCATAAGTCCGCCGTGCCACACCGAACCCAGTGATCGGTGCCAATCTCACGGAGTTCCGCGGCAGCACTCAGGTGACACTGTTCACTCCTGGTTCTGCATCGACTCTGGAAACGACACCCCGCAGGGGGATCGGTGGCGCTGGGTATTTCTCCATGAAGAACCCGTTTCAAGCCCCCCTTCTCCGGGTCAGGGACGGGAACCGATTCAATGAGGGCCTGCGTATAGGGATGGAGAGGATTCTGAAAAAGCTCCCCTGTCTTGCAGAGTTCAACGACTTGTCCCAGGTACATCACGGCGATCCGGTGAGCCAGATATTTGACCATGCTCAGGTCGTGAGAGATGAGCAGGTAGGAGAGACCGTGTCTTTCCTGGAGGGCAAGGAACAGGTCTGCGATCTGGACCCGCACGGAAACATCGAGGGAGGACAGGGGTTCATCCAGAACGATCAGCTCGGGGTTGGGAGTGAGGGCGCGAGCAATGCTGATCCGTTGCTGCTGTCCTCCGGAGAGCTGATGGGGAAATTTCTCCAGATCGGCAACCTTCATCTCGACCTCCTGGATGATTGCCCCGATAAACTGCTCTATCTCCGGACCCTTCATGATGCCCAGTCTCACAAAGGGCTCTCGAAGGGTCTTCCGGATGGTGTGGCGGGGGTTCAACGAGGCTTCACAGTCCTGAAACACCATCTGAATGTATCGTCTCACCTCACGAAACTGGCTTTGCTTCATCCCGAGGATGTCTCGCCCCTGGAAATGGATCTCTCCTGCGGTCGGGTCTAGGAGGCGCAGAATGCACCGGCCGACCGTGGTTTTGCCTGAACCCGATTCCCCCACCAGACCCAGGGTCTCTCCCTTCTCGATGGAGAAGCTTACCCCATCCACGGCGTGGACCTTGACCCTGTCTCTGAGGCTGAAGCCAGACCCCACGGGGAAGTGTTTGACAAGGTTCCTGACAACGAGAAGGGGACCGTTTTGAAGCCTCACGAATGACCTTCCCTGAAAAGGTGACAGGCCACAAATCGGCCCGACCCCATCTGCCGGACGGAGGGGGTTTCCTCTTTGCAGAAGCTCAACGCCTCTGGGCATCGCGGATAGAAACGACACCCCGGAGGGGGACTCATCGGATTCGGAAGCTCTCCTCCGATCGTGGAGGGTTTCTCCTCCTGGTCAATCCGGGGAATGGAATGAATCAGCCCTCGGGTATAGGGATGGAGGGGCTCTTTGTAAACCGCTTTGACAGGCCCGATCTCCATGACCTTCCCCGAATACAGAACCACCACGCGATGACACGTATTGGCAATCACCCCCATATCGTGACTGATCATCATCTGACTCATCCCCTTTCTCTCCCAGAGGAGTTGTCTCATCAGGTTAAGGATCTGTCGCTCGATCGTCACATCCAAGCCCGTCGTGGGTTCGTCTGCCATGATGAGGAGCGGCTCACAGATCAGCGCCATGACAATCATCATCCGCTGGCACATTCCCCCTGAGAGCTGATGGGGATAACAGGAAAAGACCCGCTCCGGATCCGCAATCTGCACGAGACGAAGCATTTCCAAAGCCCGAGCCGTCGCCGCCTTTTTCGTTCCCCCTTGATGAAGGAGACAGATCTTTGCGATCTGCTCACCCACCGTCATGATCGGGTTGAGACAGGTCCGGGGGTTCTGAAAAATCATGGCAATCCTCTTGCCCCGAATTTTCTGCATCTCCTCGCCAGAGGCGGTCAAGAGGTTCTTTCCATCAAACCAGATCTCTCCTCCCATGATCCTTCCCGGAGGCAGAACGATCTGGAGCACAGACAGAGCGGTCACAGATTTCCCGGAACCCGATTCTCCCACAATGCCGATCGTTTCTCCCCGTCCCACGTCAAAGGAAATGTCGTCCACCGCGTGGACCACGCCTCTGCGGAGATGGAAATAGGTCTTGAGGTTCTTAATGGAAAGCAGGGGATTCATCCTTCATCTCCGGAGCTGGGGGTCAAAAATATCCCTGAGTCCGTCTGCAATCAGATTGAAGCAGAGAATGGCCAGAAAGATACTCAACCCGGGGAAAAAGGGGATCCACCACTCCCCAGTCACGGTGAACTCTGCTCCCTCTCGTATCATAATGCCCCACTCCGCAGTCGGAGGCCTCACGCCCAACCCAATAAAGGAGAGCCCCGCTGAGTTGAGGATGGCCCAGCTCATGTTGATCGCGACCTGAACCAGAATGGGGGGAAGGGTGTTGGGAAGGAGGTGAAAAACGATGATCTGCCAGCTCTTGCATCCCGAACACCGTGCCGCATCCACGTAGGGTTTCTCTTTTGCTGAGAGGATATCTCCCCGAACCAGGCGGGTGTAGATCGGAATCTGGATGATCGCGACCACGTAGATGATATTGATCATTCCCCCGCCGAGAGCTGCGGAAAGCCCTATGGCCAGGATAAAGGGAGGAAAGGACTGCTGGATGTCCATGATTCGCATGATCAGATGGTCCAGGCCCCCCTTGTAGTAGCCGCAAACCGCTCCGAGGGCCACTCCGATGACAAAGGAGATTCCAACTGAGGTGATCGCAATAAGAAGGTCGATCCGAGTTGCGGTGAGAACCCTGGCCAGGATATCCCGACCGTAGTTATCGGTTCCCATGAGATGGCTGGCACTGGGGGGCTGGAGCCGGCTGACTGGATCGGGCAGGGTGGAATCATAGGGGGTCAGATAAGGCCCGACAAATGCAAGGATCACCAGGACCGTCGCAATCAAAAAACCGAGCAAGGTCAATCGATTTCGGGTCACCAGGTAGACCGGCGTGTCCAGCCATTTGGCGATCCGGCCATACAGGAGGAGCCCCTGCGACAGGCCCAGCACCTTTCCACTTCCCTCAGAGGGAGATTCGGGGGTCAATGAAAGCATAGAGAATGTCCACCAAGATGTAGAGAACGATATACATAAACGTAAAGAGGAATACGATTCCCTGGATTGCCGCATAGTCACTATTCAAAATGGCATTGATCGCGTAGAGACCCATACCGGGCCAGCTGAAGATTGTCTCGACCAGAACCATCCCGGACAGGGCAAATCCATAGAAGATCGCCATGGTCGTGATGACGGGGAGCATCGCATTCTTGAGGGCATAATGATAGATCACCTCTCTTTGCGGGAGACCATAGGCGATAGCCGTTGTCACATATCGACTTCGGAGGACCTCAAGCATGCTCGATCGGACCATCCGGAGAATAGGGGCAAGAAGGGATAGCCCCAAGGTCAGGGTCGGAAGGATCAGCCGACTGAGAGATGAGTAAAGGACAGTCCAACTACCCGTGAGCAGACTGTCCAGAACATACATCCCCGTGATCTTCTCCGGAAGGGATAGAAACGAGTCAACCCGTCCCATGGGCGCTGGGACAATCTTTAGCTTTGCGTAGAAAAAGAAGATGAAGAGCAGCCCGGACCAGAAAAGGGGCATCGAAACCCCAAGGACCGAGAAAACCCGACAGAAATGGTCAAGCCAGGAGTCTCGCTTCAAGGCAGATAGAATTCCCAGGGGGATTCCCAGGACAAGGGCGAAAAGAAAGGAGAAGTTTGCCAGCTCAAAAGTGGCCGGGAATCGCTCCATCAGATCCTTGGTCACGGGTTGAGCGGTGAACCAGGCGCGCCCCAGATCTCCATGGAGTAAGTCCCTCATGTATATCCAGTATTGGACATGGAGGGGCTTTTTCAGCCCCATCTCCTCAACGACGTCCTGGACGTCATTTTCGGTGGCATACGGGCCTGCAATGAGATACGCGGGATTTCCAGGAAGGACCCGAACCAGGGAGAAACACAACAGGGTTGCGCCGATCAAGGTGGGGATCGCGATAAGGAGTCTCTTGGCAATATAGCGCCAAATTCTCATCGACACACCAGGGTATGGTTCGCGAAAACGGCAAATCTTGGATGGTTCTCGGTGAGGATTGGCAAGAGGCCCACCCATCGAGTGGGCCTCCCCCGGAATGCCCTATTCCTTGTGCATCAGATCCCACCGAGAGATTCTGTCCGGGTAAAAGACATACCCCTTCACGTTATCCCGCATCACCACGTTGAAGAAATACTGGACAAGGATAACCTCCGGGCAATCCTCATAGACGATATCCTGGAGCTCGGTATAGTATTCCCGCTGCTTATCGACGTCCAGTTCAGTCTGCACCAGGTTGATCAGTTCGTTCACCCGGGGGTTGTTGTACCGGGGGTAGTTGTATCCACTCTCCCCATGATACTGCCAGTACACATGATAGGCAGGATGGTTCACGTAGGGGATGAAATGGGAGAATCCAAAGGGGAGCTGATTCTTCCTCATCCGTTCGGTGAATGTCGCCGGGGCGAGTTTCACCACATTGGCTTTGATCCCGACTTTGGCCAGATCCGCCTGCACATAAACCGCTGCCTCTTCATGGACCGTGTACCCGATCCGGTGAGCCAGATCGATGGTGAACCCTTTCGGATAGCCCGCATCAGCGAGGAGCTTCTTGGCCTTTTCCGGGTCATACGTGTACATGGGCTTATCGTTATGGAACTGCATCCCCTTGGGGAGGGCACTAGTCAGGGGGATCGCCAGCCCCATAAAGACGTTGTCGATAATGTTCTGCTTGTCGATCGCATAATTGACGGCTTGACGGACCCGTTTATCCGTGAAGGGCTCGAGGTTGGGGTTCAGGAAGAGGAATTCCTTGCCCACGGTCTGGAAAGAGAGGACGTTGATCCCCTTTTCACCCTTCAGGCTCACGATGTTTCTCTTGGAGATATTGTAGGCCACATCGATATCCCCGTTTTTCAGAAGAATGAGCCGGTCCTGTTCCGAGGGAACCACCTTGTAAATCACCCGTTCAATGGCGGGTTTGCCCTTCCAGTAATTCGGGTTGGCCCTGAAGATCAATTCCACCCCCGGCTTCCAGGCCTCCAACATATAAGGGCCACTTCCTGTGGAGTTGACCTTCAGCCACTCCTGGGCATAGGGGTCTTTCTCGGTCTTGTGGGCCTCGGCCTCCTTGGGATTGATAATCCCAAAGTTGTTAAGGTTTTGGGTTGATAGGAAGATCGGATTGGGGCTCTCCAGATCAAAGCGGATGGTGTAGTCATCGAGTACGACCATCTGATCGGGGCTCGTGATTCTCAGCATTCTGGTCAGGGCGAACTTGGTCGTCCCTGGGATGTTAAACGTTCGGGCGTAGGAGTACTTGATTGCCTGGGCGGTGACTGGATCCCCGTTTTGAAACTTCCGATCCCTGTGGAGGTGGAAGGTGTAGCTCCTTTGATCATCGGAGAGCTCAATGGATTTGGCAAACGACCCAATGACCTGAAGAGGGTCTGCTATTGTGCTGCCATCCCGAAGGGTCTTGTGGGCATAGTCGACCACCCGTTCATGGACCAACATCTGAAACTCGTTGGAGAGCCAAAAGCCGCTCCGCGCCGGATCGATGCCGTCGAAATAGTCCCCTCCCATGGCAATCACAACGGTATCCTTGGGCGTCCCTGGTAGAGCAGACGCAGCAAAGATGGAGAACGTACAGACCATTACGGCCAAGATAGAAACAAGAAAATGGAACCTTTTCATTTCCCTTCTCCTTTCGAAATTGGCAATGTCCAAAACCGTCCCGTTGAGCTTTTTCCTTTTATCTCCCCCTTTCATCTATATTCATATTCTCCCAAATTGTATGGGGTCAGAATATGCGGCCCAATCTCACGATCCCTTCTTTTGTCTATTCCAGGACCTCCTCGATTCCATCTATGTCACCCAGCAGACCCAACGACAAGAGCACTTCCCTCGTAGGCTTTCCGCTTTCCAGATCGTAGCCCTGCAGTTCATAGTACCGGGTCAGCATGCCTCTCAGTTCATTTTCTGACGTCCTAAAGCCCTCGTAGGGGCCTGCCTCTACGGGATCGTTCATGATCCGCCAGGGCAGGAGATCTTGACGGTTCCTGTCCTCGCGAAGGTTGAAGCACCGTTCGAGGACCACCGTCCTTCGGCCCGCATTCATCAGGTCCTCCTCAGTGAAGTCAACGCCAAGGGTAGCCTTCAGAATCCGCAACAGGGAGGGCTCGTCGATGATGTAGGTGGTCGTTGTGGCAAAAGAACAGAGGCCCAGAGAGTCGGTTACCGCAAACATGTCTTCATGCCACCTTACGAGTTCCGCTTTCTTCTCCGTACTCAGGGGATCGCAGTATCGGTCACTGCCCAGGAGCCTCTCCACCAGACGCCGCGCCTCTGGGAAAAACCCGAATTCTGCCATCGGCTGAGCGTGGAGATGATCCGGACCCCGGGGATTGACCGCAAAGGCGAGGGCATAGGCTTTGGCCACTCGCGTATCAACACGGGATTGCTCCAGCCCATTCGCCTGGACAGCCCACTTCCACGAGTCCCCTCCGACTTCCTCCGCCCCTTGCCGCGTTCCCTTGGCAAGGAGATCACCGACGCCCCTTCGGTGGGCAATGAGGTCGATCAGCGAGATCAGGGTCTCCTCATTTCCCCAACTGAGGTCCAATCCCCCTGCGATGCCTCCAGGCAGCACACCCCGTTCCACACATTCGATGAGCCATTGGATCGCTCCCCCTGTGGAGATCGTATCCAGTCCAAAATCATTGCAGAGCTCATTCCCCTTGAGCACCGCCTCAACCCCTGTGATGCCACATCCGGCCCCGAGGGCGGCCAGGGTCTCATATTCAGGTCCACCGCTGTTACCTGCATAGGAACCGCCCTTCACGGTCGAGAACTTGTGACATCCCATGGGACAGGCCGAGCAGGCGCTGCCGTTGCGCATGTAACCCTTGTCAACGAGATAACTCCCTCCCAATCGGTCCCCCTGTTCGATGTGGCTCTTCTGGAAGTTGTTGACCGGCAGAGACCAGCTTTCGTTCGTGTACTCGATCGTGGCCGCAGTCCCGTAGTTCAGGTAGAGTTCCGCCTTCTTGCTCCGGTGAATTCTCCCCAATATCTCCGCAATCTCTCCGTCAAGGGCACGGGGGGTTTCAACCTGGTTGGAACCTGACCCCCGCACAGCGATCGCCTTTAGCCGCTTGGATCCCATGACGGCACCCAACCCACCCCTTCCTGCCGCGTGGTACATGGAGGTCATGATCGTGGCATAGCGCACGAGATTCTCTCCGGCCTGGCCAATGGTCGCCACATCAAGGCCTCGACCGCCGAGCCTGCGGTGCAGTTCACCCGTGGTTTCCCGCACGGATCTCCCCCACAGAGACGACCCATCGTGGATGGAGATGTTTGAATCCTCAATGGTCAGGTAAACCGGCGCTTCGGAGATCCCAGCAACAACCACCCCGTCCCACCCGGCACGCTTGAGTGCCTTTGCCCATGCTCCTCCGGTATTGCTCTTGAAGTAGAGCCCCGTGGCTGGACTCTTCGAAGTGACGGTTAGTTGGCCCGCCGTCGGGACCGGAGTTCCCACCAGGGTCCCTGCCCCGAAGATCAGCAGATTCTCCGGACCTAGCGGGTCGATGCCCTTGGGGACGCCTTCATAGAGGATCTTTGCATTGAGCCCTCGACCCCCCAGGTAGAGGTCAAAGTCTTTAATCGGTGCTGTCCTCACCTCTACGGTGCGGTTGGACAGATCCACATGGGCAATCTTGAATTCTGGTTTCTTATTCATGAGCTTCATCCCTCAATTTCTTCAGCTTAGCGATCTTGCATTCGAGGTCAAAACGAACCACCGCCTCGGTCGTGTCCAGATATTGGAGAGCCCCGGGGTAACAGACCTTGACACACGCCGGGTTCCCGCCGCAGAGGTCACACTTCAAGGCAACCCCATCCTCTACAAAAACCCCATCATAGGGGCAGGCTTCTTCACAGGCTCCGCACCCCGTGCAGGTCTCCTCATCAACCGTAAATATCGACAGCCTCTCGTCGTATTGGATGGCATCGACCGGACAGACATCGACACACGGGTGTTCCCGACACTGTTCACAGAGGAGAGGCGTAAAGACCGCTCCCCCCTCATCCTTATCTATCCTGATTCTCGATGCTTTTTCAGAGTAGCAACCAACTTTCTGCACAGAACAAACATCCACGCACGTCTCGCAACCCGTGCACTTGGCCAGATCAACAAGGATGGTCTTGTTCAAAAGGGTCCTCCTCTCGAGAAGAAATCAAAAACCTAATCCCCATGGGTCTTTGGAGAAGCTAGCTTCATTTTAGACGGTCACTATAGCAGAAGACAACCCTCATTTCCAGGGATTCCCTCTCGAAAAATGACATGGCCGACCATGACCATTCTCCCCGTCCACCGAGGACAGCTCCTCCTTCTCACAGGAACCACTCCCTCGGGCCACCGGTGATGAAACCCGGAACATAACAGATATTGACCTCTAAGGGAAGACATGGTAGGGAAGCTCTATGCCCAGCGGCTCCTTGTTCAATAGTCCTCAGAACGAGGGTTGAGGCCCAGTCAAGCAAGATGTTCAGCCATCTAGGGAGGATCTTATGGAGGCGACCAGACCATTGCAGAATCGGCCACTCAGGGTTCTCGGGGACAGGGAAGTCGCTGAGATTCACACCGCTTCCCTCCAGGTTCTCGAGGAGGTGGGGGCGAATTTTGAAAGCGCCTATGCCCTTCAAACCCTGTCCAAAGGCGGTTGTAAGGTGGAAAAAACGAACGTAAAGTTTCCCCCATCGGTTGTGACGAGAGCCATTGACACCGCATCGGGAGAAATCGTGTTGAAAGCCAGAACTCCCAAGAAAAACGTCTACCTGGGCCGGGGGAGGGTTCACGTGACAGGAGGATTTGGGGCCAACTATGTCGTTGAGCCTGGCTCAAACGCGGTACGGAAGGCCACGTTGCGGGATTTGGAGGAATTCACCCGTTTATGTGATTTCTTGGACCACATCGATTACTGTCTCAAATCCGTAATCCCTCAGGACGTCCCCCAGGCCTCTGCAGATATCTATGCCGCAGCAGCGCTTTTTGCAAACACAGACAAGCATATCCATATCAGCCAGGACTCCCCGACCAATACGGAGTTTATCACGCGAAAGATTATCGAGCTGGGTCACATCGCCGCCCGGGATTCCAACAGAGACGAGACCCCCTTCTTTTCCCTCGGACTCTGTCCTCATGCCCCCTTATGCTATACAGAGGGACCCCTGGTCAGAATGAAAATCACCCTTGAGGCGGGCATTCCCCTTCTTCTCGTTTCAGGAGCCGTTGCCGGGGTCAGTTCCCCAGCCACCCTCGCAGGCACACTGATTGTTCAACATGCAGAGCTTCTGGCAGGCCTTGTCTTTGCCCAACTCATGAGACCTGGAAGTGAGGTCGTATTTGGCTCTTTCTCGAGTTCTGCTGACATGGCCACGGGGAAAATGACCATGGGATCCCCAGAGCAGTCCGTCATTGGAACCGCAACCCAGCAGCTCTGTGAATACTGTCATATCTGTTATGGATACGGCACGGCAGGGCTGACGGATTCTGGAATGATGGATGTTCAAACGGGCTATGACAAAGGGATCGGTCTGGCTTTTCAGATGCTCTCTGGAGTGGATGTGGTGCACGATGGGGCTTCGGGACTCCTCAATTCTGCTATGATTGCGAGTATGGAACAGCTCGTCATCGATCACGAATACGTCAGAATGATCGCCCACGGCATGAAGGGCGTTGAGGTCACCCCTGAGACCATGGCCCTCGACGTGATCAGGCAGGTGGGGCCTGGCGGCAACTATCTGGAAGCCGACCATACACTCACCCATTTCAGAGAACAATTCTTTGTGTCCAACCTCTTTGACCGGCCAACTCCCAAGGCGGGTGTGCTGGATCAATCCCGTGACATACGGGCGAGAGCGCGCGAATCGGTGAAAGAGATTCTTGGCTCCCACCGACCCAGGCCACTGCCCGATGGTGCTGAAAAAGAGATGGGAAGAATCCTCGAGGAACTGCCTCCCTGATCCTCTTGGCGAGCCGGATTTGCAACAAACCGTTCTGATCACCTTCAAAACCGAAAATGGCTATTTCATTTGTTGATATGACGGAGCACCCAAGAACCGCTGATGTAAGAGTGATCTTTGCCTTGACCCTCGTCAATTTCATTGGGGGTTTTTACATTTCTTTTGTCATTCCCCTCCTCCCCCTGTTTGTCGAGAAGTTCTCCCTCACCCTGACACAGGTAGGGCTAATCGTAGCGGTAAGCCGGCTTCTGTCATTCACCGTTCAACCTTCGGTGGGATACCTTGCCGATCACTATCGAACCCGCTCATTTGTCCTGGGTGGTCCACTCCTGGCCATTGTGTTTATTCCCCTTGTGGGAATAGCCCCGTGTTTCCTGGTGTTGATCCTTCTTGTATCCTTCGGGTCGATTGGTTCCTCGATGTTTTATCCGGCCTCTGCAGGCATGATTTATGCCCATTCGGGACGCCATTTCGGCTTTTCTATGTCCGTTTTCAACATGGGGATGACCCTGGGATTTGGATTGGGACCCCTTATCATTACGTATTTTGTTGCTTCCCATGGCCTGAAGGCGTCCCCATTCATGATGATCTTTGGTTTGGCGCTGATGCCCTTTCTATTTAGGTTCATACCTCGTCCTCAAAGGGGGGGATTGGAAAACCTAGGCTTTATCCGTTCGATCAGGGAGATCCTGGGAGGGGTGTGGAAACCGGTTATGCTGATTTGGGTGGTTATGGTCTTGCGGTCCTTTGTCGTTCAGTCTTTCTGGACTTTCATACCCGTACTGTATGCAAAGGAAGGGTATTCAATCGTATCCATCGGAAGAATGTTGACGCTCTTTACGATCGCTGGAGCGAGCAGCGGACTTCTTGCCGGTCACGTATCCGATAGAATCGGATACAAACCCATTTTCTATTTTGCCTACATCCTGACAACGCCAAGTCTGCTACTGCTGCTTTATCTTCGGGGCAACTGGATCTATTTCAGCGGCCTTTTGGCGGGATTCTTTCTTATGGCCACCCTGCCGCTGGGGGTGGTCATGGCACAAAAACTGACTTCGAAGGGAAGATCAACGATTGCAAGCCTCATGATGGGTCTGGCTTTTGGAACCGGAGGCATGATAACCCCTCTGGCAGGTAGGTTGGCGGATATTTCTTCGATCCAAACGGTCCTTCTCGGCGTCGCGATAATCCCCTTCCTGACCATTGGCCTGGTCGCGTTCCTTCCTGAGAAGAAACTGAAATCCGAGTGATCTGTTGTCATGCGTGCACCGTGGGAAGTCCTGGAAAGGCTCCAGGCGGTCGTGCTGGTCGAGACCCTTGTCTTCATGGCCTTCGCAGCCGGGCTGACCCTGCTCGTGGCCACCAACCTCACCCGACCTCTGAAGGAAATCATTGCAGTTCTCCGTGAGGTTAGCCATGGGATCTTCGACAGAAAGATTCGGGTGACTTCTAACGATGAGATCGGCTATGCAGGGGACGTTATCTCCGTTGCAGAGTTTTACATTTGTTTAACACTCTTTATCGCCCTCAACAAACATTCTTAACAATTTGGCGCTACTATTATGAGTAGATTCAGCTCAGTCAAAAAATACGAGTTGGATAACAAACCGATAGAGAAGGAGGAGAAAGAATGAGATTTCAAAAAAAGCATTTCATTGTCGGGGCAGTTGTTCTTTTCCTGGGGTTTCTTGCAGGATTCGTCGTGCTTGCGGGATCCGGACCTCCCAGGTTTTGTGACGGGAAATTCCACCTCGGCTGGCACGGCAGAGGCTCTCATCCCGGGTTTATGGACCAGGACCATTCGGAACGGTTTCTGAAGCGGTTGGACCAGAGAGTGGATTATCTGGATCTTTCTGAGACTCAAAAGCAACAGTATGAGGACATCCGGCTGAGAATCCAGACCCGTTTGGCTGAGGGCATGGAAGAACGAAGAAGGTTGTTCAGAGAGCTGCGAAGCGAAATTGATCGTGAGAGTCCCGATCTCGCTCAGGTAGCAACCCTTGTAAAAGAACGAATAAGGAATATGCCCGCCTTCGTGGAGCACCACGTGGATCTTTTCGTGGAGTTCTACAACATTCTTGATGAGGATCAGAAGGCGCAGCTAGTAGAGATGATCCGAGAGAGAATCGGAAGAGGACATGGCGGATGACGAAGCCAATTTCAAGAAATTGAGATTTCTCTGGCAACTGCAAGACGATTCTTTGCGATTTCTTTTCTCCCTCGGGAGGCTTTTGAGCCATCTAGGAGCCAGGTTCTTTTCCCTCCTCTACTCCTCTTTCTGCCCTGGCTCCTTTCGGCGGTTTGGGACAAGCGTCTTTCCAGGCAATAGTCCTCTATTAGAGAGGGAACCTTCCTCGTTCGGCGGTCATCTCCCATTCAGGCTAATGATCTCGTAACAACGATGCCATACAGCTGCGGAGCACCCCGGTCTGTCCCCGCTGTGAGATGGAAGAGAGCCAGGTACTTCTTGACTCCCGATCTCTTATCCGATAGCCTTAAACAGAGAGGCTCAGGGAAAAGCATATCGAGAAGCCGGACGCCGTAGCATATACCCCTCCTACATGTCTTGGGTCACGGCGTTTGAGAGAGTGAGGAGGCACATACTATCGATGCTAGAGAGACGAAAACGTTATCCTAACATCGTTTTGGTCGTGATTGATAGTCTCCGGGGGAGGAATCTAGATTTCTGTGCATCAGGCAGTAGGCTCACTCCAAATATCAATGAAGTTGCTAATGAGGGTGTTGTCTTTGAAGATGCATATTCTACATGGAATACGACTGATCAGGCACTTACAACCATTTTGACCGGCAAATATCCATTGTCTCACGGAATTGTCCACCATGGTGATAGGATAACCCAACAGGATCTCGCTACGTTTGACCGAACAGGAACCAAGACCATTGCAGAGATACTGGAGCAGCATGGATATGAGACGATTGCGGTAGATTGGATGGGAAGATGGTTCAAGAGAGGATTTAATTCCTATGGCATAAAGACTAAGAGGAGCCTGGCAAACAGAATTTCCTCATACATTAAGTACGCTGGAAACCACATAGATATCTTCTTTCAGTACAAGGATACGAGGGAAATGCCTATTCCCTCTCCAAAAGATGTCATAACTGTCTTGCGCACCTTTTTGTTTACCAAAGATCTCGCTCAGGTCCAGGAGGGTTCTTACGTGACCGATTCGGCTATAGAATCGATCCAGAACATCAAGAAAGACAGCTTTCTTCTGTTTCTTCACTATTGGGACACACATACACCTTACAATTGTCCAAAAGAGTACCAGACCTACCGGGGTCTTGACAGAAGGAAGAGACTGATTCATAGGTATGACGGAGCGATTCAATACGTTGACCATGAGCTAGGCAGACTTTTCCGAGAATTGAAGGCTAAGAACCTGTGGGACGATACCATCGTCATTATTACCTCTGACCACGGAGAGAGTCTAACGGAACATGACATTTTCTTCGATCATCACGGCCTATATGACGTGACGATTCATGTCCCCTTGATTTTCCGGTGTCCTGGGATGTTTCAAAGGCCTGGGAGAATAAAAGGCTTGGTTCAGCACGTCGACTTAATACCGACCCTTTTAGGGATCTTGGAGATTGATACCGAAAAGTCAAACCTCGACGGCACAAACCTCATCCCCTTGATTCAGAATAAAGTCACGGAGATCCGTCCGTTTGTTTATTGTGAGGAGTCTTATGTGCAGAAAAAGAGAGTTCTGCGGACGAGAAGATATAAGTATGTCTGTGCTGTCGACGGGATAGGGTATTGTTCCTATTGCCGCAAAATCCATGGCGGCACTGAAGAGTTGTATGATCTAGAAGAGGACCCCTTTGAACACGTAAATATTGTGGAACAGAATCCAAGGATCCGTAGAGACTTAAGCAAAAGGCTCGAAGATTTCATTAGCTACCTAACCCTAAAAAGGCAGGACGAAATAAAGGAACGGGATCTGACACAACCTGATGGGATGACCTACGAGTATAGTCCCGAGGAACAGAAACAGATCGAGAGAAGGCTACGGAGCTTTGGTTACATAGACTAGCCAGAAAAATGGGTTCACTCGAACAGACAGTAAAGCATCTTCCACCGGTGGCATCAAAATCGCTTGGCAGTGCTGTTTCGCATATCTCACGCTATGAAACATTTAGCAATTATCTCCGAAAGAAGAACACGAAACGCATAAATCGCATCGGAGAGATAAGGAAGGTCCTTGTCATTTCTGATGTCAATATTGGTGATGCGGTTACCATACAATCGTGTATAGAGGCCTTGAGATGCCATCTTCCGGATTCGGAGATCGACTACGCCTATAGTCTCAGTGCGGATCCCATCATAAACAAAAATCCTGAGATATCCAATCGATTTCCTATTTTCACGAGTTCCATCAGACCTTCAAAACTCGACCGTACTTTGGCTGTGGAGTTATGCAGAGAGAAGGCCTACGACCTCGTGGTAAATCTCTGCCCATTTCTCTCAAGTCATGATCTCAGACGTGCAGGATGCACCGTCATATCTCCTCTAGGGTTGGTAGCGGAAATCCTGAACGCGAAGACGAGACAGGACGTGACCGCACATCTCGCTCATAGAATCAACAAATACATAAACAAGCTACTTTCAGAAGGAAGCAAGAAGACCCAACCGGAAAAGGCGGGACCGTCATATTCGGGCACTAAGATCTATCTATCATCGGATGTTCTGGCGGCAAGAAATCAATATCTGAGAGCCTTTGGGATCTCACCGGATGACGTCATAGTCTACTTTAATCCTGACACCTCAAACAGATACACCTTTTTGGACACGAGACTACAGGGGATCCTACTTAGGCTGTTGTTATTGTGTGACGGCTTTGATTTCTTGGTTTTGG
The DNA here is from genome assembly GCA_964348185.1 of uncultured Thermodesulfobacteriota bacterium. Lineage (GTDB taxonomy): Bacteria > Desulfobacterota > BSN033 > WVXP01 > WVXP01 > CAYGBW01. The sequence continues at coordinate 2,115 of CAYGBW010000132.1, read as the reverse complement.
GATACGGCACTACCTTTGAGGGAATTGAAAGAGACTTAATCGCCGATATACCTGTCCCTCTGAGAAATAGAGCCGTCGCCCTCAACAGGAAGGTCTCACTCGATATGTTCGCCTCTATACTCGATGTTTGCGAGGTTTTCATAACGGGTGACACAGGACCGATGCACATCGCCGCTGCCAGAAAGATCTGTGTTGACAACGCCATGGATTTCAGAAATCGCACTGCTGTTGTGAGTATATTTGGTCCTACAGATCCAGAAATATATGGGTACGATTCTTTTGGCGACAGGTACGCTGAAGCGAATCAAGACGCACCGTCGAAGGTATTTGAAGCCATCCCTGGCTGCAAGAACATCACCTGCTCAATTCAACGAGTGACGAACCAATGCGCTAAAGGCAGGTGTTTTGATGGGATCAACATGGATGAAATCGTGGCCTATGTCGCGACCTATCTTTCTTCCTTCAAAGAATAAAACCTTCCCTTGAAGGCAATATGCCTCTAGCTGAACGACAAGCAGGGACCGTCGTCTTTTACCTTGGATGTTGCTTTTTTGCATCGGAGTTTGTGGTCCTTTCTATTCTTTGGTTCTTACACCGGGGATTGATGCTTCAGGTCGTTGCAGTCATTGCAACGTCCGTCCTTGGCGGACGGATAGCTTCGATACTGGCCGGTCAGCAGTTGGGGCTGCATCCCATATTGATTATTCTCATATTGGCTATCTGGAATTCGAGTGTGCTGTTTGTCTGCCTTCCCCTGGTCGTTACCCTTTCTCACAACGTCATAAGAGTCCGGTTCTTGGGAAAGATGCTGGAGTCTACGAGAAAAGCGGCTGAAGTACAATTGACCGAAGTGAGAAAGTATGGCGCGTGGGGCCTTCCTATATTCATCTGGCTCCCCTTCCCCTGGACAGGGGCCTTGGCAGGCGCCATTATGGGTCTCCTGCTCGGCATGTCCCTAAGAAAGACATTGTGGATCTCAATACCCTCAATGGTTGTGAGCGTCGCGAGTTGGGTTTACGGATTCCAATGGTTTTTGGTCTTAACGGGTACATCCGGCAAACTCATTTCCATTGCTGTTCTGCTTGCCATTCTGTTGTTCTCTACCCGCAGGATCCTTGGGATCGGACAGAGTCGCCAGACTGAGTCGCCTAGGGCAGAGCATTGACTCAGCTAAGGGATTGCACTGGCTCCTTGACGAATCCAACTCTCCCCCATGAACCGACGCCGGGTGTGAGGAGGGAATCATGCGGATTCTCCCGCCTCTGCGTGCAGGTCTGCCACTTCCACGACTCCGCCTGTACCCAGCTGACCGGCAAACGCGACGGCTTCTTCGCTCGATCGGCATCTATAGAATCATCCAGCTCCGTCTTCAGGACATCCCAATACAGAAGCAGCAGAGCACTCAAGGCCTGGTTTTGGGTAGAGGATGAGACATTGAGATTTATGGCGAGGTGGCTCAGGAATGATTCGATCTCTGGCTCTCCCATCGCCAAGGGGTGCTTCTTTTTGTGAAAGAGAATGGATCGCCGAATCTAATTGACATAAGCAGTCTCGGTCCGAATGGAATGATTTTCACACAGATGAGCTCCCGAACCTGATCTAGCAAGTTCTCAGGACGATTCTCCATGTCAAGAATCCTCCTTTTTTCAAAACGAGAGGTGGGAGAGGGTGTATGAGGACTTCTTGGAGAAATTGAGAAATGTACTTGATTCTATGCCGTTCTTACCATATGATGGCGATATCCTGAAGCCTCAGGCTGCGTTTCCCGAGATCCATAGAGGCACTCGGTCTGCCTGCGATACCGCGTGTGTCTACAGACCGAAGTCGTAGCTTGCCCTTAGAGAGAGATCGCGCGTCCAGTTTATACGGAAGTTTTTCCACATTTATTGGATTACACGGAATCTTTTCCGTATACACAATAGTTGGCCAGCGACAAAGGAGTATTAGGATGAGGAATAAGTGGAACAAAAAATTATCAATAATTTTGAAGGGGTGGGGGTTTAGCCTCGTCGTCGCCCTATTGATTGCAACATCCTTTAAGTCAGCTATAGCGGATTGGAATGATATTGCTTCTGGATCAATGAAGCCGACTATATTGATAGGAGATCGCATTTT
>CAYGBW010000131.1:0-5289 GCA_964348185.1 uncultured Thermodesulfobacteriota bacterium | reverse complement strand
TGACGACTAAACAAACTCAACCTCCACTTCGTCGAGAGAAGAAATCGCTGGCTTCGCGAGATCGACCAAGGCAATAGACCGGAAAGGGAGATAGGCAAAAGAGGTGAACAGGGTCAAGCATCTCTTCCCGAACATGTTGGCACTCACATTCGGCTGGTGCGCCCGGATGAGGACCGTTTTCCCGAACCGCGACATGAGGCGATTGAAATAGTCCCTCCCAAACTGGGGGCGGCCCAGGTACTCACCAAGAGACTCGCCCTCCACATCCTGAAAATCGCCCCACACAATCTGGTTCCAGAACTCATCCCCCGGATTCACAGCGTTGATGTCCTCCAGTGTCTCAACATCGGGAAGGGCGCCGTGGAGCCCAAGAATCCCATTGGCCGAATGCACGGCAAAGGGAAAACGGAGAAGGGGCTGGCTGAACATTTCGCGTTCATGGAGAGACAATTCAAGCCAGAAATTTGCAGGATAGAACTCCTTGGCAAGAAATCCCTCATGATTTCCCATGAGAAGAATCAGATTCCGGGGATACTGAACCTTTAGGCTGAGCAGATAGAGGAGGTTTTCAAGTGAGTGATCTCCGCGGTCCACATAGTCTCCGAGAAAGACTATCGTATTCTCTTCGTTTAGATACTTGTCTGTCACCTTCCGGGTCGCGTCGAGATCACCGTGCGTGTCCCCCACAAAAATGGCCGTACCTCTATTGGGGAGCGCAACCAGCCGGGGTTCATCCTCAAGAATCTCACTTGCCATGTCCAGTAGTTCTCGCTCGTCCACCTTACCTGTTCCCTCTCTCCTCCATCACGTGAGGCCCCCCTCACAGCTCTCCACCTCAAGACCCGAACCCATAGAATGAAAACCTCCGGTTTTCTCCTCCCCCTGTTAAGGCCCGCTCCCTATGCCCTTGATATAGACTCGCCGGTTCCTTGGTCCGTCAAACTCGCAGAAGAATATTCCCTGCCACGTCCCAAGAACCAATCGCCCAGATTCAACAAGAATAGCCACAGATGACCCCAACAGACTTGCCTTGACGTGAGCCGGAGAATTTCCTTCCCCATGTCGAAAGGATTGGTCATCGGGAACGGCCCGGTTGAGTGCCATGATGAGGTCCTTTGGCACACTGGGATCGGCGTTCTCGTTTATCGTCAGTCCTGCCGTTGTGTGGGGTACGTAAACGTGGCAGACTCCGTTAGACATCCTCAGTCTCTTGACCCCGTCTTGCACCTGGTGAGTAATGTCAATAAACTCGGTCTGGGAAGTGCTCCGTATATCGATCGTCTCCATATGCCTCACTCCTGAGCCTTTGGTAAAACAAGAGCCGCCAAGCCTGGGTCTCTCCCGAATACCATAACACAATCCCCATGGCAATGATCCTGACCCCATCGGTATTTCAGAAGACACGCCAAACGCCTAGGCTGGCTACTCATAGAAGGCCATCGCCGCAAAACTCACAACGGATTGCCCGTCTGGTGTCGGTCCCTGACCATATTTCAGAATCTCACCTCGACAGGCCTTCATGGTTCTCAAAAGGACGTAGATGGCTGGAAAACCGCAAATCCGCCTTCCGTTTTTGTCCTTCTCGATGAGTTTGAAAAACCCCGTCCCGTCAGTGTCTGCAACCGATTCTAGGACCTTCAGATCTTCCTCCTGAATTTGGTGGCGAACGAAACTGTCCACAGGTCTTGAATCTCCAAACTGAGGACCCATGTGGGCAAGGTCCACCCCCGCAATGAAACAGATGCCCTTCTGGGAAGCAGCCGCCTCCGCCTTTATCGCATCCAGGAACTCAGAAACCGAGGGATCCTCTTCGGGTGGAAGCCCCTCATCGAGATAATGGTCAAAAGATCCACAGAGAATCGGGACGATTCTAGACTTCATCTCAGAGCCCAGTGCGGACTGGAGGAAAACCACCTGAAACTCGATAGAGTGCTCTGAACGATGGAGAAACTCATCCTGGAAAAGGTTCTGTGAGCAGCGTCTAGACAGGGCTTTCACAAAGTCTCTATCGGTTTTTGCGACCCCGAAAGGGGTTTCAAAATCCTTCAACGTCAACGCAAAGCGGCCCTCTGAGGGCGCATGAGCAACCCCGAGGATGATATAAAGGTCGACTTCAGGCGCCTCAGCCAAGGCCTTGTAGGCAAAGGCATAGCAATGGCCACCTCTCTGAAAATCGATGTGTGGGGCCATGATGCCCCTCAGTCCTTGGGTTCTCACCTCTTTGCCAGGAACGCCCGGTCCCTGAGGACTCAAGAAGTATGATTCCAACTGACCTTTCAACCTGGAAGAGTCCCCAGGGTAACTCTTCCCTGAAAAGAAAACCGGCCGAAGAGACATGTTTCGAAAATCCGCCTTGAGCCCCTCCAGGGCTTCGTGGAATCGTGGGCTGTCCAAAAGGAGCGCCGTATCCAGCTCCTGAACCACGGCCTCGATCTGTTCTGTATAGACCAGTTCTCCATATCGCCTCATCACTTCATATTGAATGTCCCGAATAGAGCGCTGACCGTTAAAAAAAGAAACGATTCGATTGAACAACCCTTGGGGAACGAGCGCTCCCTGACTAAGATTCTGGGCGTCTTGGAAGCAGATCATCACCTTCCCGTCTACCGTGAGGGGCACTGCAGTCACGTCCCCTCGGATTTTGGGATAATCCATCAGAGTCTCCACTGTCTAGGAGTTCAAAAGGCAAATATAACAACCTTTGCCAGTCGAGACAAGACACAACCCCGACCCAAGCTCTCGACCTAAATCTCGAGCAACCGTCAACCCTGTCCCTTCTCCAAGGGAACCGAAGGAGTGTTAGCGCATTGCCGTGTTAAAAAACCTTTGCAATCCCGAGAGATTCCAGATTCCATGACGCCACTGTCCCAGGACTCCATGGCCTTCCTTCCCGGTAAGGCTGTCCAACTCTTACTCCGCCCACACAGCGCACTCTCCCAAGAAAACCATTACCTCGGCATGAAAGGGAAGGATAGATCGGGTTCATGATTTCTATCCGGGTTTCGGATCGACCCCAGCCTTAGGTCAAAAGAATCGAGTATGGTATAGTTTTTGCACAGAGAACACCAACAAACGCAAAAGGAGTAGACTCTTGGCCAGTCACAGATATCACAGCCGTCGAACCCTGTCACGCAAAGAGCCCAGGATTAAACGTGAGTGCCTGAAGTGTGGAGATTCCTTCATGGCCAAGGGCAGATTCAACCGAATCTGCCCCAAATGCACCGAGACCAATCGTGCCTACGCGCTGACAGGTAGCTACACGAGCTGGGCATATTTCTAGATGCTGGCTACCCCCACTTCCACCCAGCGACCGGGCGCTCTGAAAGGGTAAGGCAGCCGGGCAAATCCGTCCTCTCCCGTTGCGACGGGGCTCTTAGGCCCCACACATAGGCGACTTTCTGAGGAGCGGCTTCGAGCAGAAGCACGGTACAATTTTGTACAACACCCGACAATTTTGTTCATTTTTCCTCATCGTCCCTCATGCCTAGCTCCTCGTCACCGAAAGATGTCCCTCATGTGAACATTACGGAGTTTTTGGGCCGACCCGTCTTGGCGAAGGGAGTGTCCCCGAAGGGGCGAGATTCAGCGGTCTGAGGCCGCCAGGCCGGGTTCGGAAGATCGAACGACCGAACCTTAAAACGGGTCAAAAACTCTGTACAGAGAGGGTGGAGGGCGTTTTTCAGTGACGACGGGCTGACAGTATTTCCCTTTTTCCTTTGGAGGGCATGTGCTTGGAATCCTAGAGGCAAGCCACGATTGCCCAAAGGCGAGGGGTCTCTTGCCGCTGCCCAGCGAACCCCCAAAAGGGACATAGAAAAAGGCCTGAAGCGGTTTCGCTCCACGCCTTTTCTCCGTGGGAGAGGAGAGCTTCTCCTAATTCTTCAGGACCAGGGAAATCGCCTCATCCATTTTGCTGATAAACTTAAACTCCATCTCTTGTTTAATAGCCTCGGGGATCTCTTCCAGATCCTTCTCGTTCTTTTGAGGGAGAACGATCACACTAATCCCCGCTCTTCTCGCAGCAAGAGCTTTCTCCTTAATTCCCCCCACGGGAAGAATAAGACCCCTCAGGGTTATCTCTCCAGTCATTGCCACGTCATTGCGAACCGGGCGACCTGTGAGCAGCGAAGTGAGAGCGATGAATATCGTAAGGCCCGCCGAAGGCCCATCCTTGGGAATGGCCCCTGCCGGAACGTGGATGTGAATATCCGTCTTTGCGAAAAAGTCCTCTCTGACGCCCAAGTCCTTGGCCTTTGCACGGACATAGCTCAGAGCCGCCTGAGCTGACTCCTTCATGACCTCTCCCAGTTGCCCGGTCAGGGTCAAACCCTTTTCACCTGTCATCTGTGTCGCCTCGATAAAGATGATGTCTCCACCGGTCGGTGTCCATGCCAAGCCCGTGGCAACTCCAGGCTCTGCTGTTCTTTCTGCGACTTCGGGGAAAAACTTAACAGGCCCCAGAAACTTGTGGAGCATGGTTTGCTCGACCGTAGTCTTAGCCTTTTCCCCCTCTGCCACATCTTTGGCTACACCCCGACAAACAGAGGCAATTTCACGCTCCAGGTTTCGCACCCCCGCTTCCCGGGTATAGGAATTGATGATACCGCTGATGGATCCATCCTCAAATTCCAGGTGATCCTCGGATAGCCCGTGCTCATTCAATTGCCTGGGGATCAGGAAGTTTTTGGCGATCATCATCTTCTCCTCTTCGCTGTAACCCGGCAGCTCGAGCACTTCCATTCTATCTTTTAGGGCGGGAGGAATCGTTTCAAGGATATTGGCAGTGGTGATGAACATCACCTTGGAAAGGTCAAAGGCGATATCAATATAGTGATCCGAAAATGAGTAGTTCTGCTCTGGATCGAGAACCTCCAGGAGCGCCGACGATGGATCACCCCGAAAGTCCATCCCGATTTTGTCCACCTCATCAATCATGAAGACGGGGTTGTTCGAACCAGCCTTTTTGATGCCTTGAATGATCCGACCCGGCAAAGCGCCGACGTAAGTCCTTCGGTGCCCCCTGATTTCGGCCTCGTCCCGCACACCACCCAGTGAAATGCGGATAAACTTTCGATCCATGGCCCGAGCGATCGACTTCCCAAGGGAGGTCTTGCCTACCCCGGGGGGGCCAACAAAACAGAGAATAGGGCCCTTCATATCACTTTTCAGCTTTCTCACAGCCAGGTACTCAAGAATCCTCTTTTTGACTTTCTCTAGGTTGTAGTGATCCTCATCGAGAATCTTTTCCGCATTCTTGATGTCGAGGTTATCGTGAGTGCTAAAGGACCA
>CAYGBW010000130.1:0-12676 GCA_964348185.1 uncultured Thermodesulfobacteriota bacterium | reverse complement strand
AGGGGCTCAGAAGGGAGCTTCTCGCCCTCAAGGAAGCGGAGAGCCGGTACCTCAAAGATCGTGAACTGATGGCGTTTCAGTCCCAGGAGATTGCCGCTGCTCATCTCCACGAGGGGGAGGAAGAGGATCTAAGGGAACAGAAGAGAATTCTCTCCAATGCAGAGAAGCTGGTCGAGTGGGCCGATCTGGCTGAGAGCATTCTCTATTCCGGTGAATCCTCGGTCAGCGAGAAGCTCGACACGACCCTTCAGAAAATCCGGGAGATCAGCCGGATCGACCCGTCTACGGAGGACCTTGCCAAGATCCTCGAATCGTCCATCTATCAATTAGATGAGGTTGCCTATTCTCTCAGGGACTATCGGGGGAAGATAGAGTGCGACCCCGAGGGTCTTGAGGCTGTGGAACGCCGGCTTGAGGAGATTCGTCGACTGAAGCAGAAATACGGGCAGACCATCCAGGAGATCCTCGAGTTCAAGGAGCACATCGATCGCCAGCTCGAGACATGGGATTCAAACGAACGGCGGATCGAGCAGTTGGAGGAGCGCATTGCGGTTGTGGAGCAAGAGACGGTCGACCGGGCTCGTGATCTTTCGAATGAGCGAAAAGGGGTAACCGGTGCCTTTCAAGAAGCCATGGAGGAGGAACTCTCCTCATTGGGGATGGGAAGCACGGTTTTCGAGGTCCGGTTTCAGATCAACAGACTGGCGGCAAGGGAGAAATGGGTCGTTGTTCATGGCCATTCTCTGGGCCCAAAGGGAATGGATACAGTGGAATTTCACATCTCCCCGAACGTCGGGGAGGAGCCAAAACCCCTCAGCCGAATCGCTTCGGGCGGCGAACTCTCACGAATCATGCTGGCCATAAAGCGAATCATTGCCGCTGCCGAACCGGGGCAGACCCTGATTTTCGACGAAGTCGATTCCGGTATTGGAGGAGCGGTGGCCGAGGTGGTGGGGAAGAAGTTGAAAACCCTATCGCAACACCACCAGGTCGTGTGCGTGACCCATCTTCCCCAGATCGCCTGTTTTGCGGATGCTCATCACAGTGTGGCCAAAACAGCGCGGAAGAACCGGACCATGACGGAAGTGAGAGCGTTGAAGGGTTCCGAAGCGGTCGATGAAATCGCCCGGATGCTTGGGGGCATTGAAATCACAGAGAAGACCCGGGCCCATGCCATAGAGATGATTGAAAAGGCGAGAACAAGCCCAGGGGGACAACCGGGCAGGGGGCGGTCATGAGATGGTAAGAAAGGCCAGAATCGAAGATGTCAAGCTGATGCAAGAGCTGATCGGCCGTTTCGCGTCCAGGGGCGAGATGCTTCCCAAATCGTTGAGCGAGTTGTACGATCAGATTCGGGACTTCTTCATCTACGAGGAGGATGGGACCGTTGTGGGGACGTGTGCACTTCATGTCTCATGGGATGATTTGGCTGAAATTCGGTCCCTTGCGGTTCAGGAGAAATACCGGGGGAAAGGCGTGGGAGAATCGCTGGTCAGGGCTTGCATCGACGAATCAAGGCAACTGGGTATCCAGCGGATTTTCGCCCTCACCTATCAGGACGAGTTTTTTGAGAAACTCGGCTTTGAGAAAATCGATAAGTCGCTGCTCCCCCATAAGATCTGGGCCGACTGTCTGAAATGTGTAAAGTTTCCAGACTGCGATGAAAGGGCTGTGATACTCACACTGAAGGATTGAAAACAGGGACCCGGAGGTTTAGACAGAGAGTCCTGTCGATTGAGCCTTGTCCCCCTCTTTCCCCAGGAGAATTCTCAAGACGATATTGGCCTGGTGGTGAGCGGCGACTCCGACCCGGGGGGCCATCAGGCCCATTCCGGGCCGCGCAGCCGTCTTTTGATCTCCGACAATGAAGATCCTGGAGGAAAATCGCGTCGTCTTAATCGTGTTGCTGTCTTCGTACCCGGCAAGTCCAGAGGCTGCAACAATATACTTGTCGGGGTAAAGCTGAGAAACGGTATTGATCAGCATCGCTTTCATCTCAGCCCTATCAAATGCTTCGACCACGATGTCGACTTCAGAGAAGACTGGGCCAACATTTTCCGTATCCAAGATGAGGTTATGGGTCACCAGGGTGACATAGGGGTTGATTCTGGTTAGGTTTTCTCTCAATGCGTCAACCTTCGACATCCCGAGCTGGTCGATGAAGTACTGCTGACGGTTGAGATTGCTGGGCTCGACTACGTCGTGATCAACCAGAACCAGGGTTCCCACCCCCACCCGGGCCAGGGCGAAGGCGATCTGGGAACCCAGACCACCGAGCCCGGCTATGCCCACGCGCCCCTTTCGGACTTTCTCGTGGACCCCGGGTGTGTGGCGGGCCATCATGAGGACTTCGAGTTCTTCCTCTGAAGGTGACTCCCCCTTTTTGAACAGGACCACACTGTCGCCGTTCTTGAGTTGGATGTTTTCGGTGACGGGGAACCCGTTGTACACAATCACATCTGCATCGGGCTTCACCTTCGCCTTCAAATCCATCAATCCCAGTTTTGAGGCGACCCTGCACGGCTTTTCATTGACCTTTATGGTGATCATAATGGGCCTCCGTGGGGTCAGACATCTTGGTCTGTTTGTTGGGCTTTCCCCTTAACGCGCCGGTAGAAGTGGGGACCCAGCAGTTCAGGTCCCAGAAGGGGGGGGACCGGGGTCACCCAGTGTTCAGGTTAGCCGACGTCGGGTGTAGAGTCAAGAGAGATCGGCTAGACTGGCGCCTATGCTCCCGTCGCATTGACTTTGTGGCTCCACTAGTGTTATTAATTGCTCAAACTGCAGGCCCTGCAGAACGCTTTCTTCTGTCCTTAAGAAGGGGAGTCGGCGGTAGGGGATCAACAGGGGATGAGCGTGACCGCTGAAGGTTTTTGCGGTGAATCCCTGGAAATCGTTTCTTGCCATGCAACAGGATTTGAAGGGTAGATGGTTTTTCAGAATGCGGCAAAAGTCCATGCGCTGTTAGAAGAATTGAAGGGGTCAGGGTGAAGAGGAACAGGCAAAATGAAACGAATTGCGATTACGGGGACAGGCTCTTACGTGCCCAAGCGGGTACTCAGCAATTTTGATCTGGAAAAATTCCTCAACACCTCGGATGAGTGGATCAGCAAGCGAACCGGGGTGAGGGAGCGGAGAATTGCGGCCCGTGATGAAAACGCCTCTGATTTAGGCAGGGAAGCCTCCCTGAAGGCCATGGAGACGGCGGGGATCTCCCCTTCAGAACTGGAACTCATCGTGCTCTGCACCATGACACCCGATACCGCGTGCCCATCCGGGGCTAATTGGCTGGAGGCCAGCCTTGGGGCGGAAAACGCGGTCTCCTTCGACGTGGTAGCCGCCTGCAGTGGGTTTGTCTTCGGTCTCTCTGTAGCGGAACAATACCTAAAGGCGGGCACCTTTGGCAATGCCCTTGTCGTGGCTTCAGAGATAATGAGTCGTACTCTCGACTGGACGGATCGGGAGAGTTGTATTCTGTGGGGTGACGGCGCGGGAGCCGTGGTTCTAAAGGCCGTGGAGGACGGCCAGGAGTGTAGCGAAATCATCTCGACTCACATCCACACAGATGGAAAGAACGGACAGAATCTTCTTCTCCCAGGGGGCGGTTCAAAGACAACGCCCATTTCCTATGCCAGCGTGGATCAGAAGCTTCACCATCTGCGAATGATTCGAGCGAGTGATTCGGTGAGAGTCGCCGTCAAGTGCTTTGTAGAGGCGACCGAAGAGGCGGTGTTTGACAATGGCTATAGCTTCGACGATGTGAAAGTGATAATCCCCCACCAGGCTAATATTCGGATTCTTCAACAGATGGCCAAAAGGTTAAGGGTTCCTATGGAAAAGGTATACCTGACTGTCGACAAGTATGGAAATATCTCCTCCTCGACCGTTCCCATTGCGTTGGATGAAGCCGTGCGGGACGGGACAATTGAGAAAGGCGACCTCGTCGTCCTGACGGCTTTCGGAGGGGGGCTAACGTGGGGGAGTTCTCTCATTCGATGGTAAGGGAGACCCTTTTCGGTTTTCCAAAGAATGATCAAGCGATTAAACCACGACCTGCTAGAGCCGGTCGATCCTTATGACGACGGATCCGCCGCAGGCGCATTGAGCCGCTGAATCCGCCGCTGGCGGACAGTATATCGAAGTGGACAATAGGGCATGATTGTTTTCAAAAGCTCCTGCTCTTTGAAATTCCCTGTTCGATGTTCAAAATGCCAATAGGCCAAAGCTGTTCGCCCAAAAGGTGAAGGTTTTGAACCCGGCGATTGGGGAAATAGATCTGCTGCTCCGAGGGGTTACCTCCTTGAATGACATACCCCTTGAGGGGGCCCCTAGGTGCCTTTCACGAAGAAAAGAGGCAATTTTTGACCGCATGGTCTAAAATTGGCCAATCTGAAACCTCCTGAGAAACTCCGGTAGCAATAGTAAAAATCTCATTTGATCTCAAAAGCTTGTCTTGCTGTTCAGGTCCTGACCGGTGGGGGAAGAGGCGGTTGGTATTGTAATTGCATAGGGCTTATATGGGATTTTCAAAGGTATATGCCCCCTGTGCATGTCACCGTGAAAATCCTCAAAAAAAAACTTGACACGTCAGACCCCTTTTGATATTTATGATGGCGGGAAAGCGTGTTTTGGGGTTCAAGTAAGGGGGGCTGCTTTGGCAGGTGATCATTTCACCATTGTCATTTTTTCGAGAAATTCATCGAACGTAAAGCGATACAAGATACCGAGATTTCTCCTCGGCGCAGTCCTCCTGGCTCTTCCTCCCATGATTGTCTGGGCTGTTATTCTGGGCGTAAACCTCTTCAACAACCCGGCCCAGCCCGGTCGGATCACCCAATTACAGGAGAAAAACACGATCCAGCAGAAGGAGATCGGTTTTTTCTCTGAAAAGATCGTGGAGGTCCAAAATCAAATCGCCCAGATGAAGGAGTTCGATTCAAAGCTGCGGGTTATTGCCAACCTTGATAGTGTACCCAGTCCTTTCTTTGGGGTGGGCGGCCCCCTGCCAGACGATCTTCGAGAGAGGATGGGGCGCCAATACGGTCCCGAGGCCTCGGCCAGCCCCGGTCAGCCTGATTCGATCCCTTCGATTCTTCAAGCCCGCCCTCCGGAGAAGGACTTTAGGCAGCGGGAAGGTCATGCCCCTGGGTCGACCGTTCACCTGTCCCATGTTCCCTCGATCTGGCCGAGCCCAGGCTGGATCATCGGGGATTTCGGATTTCGTGTCTCTCCCCTGACGGGACAACTCCAGATGCACGAGGGCATTGAGATCTCCAATTCATTGGGCACACCCGTTGTTGCTCCCACCGATGGTCTTGTGGCAGCGGTAGGGACCGACCCTGACCATGGGAAAATGGTCGTCCTGAGCCACGGCCACGGCATTGTGACCCGATATGGCCATCTGGGCGAGGTGGATGTCGAGGTTGGCCAGAAGGTTCGGATGGGTCAAGCCATCGGGAAGATGGGAAATTCCGGATTTTCTATAGGACCCCATCTGTACTACGAGGTAAGGGTCAACGGCGTCCCCACTGATCCCAGAAACTACTTCCATAATTGATGACTTATTTGAGTTCTTCCGATCCTTCCTGAAGCCTTGTTGTTTCCTTCTATTGAACCCGTCATTGAACTTATTCCCGGTCAAGGGCGACCCAAGCGGTTACAGAACGCTGAGGGATAAAGGATTCAAAGGTCGGCCTGGTTGAATCACTCTGGGTAAGGCAGTATAATGGTTTGGATTCACAGGTAGATAGGGTGTTGGCCAGAGAAAACCCCCAAAGACCGTTGGTTTGAACGTTTCTTGCGAGAAGATCTCAGAGGGGTCCTGTCAACAGCCGGATTTAGGGTTGAAGGGCGTGGGGACGAACTGTTTGCTTGCCCCGCATGATCGAGGGCCGCGGTAGGCCTTGGATCTACCCAGAAACGTTTGAGAAAAGGGAAAGGGGATTCAGGCAACAGCGTGTAGAGGAGTGATGGCCATGCTTTCGATACTGAAAAGAACTATAGGTACTAAGAATGATCGAGAGCTCAGAAGAATGCGGCCCATGGTGGACCGCATCAATGCCCAGGAGTCTTCCGTACAGAAGCTCAGCAACGGAGAGCTTCGGGCAAAGACCGCTGAATTTCGGGAGAGAATCGATCGGGGAGAGCCCCTTGACAGCCTCCTCTTTGAAGCGTTTGCTGTGGTCCGGGAGACGGGCAAGAGAACTCTGGGGGAGCGTCATTTCGACGTCCAGCTCATCGGCGGCATCGTTCTTCATGCTGGGAAAATCGCCGAAATGGCGACGGGCGAAGGGAAAACCCTGGTGGCAACCCTTCCCGCCTACCTCAACGCTCTGGAAGGCCGGGGCGTCCATGTTATTACGGTTAACGACTATCTGGCGAAACGAGACAGCGAGTGGATGGGCGCGATATACAATTTTCTGGGGCTGAGTGTGGGGGTGATCTACCATGACATGGATCACGCGATGCGAAAGGAGGCCTACGGCGCCGACATCACCTATGGAACCAATACAGAGTTTGGGTTCGACTACCTCAGGGACAATATGGCGATCGACGTGGAGGGGATGGTTCAGCGGGAACACCACTATGCGATCGTCGACGAGGTTGACAGCATCCTGATCGATGAGGCCAGAACACCGCTCATCATTTCGGGGCCAGTCGAACACTCTACTCACCACTTCAAAGAGGTGAAGGGGCCAGTGGAGAGGCTCGTTCAGAGCCAGAATTCCTTAGTGAATCGCTTCCTGTCTGAAGCCGAAAAGATGCTTCACGATGACGAGACCTACGAAGGAGGGATCCGTTTACTCCAGGTCAAGCGAGGCGCTCCAAAAAACAAACGGTTTCTGGGTATGCTGGAGGAGCCCAAATACAAGAAACTCGTCGATCGGGTAGAGTTGGACTTTATTCGCGATAAACGGATGGACGAATTGGACGGAGAACTGTTTTTTTCCATCGATGAAAAGTCCAACATCTGTGATCTGACTGAGAAGGGTAGGCGAGCCCTGTCTCCGGGAGATCCTGACCTTTTTGTTCTCCCGGATTTAAGCCAGGCTGATGAGGATCTGGGTGGGACCGAGGAAGAGAGGGTCAGGAAGCGCCTCAAACTCGAGAAGGAGTATTCGGAGAAGGCGGAGAAAATTCACAATATTACCCAGCTTCTCAAGGCCTATGCCCTTTTTGAGAAGGATGTGGAGTATGTGGTCAGTGACGGACAGGTGATCATTGTGGATGAGTTTACAGGCAGACTCCTGCCCGGTCGTCGCTATAGTGATGGCCTTCACCAGGCCATTGAGGCCAAGGAGGGGGTATCCATCGAGCGCGAGAACCAGACCTTTGCGACGATCACGATTCAGAACTATTTTCGAATGTATGAGAAGCTTGCAGGGATGACCGGAACAGCAGACACCGAGGCTGCCGAGTTCAATAAGATCTATAAGCTCGATGTGGTGGTGATTCCCACAAACATGCCGATGATCCGGAGATCTTACCCCGATGTGATTTACAAAACGGAGCGGGAGAAAGTCAGGGCCGTCACCGAGGAAATCGAAGACCTTCACCACAAGGGACGTCCCGTTCTTGTCGGGACCGTAAGCATTGAACAATCTGAGCGATTGAGCAATATCCTCAAAAAAAGGGGGGTTCGACACCACGTCCTCAATGCCAAGCAGCACCAGAGAGAGGCAGAAATCATTGCCCAGGCAGGCAGGAAAGGCGCCGTGACAATTTCGACAAACATGGCTGGACGGGGGACCGACATCCTTCTGGGGGGAAATCCAAAATTCCTGGCTGCGGGATCGGTTTCTCCTGATGCAGGGGAAGAGGAGAAGCGGAGAGCCCTCGAGAAGGCCACGGCTATCGCCGCGAAGGAAAAGGGGGAGGTCTTGGCCCTGGAAGGTCTCCACGTGATTGGCACGGAGAGGCACGAAAGCCGGCGGATCGACAATCAACTCCGAGGAAGGGCCGGTCGTCAGGGAGATCCTGGGTCCTCGAGATTCTATCTCTCTCTTGAGGATGATCTGATGCGTATCTTTGGGTCGGAACGGATCGCCAACGTCATGGACCGACTGGGGATCGAGGAGGACCAACCCATTGAACACCGGTTTATTTCGAGGGCCATTGAAAATGCCCAGAAAAAGGTGGAGGCCCACAATTTTGATATCCGGGAGCACCTGCTGAAATATGACGATGTCATGAACAAGCAGAGGGAGGTCATCTATCAGCGGCGGGGCCAGATCCTGAAGAAGGACGACCTAAAGGATATGGCGAAAGCCGTAATGGAGGAACTCGTTGATGATCTCGTTGATATCCACACCGATGGGAAGTCCTATCCAGAGGAATGGGACATGGAGGGCCTCAAAAAGGACTGCTACGATCATTTCCAATTCTTTCCAACCCTGGATCATCAGAACCTAGACGAGATGACTCAGGAGACCCTTGGAGAGTTGCTGCGCAAGGCCGTGCTTGATCGGTATGAGGAAAAGGAGACAGAGCTGGGGGCTCCCCTTCTCAGACGGGTTGAAAAGGTCGTCATGCTCGATGCGATCGACCATTTCTGGAAAGAACACCTCCTGGGAATCGATCAGCTGAAAGAGGGAATCGGCCTTCGGGGGTATGGCCAGAAGGATCCCCTGATCGAATACCAGAAGGAGGGTTATGAGATGTTCCTGGATACCCTCGAGGAGATCAAGCGGGCCACGGCAAGAAATCTCTTCAGATTCACCGTGGTTCGCAGTGAAGAGGAGGGGGAAAGGAGGCCCAGGGCGCAGAGAGTGGTCCTCAGCCGAGGGGAGATGCCCCAGATGATGCCCCAGGAAATGGCCATGGCGGCGCAGGCTGGGGGGGGAGGACCCATCGAAACCGTCAGACGTCAGGGGCGCAAAGTCGGCAGAAACGAGCCCTGTCCCTGTGGAAGTGGGAGGAAGTACAAGAAGTGCTGTGGGAGCAACGTATAGTCGGGGCGTATCAATGACTGACGGCGAGAAGAATCCGTTTTTTGTACCTGGATTTCAATGCAGCGGCATTTCTGGCGGAATCAAAAAGGATGGGGCCAGAGATCTCGGCCTTATCTACTCTGAAACGGAGGCAACCGCGGCAGGGGTTTTCACAACCAATCGGGTCAAGGCGGCACCGGTCCTGTTGGATATGGAGAGAATCCAACGGGGCAGATCTCAGGCCATTCTGGTCAATAGTGGCAATGCCAATGCCTGTACCGGTGAAAGGGGACTGGAAAACGCTCGTCTCATGGCCGATCTGGTAGCGGACGAGCTTGGCGTTGATCGGGAACTCGTGCTGGTGGCCTCAACCGGCGTGATTGGCCAGCCCCTGCCCATGGACCGGGTTGTCAAGAAGCTCCCCAAACTGGTTCAGGAACTGTCGCCCCACGGGTTCAGGAGTCTGGCCGAAGCCATCATGACGACCGACACGCGGCCGAAGATAGACCATGAGAGCGTGAGCATCGATGGAAGGGACATTTGCATTTGTGGTGTGGCCAAGGGAGCCGGCATGATACACCCCAGAATGGCCACGATGCTGGCATTCGTCGTGAGCGACATTTCCATCGGGCTGGAAACGCTGAGGGCCCTAACCCGGGAGGGTGCTGACAAAACCTTTAACCGGGTCACGGTCGACGGCGATACGAGCACGAATGATACGCTGTTGGTTCTTGCCAACGGAAGAGGGGGAAACGCCCTGATCAACCGTTCCTGCCCTGCACTGACCCGATTTCAGGAGAAACTCTGGACGGTGATGGATCGGCTCTCCAAGAAACTGATCGAGGACGCGGAAGGGGCCACCAAGTGTGTAGAGATCCGGGTTGAAGGAGCTCGAAGGGAGCACGATGCCCTGAAGGTGGCATTCAGTATCGCTCACTCCCCTCTGGTCAAGACCGCCTTCTTTGGGGAGGACATCAACTGGGGGAGAATCCTCTGTGCTGCTGGCTATGCCGGAGCAGCCATAGACCCTGACAGGCTGGATCTCTTTCTTGCGGGCACTCAAATCGTCAAGAACGGGCTGGGCTGTGGAAAAAGAGCAGAGAGACGGGCTACTGAGGAGATGAAGAAAGGGGTCTTTACGGTCCGGTTGGATCTGAATCTTGGAAGGGGGAAAGCCTCGGTGTTTACATCAGATCTCTCGTATGATTACGTAAGAATCAACGGGTCTTATCGGAGCTGAGCCGACCGGGTCGGATGGTTTCCTGGCCAATGGGTTCTTCAAAGGCCTCTATGGCCTCAAGCCCAGGAAGCGCCGATACCCAAGCGCAGTTCCCCAGGGGCAAAGCCCCCGAGTCATCGTTCCAACAAGGCCTGGGTGAAGGGGTCCAGGGAAGAGGAGGAGACCATGGATAGGACGCTAAAGGGGATCTTGGAAAAGGAAATGGGAGAGGTTCGCTCCGCAGGCCTTTACAAGGAAGAGAGAGTCATCCTCACCCCCCAGGGGTCCCATATCAAGGTCCCCGAAGGCGAGGTGATCAACTTCTGCGCGAACAACTATCTGGGCCTCTCGTCTTACGGGGAGATTATGGAGGCTGCCCAGAAGGGTCTGTCAGAGCGGGGGTTCGGCATGTCGTCGGTTCGCTTTATCTGTGGGACTCAGGACATTCACAAGGAGCTGGAGAGGAAGATCTCTGAACTTCTCGGGACCGAAGACACGATTCTCTATTCCTCGTGTTTTGACGCGAACGGCGGTCTCTTCGAATCCCTTCTCAGCGCAGAAGACGTGGTGATCAGCGATGAGCTGAACCATGCCAGCGTCATTGACGGGATCCGCCTGTGCAAGGCCAGCCGCAAAAGGTTTCACCACCGGGACATGGAGGATTTGGAGAAACACCTGAAGGAATCGTCCGAGTTCAGGGTGAGGATGATTGCCACGGATGGGGTTTTCAGCATGGACGGGGACCTTGCCCCCCTGGATAGGATCTGTGAACTGGCCGAAATGTATGACGCTGTCGTGATGGTGGACGATTCCCATGCCACGGGTTTTATCGGGGAAGGGGGTCGGGGTACCCCCGAGTATTTTGGCGTTGTGGACAAGGTGGACATTATCACGTCGACTCTGGGCAAGGCCCTGGGGGGTGCGACGGGAGGGTTCACCAGCGGCCGGAAACATATTGTTGAGTATTTGAGGCAACGTTCGAGGCCCTATCTCTTTTCTAACTCGGTGGCCCCGCCGATCGTCTATGCCGCTCTTAAGGCCGTCGATTTGATCAGCCGGAGCGACCATCTGCGAAGGAATCTGGAAGAAAACACCCGATACTTCCGGAAAGAGATGGGGGCCAGAGGGTTTGACATTCCTGAGAGTCCTCACCCCATTGTTCCCATAATGCTGGGGGACGCCAAACTGGCCCAGGATATGGCGCGCGATCTCCTGGGGGAAGGAATCTATGTGATTGGGTTCAGCTACCCTGTAGTCCCCAAAGGCAAGGCACGGATAAGGGTCCAGATCTCCGCGGCCCACACGAGGAAAGAACTGGACCGGGCCATCGAAGCATTTACCCGTGTGGGCAAACGATACGAGGTCATATGAGGAAGATGAAGGCGATTGTCAAGGCGCGGTCGGAAGCGGGGGGACTGGAGTTCCGGGACGTAACGGTCCCGGAGCCGGGCCCTGGTGAAGTGCTTTTGAAAAACCGGGTAGTAGCGATCTGTGGCACGGATCTCCATATCTACAACTGGGATGCCTGGTCCCAGAGCCGGGTGAAAGTTCCCCTCATCCTGGGCCATGAGTTCGCCGCCGACGTGGTGAGGGTGGGCGAGGGGGTCAAAAACGTCAGGGTAGGCGACTATGTGTCGGGTGAAGGGCACCTGGTCTGTGGTTTCTGCGACAATTGCCGCACCGGGAATGGTCACGTCTGCTACAACTGGAAGGGGATCGGTTACGACGTCGACGGTGTCTTCAGCGAGTATTTCGCCATGCCCGAAATGAACATATGGAAGAACGACCCCGACACACCACCGGCTTTTGCGGCGATCCAGGACCCCCTGGGCAACGCGATACACACCGTCTTCGTCGCCGATTGCGTAGGCAAGACGGCGGCGGTCTACGGTTTGGGACCGGTGGGGCTTTTTAGTGTGGCGGCCCTCAAGGCAATCGGGGCTGCAGAAATCTTCGCCCTCGGGCGCAGCAATGCCTACCGTCTGGATCTGGCTCGAAAACTGGGAGCCCACCACGTGGTCAGGACGAAGGACACCGACCCGGTTGATTACATCAAAGCCCACACCGGCGGCAGGGGCGTTGATGTGGCAATGGAGATTGCTGGCACACCGGAGGCGATCCAGGCCGCCATTCGGTCGGTGAAAATGGGTGGCGACGTGGTAATTCTGGGCATTCCAAACGCCGAGGTCTCGATCGACTTCGCGGCGGATGTCGTGTTCCGCTCGGTGTCGATCCACGGCGTCACCGGCCGGCGGATTTGGGACTCGTGGTTCAAGATGAAAGGCCTGTTGAAGTCTGGGAGGCTCGACGTCGAACCGACCGTCACCCACCGGTTCCCCTTCGACGAGTATGAGCAAGGATTCGAGCTGATGAAGACCGGTAACTGCGGCAAGGTGGTTTTGGAATTTTAGCCTGCATAATTCACGAATTCTCTGAATTCGTGAATAAGCACCTGCAAACGAAGAAGAATCTTCGTTGCAGGTTTCGACAGGGTGCTTCGCACCCAGCTCAAGGCTAGCCCTGAGCG
>CAYGBW010000129.1:0-19914 GCA_964348185.1 uncultured Thermodesulfobacteriota bacterium | reverse complement strand
GACTGTCTCCCAATTCCCACCATATCGACGATGCCGTCTTTCAGGTTTTTCTCCGCCCAGTAAAGAAAGCTCTTTTTGGACGGATCTGGCTCTTTTAAATTGTTCTTTCCGTCTCTCAGGTAGCTGTATCCCGATCCGATAACCGGAATGGCAACGGTGTTTTTCACGGCTTTAGCCCAGCCGAAGTGTCTGTAAACCCCTTCAGGATAGTTCTTTGTCGGCCTCACAATCTCAGGGGTGACCGGAGGGATTCCCGCTGAGACATTGACGTAGTCCATCCCCATGTCCTCAAGGGTTTTTGCGAAGGCAAGGGGCTCAGAGAGGTCCTCGACCACCTCTTGCGGGCCGGAGGTCCCGAAGCCTCCCGGAATCCCTTCATAGGCCGAATACCGCGCCCCGACGAGGAAGGATTCTCCACCGAGGGCTCTCCTCATCTTTTGCACCGTTTCCCTGAAGAATCTCGTCCGGTTTTCGAAGGTTCCGCCAAAACGATCGGGCCTGGTGTTGGCCGGTCGGATCATTTCCCCGCCGAGATAGCCATGACAACTCTTGAAATCGATGCCGTCCGCCCCAACCTGCTGGGCGATGAGTGCGGCTTTTGCGAATGTTGCACCGATTTCATCAATCTCCTTCTCTGTCAATACGTGGATGTTTGGGTCCCCTGTTGGATAGGCAGAGACGACCTTTGAAAAAGCTGCCCCGCTGAGCTGACCCGAGTGGTTGATTTGGAAAAGGATCAACGACTCTCGGTTGATTTCCCGCATTTCCTTGACCAGTCTTTCGAGTCCCTTTGCAGTATCCTCTGAGATTTTCAACTGGTTCTTTCTGGCCCGGCTCTCATAGGAGATGGTGAGGGATTCGACAAAGACCATCCCGGCTCCCCCCTCTGCCAGGCTTCGATATCGCCGGAAGGTGAGCTCAGTGGGGTTCCCGGAGGAATCCCCGTCGTTGCATTCCATCGGTTGATTCACAATGCGGTTTGGCGCGGTCTTATTCCCGATGGGGATAGGCGAAGAAAGCATCGCCGGACTTATCATCCTAGCCTCCTTTTTCAATCCATGGTGTTGGTCGGGTACCCATGAATCCTCTTACGGTAAACGCAGTTCTGATGGCCGACAGGCCATAGATCTAGGACGATTGATTCCCTTCCCGGTTCTCTTTTCTCGTCTAATCCATCTGAATAACCACCTTGATGGCTCGGCTCTGGGGATCCATTAAGAGTTCAAAGGCCTCTTGTAACGCTGAAAGGGGGAGGGAATGGGTGATGATCTCTTCCAGATTGATGCCCCCCCTCTCGACGAGCTTCAGGGCGATCTGAAAGTCCCAGCAGTACCCTTGGGAGCCGATCAAAGCCACCTCTTTTTGAACGAAAATATTTGCCGGAATCTGAACGTCTGGATCCTCAAAAATGCCGACGAGAATGGACCTTCCGCCCTTCTTTAAGGTCTCTAAAGACTGCACCAGTGTCTTTTCCATCCCTACGGCTTCAAAAGCAATGTCGACGCCCAATCGCCCTGTCCCCTCGAGAATCCGTTCCACGGCATCCTGCCGAGAGTTGTCAATGGCCTCTGAAGCGCCAAGCTTCATGGCTTTTTTCAAACGGAAGTCCTGAACATCCACCACAAACGTCTCTCCTCCACCGGACAACCGGGTCAAACAGAGAACCATGAGTCCCACAGCGCCTGCCCCGAATATGGCCGTTGTGTGACCGAATTGAATCTCCCCTTTTTTGGCGGCATGCACGGCCACGGCAAGGGGCTCGATCAGGGCGCCCTCCTCAAAAGAGACCCCTTCTGGAAGCCGATGGACCCAATTCTCCTGCGCCACGAAATACGGGCTAAACCCGCCCTGGCCTTTCCTGTACTGAAAGCTGATGTGGGTGCAGAGGTTGTACTGACCTCTCCGGCAGCAGTCGCATTCTCCGCATATGATCACCGGCTCCACGACAACCCTGTCCCCTTTCCTGACCCTCGAAACCCTGTCTCCAACTCTCAAAACCTCTCCAGACAATTCATGGCCAATCGGCACGGGAAGGGACGCGGCCGGGTGCTTTCCCTTAAAGATGTGAAGATCGCTTCCACAGATCGAAACGGCCTTGGTTCTGACGAGGACGCCATGGGCATGAAGGTCTGGCAGTGTTCTATCCTGATATTCGATGCGCCCCGGGGCGGTCACAATAGCCATGGGGTAGGTTTTTCCCATCCTTTGGTCCTTTTGCGAGCTACCCGATGAGTCTCGGTGCCTGGTCTTGATCAGCCCAGCTCCTTCCGATATGATGATGGATACTTCCCCCTCTCTTTTACCGTGGCTGGAAAGAGTTTTCAACCGAGTTTATTCAGAGGGAAACCGTTGCTGACAAGTGTGGCGACCCCGTTATTTGCCTACCCGGGATGACTGCGGCATTGGCCTTGATGAACCCGGGGACGTTTGGAGGACGACCGTGAATCCATACAGGGAAAATCAAGAGTTTCTTCAATCTCCTGAGAATGCCCGAGCCAGATCACTGCTAAAAGCCATGGGGTACACCAAGGAGGATTTGACCAGGCCGAGAATCGGTGTGGCTAACTCCTGGGGGGAAACAAGCCCGGGGCACGTCCATCTCAAATCGTTGGCAGAGGCCGTAAAAGCAGGGATCTGGCAGGCAGGGGGGACTCCCTTTGAGTTCAGCAGCTTCGCCATGTGCCCCATGGCTGTTGGAAGACATGGAATCCGCTATGATACACCGACAAGAGATATCATTGCGGCCGAGGTTGAGGCCTCAACATGGATTCACATGTTTGACGCTTTGGTGATGATCTCCTCGTGTGACAAAAACGTTCCAGGTCACCTGCTTGCGGCCGCTCGCCTCGATTTGCCCGTGATCGTTGTACCGGGTGGACCCATGGCAGCGGGAAGATACAAGGGGGAGGATATCGATACGACAACGTTGGATGCGGCTTGCTGGGCCTATGGCGTCGGCAAACCGGGCATTCCCGAAGAGGAACTCGATTCTCTGGAGGACTCGGCCTGTCCGGGCGCCGGGTCTTGTGCGTTGCTCGGAACGGCAAATACCATGCAGTGTCTGGCAGAGGCCCTTGGGCTGGCCTTACCGGGAGCCGGGACCGCCCCAGCGGTTTCGGCGAAAAGACTCTGGATGGCAAAGCAATCGGGCCGCCAGATTCTGAAACTCGTCGAGGATGGCACAACCGCTTCAAGAATCATCACCCGGGAAAGTCTCGTCAATGCGATCCGGGTGCTTCACGCGATTGGAGGTTCGACCAATGGGATCATCCACCTGCTGGCCATCGCTTTCGAACTGGGCCTCGACGACGATATTACGCTTGATTTGGTCGAACGGTGCGGTCAAGAAACACCCTGTCTTGCTGCTGTGCGACCCAGCGGCCCCTATACGATGGAGGATTTTGACGAGGCAGGCGGTATCCAGGCGATCATGAAAAAAATCGAGCCCATGCTAAACCCAGATGCTCTGACCGTGACCGGGGAGACCGTGGGTGCAAATCTAAAGAGGATCTCTGCCGAAAAGGGACCCGTGATCCGGGATCTGGATGATCCGGTCACCAAGGGAGGGCTAGCGGTCCTGCGAGGAAACCTCGCCAAATCGGCTGTCGTAAGGCCAACCGTAATTGCAAAAGAGATGATGCAGCATAAAGGGCCCGCTAGGGTCTTCAATAGCCAGGAAGAGGCCATTGAGGCGCTAAGACAGAACCGGATTGCCCCGGGTGATATTGTGGTTCTTCGATATGAGGGGCCAAAAGGCGGGCCCGGTCTCACAGAGGTTTTCAAAGTCATCGGATACATGAGGGCCCTGGGGCTGGAGGCCCGATGTGCCCTGGTGACGGACGGGAAGATCTCTGGTTTTGCAAGAGGGCCTTTTATCTGTCAGGTGTCTCCTGAAGCGGCAGAAGGGGGCCCTCTCGCGATCGTCCAGGACGGAGATGTCATTGAGATAGACATTCCAAACCGGAGACTCGATGTGCAGCTATCCGAAGGGGAAATCGAGAATCGGACTGCCCGGTGGAGCCCTCCTGCACCTCGCGTAACGGACGGTTTTCTGACGGTCTATGCCAGGTTGGCCAACCCCGCTGAGAAAGGGGCTGGGATCAATCTCCGGATGAAGTAAAGAATCCACGCCAGCCATCAAGCAGCTCAAAGCCCACCGCTGATGGCTGAAGACTTGGGAAAGAGGCAGCCTTTCAAGACTCAATACGAGGAGGATCACCGATGGGCAAGACAAAAAAAGGCTATATCGTCCGGCATATCAGTGACGTTGAGCCCGTCCCGTGTCCGTGCGGCTCGAGTACCCGAATCATAACGCGTGAGGACACACCCGTTGCCAACCTTCACGTGACCCACATCACGGATTCCCAGAAGCACTATCACAAGGGGTGTACGGAGTACTACTATATCCTCGAAGGCCATGGATATATGGAACTGAACGATGATGTTGTAGAACTCAAACCCGGCCTCGTGGTGGCGATTGAACCGGGTACGGCACACAGGGGACATGGCGATTTCAAATCCCTCATCGTGGGGATCCCCGCCTGGGACCACAAAGACGAGTTCTTCTGTGAAGCATAAGGGAAGATCTCGCTGATCCTTTTTTCAGGAAGGCTTCCTCAGACCCTCCGACCTTTTAGGGGATAATGGAATCGAGCGTTTGGCTGCAGAGTGCATTCGGTCTGCTGAATGACTCGAAGAAGTTGCTTTCTCTGTCTTTTGTCAGAACCGATCAATCGATTTATCCCATAAACTCCTTTTTGGCGTGGGCGCAAACGCGATCGATCGCATCGATCTTATCCGTATCAATGACGGGCTCTGGCTCCTCTTCCCAAATTGAGCGGGCAATCTCGAAGGCCTTGTTCTCCATCCCCTTGGTGTTCTGGGAGTGCGCGCTATCCCAAGGCATCGTTTCAAACAGATCCGAGAAAAAAATCTCATCGCGAAAATGGTTCACCGTATGAGCCTCCTCGAGGTAATGGCCACCTACACCCACGCGACGGATCGTCTCCAGAGCCAGGGTATCCTCATTGACAGGAATCGGTTCAAGGGTTCGATGCATATACCGAAAAACCTCGTTGTCGATAACCAGTTGCAAGGGGGAAAACGTCACTGCATTCTCAAGATGCCCCACGGTCCCAATACCCACAGCGCCCGCCAAAACGGGGAAAACAGTGCTCATGGCCTTTTCAATGCCGCA
Organism: uncultured Thermodesulfobacteriota bacterium; assembly: GCA_964348185.1. Lineage (GTDB taxonomy): Bacteria > Desulfobacterota > BSN033 > WVXP01 > WVXP01 > CAYGBW01. The sequence goes on along the minus strand of CAYGBW010000129.1, from coordinate 14,717 downwards.
CTGGATGTTCACGAAGCAGCTGTCCGTTTTTCCCCCATGGACACCACTCGGGCAACCATAATACTCGGATATCATTTGAACCCTCGCGACGAGGAGAGGCATCCTGTCCCCACTCGCATATCTGAAAATACCGGACTGCATATCGAAATAGGATGGGATAATATCGACGCCCACGATCGCATTTTCATCGGTCGCGTACCCAAGTGTCAGTGCACCCAGCGTCTCCGCCATACCTACGGCCAGGTTCCCGGCTGCAGTGACTGGGACGGTTGCTCCCCCATTGGGCATCGTGTCCAGTGTCTGCGGAAAGCCCCGCTCAACATATTCCATGAATATTTCTGCCATGTTCCGATCCAGACAGAGCGGTGATCGAGCCTCAGCGTACCCCACGAGGATTGGCTCTTTTTTCAGTGCATCCAGGCTTCCTTTGATGATCGATCCGATTTCAATGAGATAGGGGATGTCTTCTTTCCTGAACGTCTCTATGCCCCCGAATTTTGTCGTGTATTTAGCCAGCTCGCCGGCCATCTTCACCGGCCGGAGAAGGGACGGCGTTTCCTGATCGGAGACGGGAAGGCCTGTATAATCAATCGAATCGAGTTTGTTCACCAGATTGATTGAGCGAAGCGTATCGTCCATCGCAGCCTTGCGACGGTTGCCATCGAGATCGTAGAGATAACAACAAAACCCACCGGCGCTAACCGTGAAATCAGGATGGATTTTGTGAGGCTCCCTGCGAAACCGAATGTGTGAATACCGAACCGCCATTCTCTGTGGAATCCGATCTGGATTGTCGTAGTCTTTCCGCATTTTATCGACATACTGCTGAACGATTTTCTGAGGAAACTGCACCACCATGGAGGATTCGTCAATCTTGCAACCCACTTTTTTGAGATACGTCAAAGCTTTGGCGCTTTCGATTTTCATGCCCACATCCTCAAGAATCTTGAGCGCAGCCCGGTGAATCCTCTCCATCTCATCCCATGTCAATATTTTGATTGGCTCCAGCAACATAACCCGACCCCCGAGAAGACATGACGGTCCCCACCCCCGTCTTTTACCAGAAAGCGGAATCCTCCACAATCATCCTCTAGATGTTGATGGTTAAACTTCGAAACCTTATTAAGAGATTCTCTCAATAGCCTCTGTAACGGTCAAGATATTCTTGAAGGAAAGGGCTTGGATACCTATAAGAAATGCTTGGTAGGTTCTCAAGAGAGTCAGGATATCCCTTTAATTTCCAAAGGGAAGTGATAGATTGAAAATGAGAGAGAATAAGAATGACAGCAGAAGAATGGTGAAATCTGCTTGTTTTGGGTCTGAGAGGCAAATCAAGATAGCCTTTCTTTCTCCGGCACGATTTACCCTAGCTATTGTGCTGTTTTTCCCTCTAAACTATTGCCTGCGGAACAGCCTGTACAACATCAATCTAGCAAAAATGTATGCAGGAGAGCGGTTCGTCGGACTTGGTAACTATGTTAAAGATTTGACTGACCAATACTTGATGGCCTAATTGTCTTCGTTTCTCGATCTTCATGACCGTGTTTTAGACGTTTGATATAAAGGGGACTTGAGCTATGAGGGACATTTCCTTTATTGACATTGTTCGCTCAGTTCTCTCTTATTGCCAGTTATGTGGCTTATAATCTGCCATTTGGGATTTGGTTGCTAATCGGGTTCATCGCATTGATTCCCAAAGAGCTTGAAGAAGCTGCGGCTATCGATGGATGCTCTCGGTTTCAGGCCTTCCGCCATGTGGTGATTCCATTGATTGGGCCTGGCTTGGCAGCCGTTGGAATCCTGGTCATGATCGTATGTTGGAGAGAGTTTTTCTTACCCCTTATTCTTACATCAAGAGAGGCAAAACCTCTATCCGTGGTTGCTGGACAGTTCATTACCGAGTATGGTATAGATTGGGGACAGCTGAGCGCGTTTGCAATGATAACCTTTCTGCCGGTCATAGCGATTGCCGTCTATGCACAGAAGTATTTGATTAGTGGTCTTACCATGGGCGCGGTGAAGGAGTAGAGTCCTTTGAGGCGACTAGAGAGCCAAAAGGGTCGCTGATCTCTCGTGTTTGGATTCTCATCGTCAGGCTTTTCCAAAGGCTTGGAACCGCCATGAGTTCAAATCCTTTCGGACAGGGGATTGAGGTCAACTCAAGGAGGTTAAATTGAAGGAAAACGATTCTTCCGAGTTCTTTCGTGAACTATTTGAGCTTGAGGGCAAAGTCGCCGTGGTCATTGGGGGAACCGGCGTTCTCTGTGGTGCCATGGCAAAGGGGCTCTGGCAGGCGGGCTGTCAGGTGGTTCTCGTTGGGCGCAATCGAGAAAAAGCCGAGGCCCATTTCCAGGAGTGGGGAAGTTCTTCGGAGGATGCACGGTTTTTCCGGGCGGACGTAACCGAGCGGGATCAGGTCGCCAAGATAATCCCCGCCGTGATCGACGGGTTCGGCCACATCGACATCTGGATCAATGGACCCGCCATAAACCCACCGATCCCCTATCTCGAAATCACCGACGAGGAGTTTGAAGACGTTCTGAAAATAAACCTTAAATCGGTCCATGTGGCCTGCCAGCTCATCGGGAAGCACTGGATCGATCACGCACAGAGGGGATGCATCATCAATATGTCATCCATGGCTGCCCTTCGCCCCTTGAGTCGGGTGTCTGTATACAACCTCACCAAAGCCGCCCTCTGGAACCTGACGGAATATCTGGCCCGCGAGTGGGCCGGCTACGGGATCAGGGTCAACGCCCTCTGCCCTGGCTTCTTTCCGGCAGAACAGAACCGAAGGGTACTGGACAAGTCGAGGGTAGAGGCCATCATGGGCCACACCCCCATGGGCCGATTCGGGGATCCGGAAGAGCTGGTCGGTGCGACCCTTTTGCTGGCCTCTGACAAGGCGGGGAGTTTTATTACAGGATCCAACCTGGTCGTGGACGGGGGGTTTTCTGTCACGGCGATTTAGGCGGGATGGGAGGAGAGATGCGCGTTTTGATCACAACGACATCGTTCATGGATACCCCAGGGGCTCATCATGACCTCTTGAAGGAACAGGAGTACGAAATTGTCACGGCCAGGGGCCCTTTGGACGAAGACGCGATGCTTGATCTGGTGGGAGATACCGATGGAATCATCTGCGGGGACGATGCAATTACCCGGCGGGTTATTGAAAAAGCCCTGCCGAGGTTGAGAGTTATCAGCAAATACGGGATCGGTGTCGATCGGATCGACCTTGAGGGAGCTCGGGACCTCGGGGTGCCGGTGACCTACACGCCAGGAGTAAACGAGGTCACTGTGGCAGAGCATGTTTTCGGATTGATGATTTCTCTGGCCAGAAACATCCCTCAGGAAAACCAGTGGGTAAAACAGGGACGGTGGAAGCGGATTACGGGCCATGAACTATGGGGCAAAACGATCGGGATCATCGGAATGGGGCGAATCGGCAAACAGGTGGCCAGGAGAGCCCTGGCCTTTGAGATGAAGGTCCTTGGATGTGATCCAATTTGGGATGATCCTTTTTGCCAACAGTATTCAGTGGGGAGGTGCCTGGTGCACGATGAGATTCTTCAGCAGGGTGATTTTGTTACCCTCCATATGAACCTCACCCCAGAAAACCGGTTTTTCATCAACCGGGAGCGACTGAAGCTGATGAAGCCGACTGCCTATCTGATCAACTGCGCCCGTGGGCAACTCGTTCACACAGGCGATCTCCTGGCGGCTCTGAAAGAGGGGAGGATTGCCGGTTATGCCGCAGATGTTCTGGAACACGAGCCCCCTGACCCCTCGGATCCTCTGGTCCGGAGCGGCCTGGAGAATGTCATTCTGACCCCTCACATCGGGTCGAGAACCTATGAGAGTGTGGTCCGCCAGGCAACCATGGCCGTGAAGAACCTCGCAGCGGTTTTGGAGGGAAACAAACCGTTGGCTCAGGCCAATTGAGGAGATGATAGAGATGAAAGAGCAGGAAATCGGTTTGGTTGGGTTGGCCGTCATGGGGGAAAATCTCGCCCTCAACATAGAGGGTCGTGGATATCCGGTTTCTGTTTACAACCGAACCACGGACAAGGTGAGAGCATTTGTGGAGGGCAGAGCCTCAGGGAGAGACATTCTTGGGACATATTCCGTAAAGGAATTGGTCGAGTCCCTCGCCTCTCCCAAACGGGTGATTTTCATGGTAAAGGCGGGTCCTGCTGTGGATGCCCTGATCGATCAGATCAAGGTCTACCTATCACCGGGGGACATCCTGATGGACGGGGGGAACTCGTTTTTTGAGGATACGGAGCGCCGCTCCAAAGCTTTGGCCGCCAAAGGAATCCATTACCTGGGCACCGGGATTAGCGGCGGGGAAGAAGGGGCTCTGAAGGGGCCGAGCATCATGCCGGGTGGGCCTAAGGAAGCCTATGACACCATGGCACCGGTGTTGACCCGGATCGCCGCTCAGGTGGACGATGGCCCCTGCTGCACCTATATTGGCCCCTCAGGGGCTGGCCATTTCGTGAAAATGGTGCACAACGGGATTGAGTATGGCGACATGCAGCTGATCGCCGAAGCCTACGATGTTCTGAAACAGGGTTTGGGTCTGGAAGCGTCGGAACTGGCCGATATTTTTGCCCGGTGGAACGAAGGGGTCCTCAATTCGTTTCTCATCGAGATCACGGCGAAGATCTTTGGGAAAACCGACGAAGAGACAGGAAAGCCCCTGGTCGACATGATCCTCGATAAAGCCGGCCAGAAGGGAACGGGGAAATGGACGTCCCAGATCGCCTTTGATTTGGGGGTGGCCATCCCAACCATCAACGCGGCTGTGGAAGCGAGGATCCTCTCGTCCTACAAGACAGAGCGCGAGGCGGCGAGCCGAGCCCTTGAGAGTCCCCAAAGGCGATTCGAAGGTCCCAAGGAGGAACTGATCGATGCGGTTCATGACGCCCTCTATGCGAGCAAGATCTGCAGCTACGCCCAGGGGACCGCTATGATGAAAACCGCTTCTCAGGAGCGCGAATGGAACCTGAATCTGGCAGAGATCAGCCGGATCTGGAAGGGGGGGTGCATCATTCGGGCCCGGTTTCTGGATCGGATCAAAGCCGCGTATCGTGATCGCCCGGATCTTCCCAACCTCCTCCTCCACCCGGAGTTCAGGGGTTGGATGATCAAAGCCCAGGATGGTTGGCGGATGGTCATTCAGACCGCAAACCGGCTCGGAATCCCCTGCCTCGCCTTCAGCGCTTCCCTGGGCTATTTTGACAGCTATCGGCGGGGTCGGTTGCCACAGAATCTGACCCAGGCACAGAGGGATTTCTTCGGTGCCCATACCTATGAGCGAGTGGATCGGGAGGGCATTTTCCACACGGAGTGGCAGGATAGCAAAGCATGACTTTGGAAAAACCCTGCAAAAAAGATCTTTGGAGCCAAGTCGAAGACCGTCAATCAAGAAAGGGAGACTCCTCATGGTTCCTTATATGATTCCTGCGGAGGAATTGAGAGTTTTTGGCGGAGGGATATTCCAGAAAGTCGGGGTACCCAAGGAGGACGCAAGGACCGTCGCGGAAATCCTCGTGGAGGCCAACCTCCGAGGCGTGGATACCCATGGGATATACCTGAGCAACCTGTACGCCCGTCGATTGGAGAAAGGGCTAATCAACCCTGCCCCCCGGTTTCGCTTCGAAAAAAAGAGGGCAGGGGTGGCAATTCTCGACGCAGATTTCTCTCTGGGCCAGCTGTCGACCCTGGAAGCGGCTCGCAAGGCGGTAGAACTCGCCCGGGACGTTGGCATCGGGAGTGTGGCGGTGATCAATTCCAATCATTTCGGAGCCGCCGCTTACTACGGCGAGCATTGTGCCAAACAAGACTGCATCGGTTTGGTGATGTCAGATGGAGAATGTGATGTCACCCCCTTTGGGGGACGGGAGAGATTTCTTGGCACCAACCCGATCTGTGTCTGCATTCCTGCAGGGACCTACCCGTGGTTTTGCATGGATATGGCCACGAGCGAAGTGGCCTTTGGCAAGGTCCGCGCGGCAGCAGAGGCTGGCAAATCAATTCCCCTCAACTGGGCAGTGGACCGGGAGGGAAAGCCCGTGACCGACCCCACCCAGGCCTATGCCGTTGTCCCCATGAGCGGTGCCAAGGGGTATGCCGTTAGCCTGATGATCGAAATCCTTTCGAGCCGTCTAACAGGAATGCCCTATGGTGCCCATATTGTTCGGAAATTCGATGACTGGGAGAACAGGGCCTTCATGGGCCACTATGTCCAGGCTATCGACATTGAGGCGTTCTGCCCGGTGGGGGAATTCAAGAGGCGGATGGACGAACTCTTTGCAGAGCTGAAGAGCCAACCGAAGGCGCCCGGAGTCGAGGAGATTCTGATTCCTGGAGAGCCTGAATGGCGAACCAAAGCGCTACGAGAGAAGGAGGGGTGTCCCATCAGAGAGGAAGACGTCTCTCTTCTTCGCCAGCTGGGAGAGGACTTCGGCGTTCCTTTTCCGGTCTGAAGCATAGGGGTTCGGAGAACAGCAGAAAAAGGAGGAGATTCTGCCATGACCCTTGCGATTCGAGATCAGGCATCCTGTCAATTGGATATGGTGAGTTTGGGTGAATGCATGATTCGGTTGAGCCCTGCTGGGCACGGCCGTCTGGAATTCGCCCGGCAACTTGAGGTCTGGGTCGGGGGTGGAGAATACAACGTGTCCTATGCCCTGGCCCGTTTGGGGCTCAAAACAGGATGGGTGAGCAAACTCCCCCAAAACCCTCTCGGTCGTCTCATCCTGAACCACGGGAGATCCGTGGGCGTCGATATGGGACACGTGGTCTGGGTCCCCTATGACGGCGTAGGCAAACAGAACCGGGTGGGGCTCAATTTCACGGAGGTCGGGACAGGGTTGCGGGCCAGTGTCACCATGTATGACCGGGGACATTCGGCCGCGTCTCAGATGAAACCCGGAGAAATCGACTGGAAAAAGCTCTTTCAAAAACAAGGGGTTCGGTGGTTTCATCTGGGAGGGATTTTCACCGCCCTCAGCGAGGAAGCGGCAAAGGTGGCTGCGGAGGCGATGGAAGCCGCAAAAAAGGCGGGAACGGTCGTCTCCTATGACCTCAACTTTCGATCGAAGCTCTGGTCCAGCGAGAAAGCCCAAGAGATCACCCGGCCTCTCGTCCAATACATGGATTTTGTCATCGGAAATGAGGAGGACTTCCAAAAAGTACTGGGCTTTTCCGTTGAAGGGGTGGACGAAAGGCTCCTCCAGTTGCCCATAGAGAACTACAAAAGAATGGTCGGTCGCGTCATGGATAGCTTTCCCCATCTGAAAGGGGTGGGCACCACCCTTCGAGAGGTTGTCAGCGGTCTTGTCAACCATTGGAGTGCAATCCTCTTCTATGACGGCGCCTTCTATGAGTCCAAGCGGTATGAGAATCTGGAGATCGAGGACCGGGTCGGGGGAGGAGATGGGTTCTCATCAGGCATGATCTACGGTTTTTTGAATGGTCACTCTCCTGCTGACATTGTCGAATTCGGCGCGGCCCATGGGGCCCTTCTCCAGAGTACCCGCGGGGATACCAGCATGATTACCCTGGATGAGGTCCTCCACGTCATGGGCGGAGGGACCGCTCGAATCAAACGGTAGGAGGGTGTTCGGTTCCTTCTGAGGGCCCCTTCGCTGAAGTCGATGACAAAGAGACCCAGGTCTCCCGCCCTGAGTCCACTTAGGTGGACGGTCCTCAGACTTCTATCGATGACCATCTCCCACCGGTAATCCCACCATCGCTTTATTCCAGTCGGGGTGAGACCCCCGAGTTCGGGGATTGACTTTCCAAGGCCCATAACCTATCATGGCGGGAATCGATGATTCTGTGAGGAGTGTAGCGATGAAAAAGAAATCGGTCCGCGTGGGGATTGCGGGTGCGGGGTTTGCCGCTTCCTTCCATTTCGAGGCCCTTAGAAGAGTGTGCGGTGTCGAGGTGGAGATCTGTGGCGTCTATTCGCCCACCAGAGAGAAGCGGGAGCGTTTCGCCCGGGCAAGAGAGATCGTTGCATGCGACAGCCTGGACCAGCTCTTGGACGGTTCGGATGTGGTTCATGTTTGTACCCCCCCATCGTCCCATGAATCGATTTCTGTCGCTACCCTGGAGAGGAATAAATTTGCGATCGTGGAGAAACCCCTCACGGGGTATTTTGGCGATGGCTCAGATGGATTTCATGGCGATCGTTTCCCCAGGCAAGTGGCACTGGATCACGCACTCCAAAGCATAAGCCGGATACTTGACGCGGAAAAGAACAGCAAGGGGAGAATTCTCTACGCGGAGAATTGGGTCTACGCCCCCTCAATCCAAAAAGAGCGAGAGATAATTGAGAAGACCAGGGCTCAGATTCTCTGGATGCATGGCGAAGAAGCCCACTCAGGCTCTCACGCATCCACCTACGGGTATTGGAAGCACTCCGGAGGCGGCGCCATGATCGGCAAAGGATGTCACCCCTTGACAGCGGCTCTCTATCTCAAAAGGGTCGAAGGGAGAGTTAGGGGTACTGGGCCTATACCGCCGAAGTCGGTCTCGGCCCGGATTCACGCAATCACGCGGCTGGACCGGTTTGTTGATGCGGGACATCTGAGGGCCGATTACCATGACATCGAGGATTTTTCCCTGATGCACGTTGTGTTTGAAGACGGGACGATTGCCGATATTTTTTCGTCTGACATTGTGATGGGAGGGATACATAACTGGCTTGAGGTAAATGCCAATAATCACCGGACGATTTGCAACATCAATCCGAATACGGCCATGGAGACTTACAACCCCGTGGATCAGAACTTCAGGGATATCTATCTCGTCGAGAAGATTGGAACGAAGCAGGGATGGACGAAACCCTCTCCGGATGAAGACTGGATCACCGGCTATCCCAATGAAATGGAGGCCTTCTATCGGACGATTGCCTATGGGGAACCCCTGGAAGGGGATAGTTTCCTGGCGGCTGACGCGATTTCAACCATATACAGCGCCTATGTCTCAGCCGAGAAATCCGGTGCGGAGAGTTCCATAAAGACTTTCCAGGGCGCGATCAAATGATTCTTCTCCAAAAGCGTCGAGGCTTCTCCAGGGTTGTCGATTCTCGGCAAAATCTGTTGATCGTCTTCATTTTTCGTTCCATGATTTCTCCCAGGGGTCTCGAAATCCTCTTCCCTTACGCCCCCATTTGAAAGAATTGGGAACACTTCAGGAAGGTGGGAGAAGTGTAGGCTGGAGCCAGGGGAAGCGTTTTTTCTAAAGAGCACAGCCTGCAAATCAAAGGCTTAGCTTTTCAGGTACACAGCCTATGATGCTGTCAAAAGACCGATTTCCAAAACTTAACCTCTTTTACGGGTGGTACGTTTTGGCCTCCTCTTTTGCCGTCCTCTTTTTCAACTCGGGGGCCCGGTATTCTTTCGGTGTGATGTTCAAACCCATGATCGCAGAATTTGGCTGGGGTCGAGGCTCAATCTCGCTCGCCTTCTTCCTCAATATGGCCCTTTATGCCCTCTCCCTCACGGTCGTCGGCAGATTCTACGATCGATATGGCCCTAAATGGGTGATCGTTATCTCAACCGTCTTTCTCTCGGTAGGATACGCCCTCATCTCCATCGTTCACTCCCTCTGGCAGTTCTTTGTGTATTACGGGATCCTGGCCGCCCTTGGGTTGGGGGGCACGTCTGTCAGCCTGATGGCAGTGGTTACAAGCAAGTGGTTTAAAAAGTGGCGGGGTGCTGCCATTAGCCTGGCCTTATCGGGTAACTGCTTCGGACAGTTCGCATTGGTTCCCGTTTTTACAATCCTCGTCTCGCGCTATGGCTGGCGGGTCTCATATCTGTCCATTGGCCTGGTCATGCTCGTGGTCAATGTAACCCTGGCGCTACTTGTAATCAGAGGAGATCCGGAGGATCTTGGTCTGAGGCCCTTTGGCTCTCAAGATCGAGAGAGAACAACGGGAGAAGGGGAGGATGTTCCTTCGGCGGACAACCCTCGGGACCTCGGTCTTAGGGAGGCCATGGGCACCCCTTCTTTCTGGCTCTTCCTCATGGTGATGTTCGTCTGTGGGAGCGGCGATTTTCTGGTGACAACCCACTTGATCCCCTTTGTTACGGATCACGGTATATCACCGACCACGGCGGGCAACATGCTGGCCTGGTTGGGACTGATGAGTTTGGGTGGGATACTGGTTGCCGGACGTGTGTCGGACTTGATTGGGGATAAGGTCCCCATCGCTCTTACCTTTCTGCTACGATGCATATTGTTCCTTCTGATCTTGAGATATCGAAATCTTGTATCTTTCTATGGCTTTGCCTTGACCTTCGGCTTCACCCTCCTTGTGACCGCGCCCCTCACCGCCACGCTGGTTGGGAGACTCTACGGACTCTCTCATCTCGGTCTTATTTCCGGTTTTGTTACGACCGTTCATCACCTGGGAGGGGGCTTTTGGGCCTATGTCGGGGGATTGATCTTCGACCAGACGGAAAGCTACGGGCCGGTCTTTATCCTCTCCACCATGATGGCCCTCATCGCCCTTTTCGGCACCCTGCTCATCGCCGAGAGAAGACATGAGGCCCCTCAATAGACACCCCATCTAAATCTGATCCCCTATTCAAGGATCCTGTGATAGAGGGGCGGCATTCGGATACCCTTAGGGATCGACAAATCGAATATGACCTCTCTCGGATCATCGCCCCGGTCGGCGGACAGAGTCTGGGTGCCAGAATCACCGGGTAGATGAAAAAGTACCCGAGATCTGCTATACTGAGTTTCAGCTCATGACATTTGCGAGAGTTGGAAACCAAGGGGGTGGTCGATGGAAAAAGACCTCTAGAACCTTTCCCGAGAAATGTGAAACGTCCGTCCGGAAGGTATTTCCCGCCATCAGATTCTAAATCTCTTGCTGATCGAAAGGTTCTTCTAAAGGCCTGTTCCAAGAGCTGAAAATCCAACTAAATCGGACAATCCGTGAAGGTAGCACAGAGAGCTCCAGGTCGAGGAGATTGACACCCCTAAGCTCCCGAAATCCGGCATCATCGATTCTACAGGCCGTTGGGTTGATTAAACGAACGGGTGTCTAGGCTTTTGACTCGCCTTCGCCAGAGGCTTCGGCGAGTTCCGCTCTGCTGAAAAGAATGAAAGATACCCCGCGCGGGAGCGCGGGAAGCTTCACTTGCGGAAAACCATTGCTTGCCGCGTTCCCTTCGCAGTTTGGCAAATTCCCATGGCGCGGCGGTTCCCCATCAGAGAGAAAAATGGGGCCTAGAACCATGAGAAGATCAACACAAATCCTCCTAATGACTGCACTGGTCTTGTCCTCCACGGTATCCACCGTGGCGCAGGAGGTGTTTTTGAACGGGCCAAATACGATAACCCGCGCTTCATCCAGCCAGGAGACAAGTCTCGACAGAGTATTTAGCAACGGCCTTGCAGAACGTCTCCATTCATCAGCTCGAAAGAATGAGCCGGCGTATGCCTACAAGTCTTATGATACGGAGATTTCAGAAGATCTCGATGTTGATAGTCTGGCCCTATCCGCTTTGGGAGCCGCTGGGGATACAATTAAAAGGATTCCTCTTGTGGAAGAGCTTGCAGATAAAGTAGCCGGATATTCTAGATTTGAGTATACCAAATTCAGATCGGAGAAAAGGGGAAAGCTCTATACCCTTGGAAAGAAAGCATCAAAGAAAGAAGAAAGAGACTATCGTTGGTTACTGATATTTCATCAGACTTCATCGTTTTCGGTAGAACTCAAGGGCTCGTTCTGGGGTTCAAATCTGAGTGCCAGATTCGGCGATGATGGATTCGCGGTCGATTTTGAGAGCAAAAAACTCAATGATTTCATAAGGGTTCTCACTCCCTTTGAGGATCCCTCGGTTCATCTTGGCCTAGACCATGATCTGGAGGGCTCGTGGTTCGCTGAATGTCGTCTTTCTTTTTAGGAATTCAACTGGTCCCTATGGCAGGTACACGGCATTCCAGCCCTTTCTGGAGATCCCTCCTTTTCTCAGAACGACTGGGGGCATCTGAGTGAGGAGCCGATGAAATCCTGAATTCCAACCCTCCAGGACTCCACGACTCCATCACTCCAGCAACAAGCTGAATCAAGCACAGCAACTGTAACCGCCTTTGAGGGGGAAATCAAAGCCCCATTGTCTAAGGGTGGATTCCTGACCAACCCTCAACACCGAACCATTTCCTGAAATGGATCAAGATCTGATGTCGGATATGCCATAGGAACAGAACCGCGGAGTAGTGGCCCGTTGGTATCGTGATCCACAGCGGCCTTCCCATGGCTTGCCAGAGCTTTTCGGAGCAATCATAGGGGATGGTTCTGTCGAATCGACCGTTAACCATTAGGATGCTCTTTGGGTCAGCTCGGGTGGCATAGGCGAGGGGATCGACGGGAGCCATCACCCGACTGGCCTCCTCATGAAACTGCTCGAGGGTCATTCCTTTGGCCCGCACAACCCCCTCTCGAAATCGGACGACTCTGCGCTCTTTGGAGGTGGCCAAAATGGTGGCGATATCTCCCCCTCCCAAGATGATGGCACCCGGGGCGATTCGGGGTTCCACCGCCAGGGCCAAGGCCGCGACAATAGCCCCCATACTGACTCCCATCACCCCGATACGATTCGGATTCCTCCCCTTCCCCTCGACCAGCCAATCAATGACTCGCCTGAAATCGATAACGCTATGCCACAATACCCGTTCAGTATGGTGAAGGCCCTTTTCGACATCAAAGGGATCGGTCGTCCTCTCGAATCTGAGACAGGAGAATCCCCTTTGTGTCAGGTAATTGGCGCAGTTCTTGGAAAAGAAATAGTTCCCCCCCAGGATGGGGATGATGATGATCGTAGGAGGGGTAACCTTGGCCTTTGGGTCATAAAGGTAGCCCGTCACCTGATAGGGGGTCATGGAAGAGGGAAAGCTAATCTTCTCGATCCGGTAGGTCTTCTTTTCCTTTACCCAGTGAACCCGTGGCTCAAGCTCTTCCTTTTCATAGCGGAAATGAGGGATTTCCAAGCCGTCACTGGGCTTCCTTACCGATGGCTTGATTACCGTGCAGCCTGCCTGCACGGCCGTTCCCACGAGAAGGAGCAGAAAGACAGAGCGCGTCCCTTTCATAGAACCCTTCCAAAAACAGTTTTCAATGATTCTATCCCCGAAATCGTGGGGCATGCTAGCCCATTGTCGGGCCAATTTCAAGCTCGCCCAAACCCGGTTAGGTAGACGGATATGGACATATTTCCCACTTAGGCGAAAGAGAGGAAATCAAAGAGGAAATTGGTACCTCGCTGATATTTCAAGGAGTTGGTTTTTTGGCACAACTATTGCGAAAAGATGGATCTGTAGGAAGGAACTTCTGAATAGGCGAAGCGCGACGGAGGCACTGAATGTCCAAACTCCGTTTCCTAATCACTTTGACGATCTGCATCATGCTCGTCTCTCCTGCTCGGGCTTGGGCGCTGCAGCATGTGGTGATCGCTGATTTTTCCTCGGGTGTTGATGAGAACGGGGTGCCCCTTGGCTGGCAACTAAAAGAGAGATCAGGCAAGGCGGATTTTTCAATTGTCAAAGAGGGCGGAATCCATGCGTTGCACCTGCGGAGCGAAGATACCTCATACGCCCTGCAGAAATCGGTGAATGTGGATCCCCACACGTATCCGGTCCTATCATGGAAATGGAAAGTGACCAAGCTGCCTGAGGGAGGAGACTTCAGAAGATCGAAGACAGACGATCAGGCCGCCCAGCTCTTTGTGGCTTTTTCTGATAAAAGAGTTGTCGCCTATATCTGGGACTCGAGCGCGCCGCAGGGATTGATGGAGGATGCATGGGCGCTGCCGTTCGTGACGATCAAGGCTATAGTGGTCCGTTCAGGTTCGATGGAAACAGGGAAGTGGATTACCGAGACCCGAAACGTGCACGAAGATTACATAAACCTCTTCGGCCATGAACCCCCGAAGATCGGAGCCGTCAGGATACAGATAAATTCTCAGCATACCGAGACCTCTGGGGAGAGCTTTTTCGCGGATGTGGTGTTCAAGAAGCTAGAGGCGAAGATTGGAGAGAAGGTTCTCACAATGCGCTAGCGGCATAGGCTGTTCTTACGACGTGCAGGAACTCACCATCAATTCAGGGGAAAACTCAACCGGCAGGGTCATCATTGGCCCTGTCTTTTTAGTATATATACCCCTATATGTATTGCCACTCGCAATAGCAAGCCCTATAGATTACATCCTTTTTAGAGGAATGGGCATTTGAGTGTTGATCCGTTCATTCAGGCGATTGAGGAAAGAATCGCATCCGAGTACGACGAGAAAGGATGATAGCCTATCTCTCCATCCCAGGGCAATCAGATGGCCTCGGATCCCTAGAGTCCAAAATCCAATCCTGTTTGATTGTCACCTCTCCTTACCTTATCATTCTAGCCTTTCACAAAATTCCTAAGGCATTGAAATAGTTAATAGTTTCGGACTGGTTTGGAATTACTTCACCTCCACTCCAAAATATCTTGTAATTACGTATAGTCAGGCCGTGTGTTTTCCCCCACTATGCCCGGATTTTGACTTTCTAAAAGAGGGGTGAGGTGAATTCTTTCAAATCTCATGACTTCTGTCAAAGGATTGTTCTGTATATATTCTCTAATCTTGAACAAAGCAGCATCATTCCTTATTACATGCTCATCGTAATTCCTCTGCCAAAATCTCACCCCT
>CAYGBW010000128.1:0-34001 GCA_964348185.1 uncultured Thermodesulfobacteriota bacterium | reverse complement strand
GGCTCGGTCGTTCGATCTTCCGAACTCGGCCTAGCGGCCTCAGACAGCGGAATCTCGCCCCTTCGGGGACACTCCCTTCGCCAAGACGGGTGGCCCCAAAAACTCCGTAATGTTCGCTCCAGGGACATTTTTCATTGACGACTATAATTAAGTCAATTGGTTAGAATGGTCAAAGAGCTTGTCCACCCCTATCCCTGAACCCGTCCTTGGTAGGGGTTGACAACGCGCGGGTAAAGTTGCTAAGAAGAGGAATCAACCCCTTTCTACCACATCGTGGTAGATCCTGGGCGAATAAGCGAGGTGACAAATGGCCAAAAGAGGCAGGAAAAAGGGTTCTGAGAGATCCCGGAAAAAACCTGATGAGCGAAAACAGAAGTGGAGGAAAACCCCCCTCTACTGGATTGGAGGGATAATCGCAGTGGCTGTCATTTTTCTGGTTATGTCGGGCCGCGTTCCATTCACCGAGAGAGAAAGCAAAAAGGGCAGGTCGTTCTACGTCCAGGGAGGTGAAACACGCCCTCTACTCGATCCATCGCTGTTTAGGGGTAGGACGAGAGAAGCATATGCTGCGGCAAAGAAATACCCAGAGGTACTGGACCAGGTCTTCTGTTATTGCACATGCGATGAGCCCCCTTTCAATCATAAGAGTCTGTTGAGTTGCTTCACGGACAAACACGGCGCGGGCTGACTGCTCTGTCAAAAGGAGGCCCTGCGGGCAGCCCAGCTTCACGAAGAAGGTAAGACAATCGAAGAGATAAAGAGAGCCATAGATAAGAAATTCGGGACCTAGACTCACACAGGGCTTTGCCTTACCTTTGTGTTATCTCACCCTGGTTTGAGTGCCTGTAAAGGGCACCAAATCCCCTATTCCCAGTCGTTCCGATAAAGGACGCGAGCTTCGCCTATGAAGCGTTGGAAAGATCGACTTACCGTCTTGGTTCTGGCGGCCGTAGCTGCGGGCTTTTTCCTCGTTATTTTCATGAGCGGCCGCCTCGGTCCCAAGATAAAGGGGGGCTTAGGGCCCCAGGTGGGTGATGTTGCACCGGATTTCACACTCCCAACCCTAGAGGGAAATTCCGTTCGCCTGGCCGATTACAGGGGAAAGGTGGTTTTCATAAATTTCTGGGCCACCTGGTGTCCACCCTGCCGACAAGAGATGCCCTCCATGGAATCCCTGTACAGACGGCTGAAGGGTCGAGCGTTTGAGATGCTTGCAGTCAGTATCGATCGGGAAGGAGAGGATGGCCTGCAACCCTTTGTCTCCCAGTATGGACTCACCTTTCCCGTGCTTCTCGATCCCCATAAAGAGGTCTACAGACTCTATGGCGTCACTGGAGTACCTGAGACCTTTATCGTAGACGGGCATGGGGTTATTCTTTTGAAGCTCATTGGGCCTCAAGACTGGATGAGACAGGAGTGGCTCGACTTCTTCGATCGAGCTTCCCCGGTGACCCGCAGGGACTGATGCATGGGGCCAGCGGCCGGAGCGCAAAGGCCAAGGGCGGGGTGAGGCTGATGTCAGGCTTCTACTCGTCGTCTGTGGTGTAGTACATGAGGGCTTCGCTGCTGCCCGCTTTCAGAACAAGCCGATCTCTGCCGACAATACCCTCAGGAACCTCACCAACGTCAGGTACCCTTTCGAAAACATCGGGAAGGGGAGCGCCCGATTCTGGCTGTCTCTTTTGCCAGAGTTCGAGAGCCCTTGTCGAATCCCAGGGCACAACGGTTTTGGGGGGGTCAAAAGGCTTGAAGACAACCGCAGGTCGTGTGGCGGAATCCCTGGGCATACCTTCAAGCCTTCTCAAACGACCGTACCTTCCGATTAACTCGTCGAACGGCCCAAACTCAAGAGCTCTCATTGAACAGCTCAGGACACAGATCGGCTTTAGTCCTTGCTCTAGACGATCGATACAGAGGGTGCACTTTGACATTTTCGTGCCCAACTCGTCCCCATCGTACTGGGGGGCACCGTAGGGACAGGCTCGCCAGCATCTTCGGCACCCCTGGCATCGATCGGAGTTTACGAGAACGGCGCCATACTTCCCCTCCTTGTGAAGCGCCTTATCCTTGCAGGCCTTGACGCAAACCGGGTTTTCACAGTGGTAGCACATCACAGGCAACATATGGAGCTCCACATTCGGGAAACCCCCCTTCTCCCACTGATAAACACGCATCCACTTGACCGGACCCGGTGGGATATCATGCCACTGCATACAGGCAATCGTGCAGGCATTGCAGCCGATGCAGCGGCTCTGATCGATAAAGAACCCGTGCTGTGTCATTCCACCTCTCCTTCGTACTTTTCCACCTGGACAAGGTTCGATGCCTTTGCCGGTGTGATACAGCTCTGAAAATCGCCCCCCAGTAAAGTGGACGGTGATGCCCCAAAGTCAACCCCGGCTTCATCGGGAATGTACTTCCCTCCGTGACGGATCACAATCAAGCCTGGCATTATCCTTGAGGTCACATAGGCCGGCATAATCACCCTCCCCCGGTCGTTGTGTACCTGGACCAGGTCTCCGTCCTTTATCCCTCTGGCTTTTGCGTCTGTGGTACTTATCCAAACTCTATGTCTGTAAACCTGGTCTTTAA
Source organism: uncultured Thermodesulfobacteriota bacterium (assembly GCA_964348185.1). Taxonomy (GTDB): domain Bacteria; phylum Desulfobacterota; class BSN033; order WVXP01; family WVXP01; genus CAYGBW01. Next base: position 31,409 of record CAYGBW010000128.1, on the reverse strand, counting down.
GCCAGGGGTGATCCCAGAACAGATAGTGAACCCGATACCTCGAGTGAGGGCACAGCAGCATCAGGGGGTAGCGCTTCACGAGGGGAGAATCCATCCCTCTAACCGCTGTCTGATACGCTGGAGAGGGGGTGAGATCACCCCAGTCACCGGACAGATTATCGTACAAACGGCCAAAGGGATCATAGTGGGGGCCTTTACCCCGGTTCGTCCCGTTGGCAATATAGCGGGAGTAAAGCTCTATCCTGCCGGATTCCGTTTTGAACGGTTTGCCTTCTTTGATCTGCTCATCCCACCCGGTGAAAGGCTCGTCATCCAATTCGTCACAGTTGATGAACTTCCCCCGGGTGAACTCTTCCCAGGAGGGAACCTCGATGTCGCGCTTTCCGTAGTATTCCGCCACCCCCTCGTAACGATCCCGCAGGTATCTCTCCCAATCTCGATCCCAATTCTCATCGGTGGTGTAGTACCGAAAGAACTTCTTCGGGTCTATGCCGAGTTTTTCAGCGAGTTTTGTATAGACCCACGCCCAGGGTCTGACCTCACCGGGCGGTTTCACAACCCCTGGGCAGTAGTTTATACATTCAAACCCACCGTATTGGCTCATCGTAATATTCTTCTCCTCCCACATCCAATCCTGAGCAGGGAGGATGATGTCCGCATATTTGACAGTGGGCGTCATTCTGCTGTGCATGGTCACGATGAATTCCATCCGCTCCATGGCTTGAACTTGGGCATTTGACGAGTCACAGGCCGTCACCAGATGGTCAGACGCGTGGGGTTTGCTTCCACCACCCCAGAAAAGCATCCTCGGATTGAATTCCTTCAAAATGGAAGGGTCGGCCCTGCAGCCAACCATCCTCGCGTAGTCTCCCATACTCAGTTCGCCACGTTTCACCCTGTCCAGAAGGAGAACCGCCTGAGCCCAGTAGTGACTTCGATACAGTGTGGGAACGGTGTATTCTCCAGCCGGCCCCCATGGGACACTCAATGGAATCCCCCTGTATGGACCGATGTGGATGACGGGGCCTGCCCCGGGAGTGCCCCAGTATCCCAACATCGCCTGGAGAGCTGCAAAGACCCTCACGGCCTGTTCCCCCCGGCTCTTCCTGCTGACCCCCCAGTGACACCAGAGCCACGACGGCTTGACCGTTCCGACGAGCCGGGCGAGCGCCCGAATCGTCTCAGCAGGGACCGCACACCGAACCTCTGCCCATTCGGGGGTCTTCTCAACCCCATCCTCTTTCCCGAGAACATAGTCCCGCCATTTGTGGAATCCCCGGGGTTCAACATACCTGGCCACGAATTCTCTATCCCAAAGATCCGCTTTGAACAACACATAGGCCATCGCCATAAACATGGCACTATCCGTTCCGGGCTTAATGGGTATCCACTGGTCGGCGAGAACCGCCGCTGCGACGGTATACCGTGGGTCGATGATGACAACCCGCTTGCCTCTCTCCCGGGCAAGTTTCAGGAACCATGCAAATTGATAAGCGGGCCCGCAGGATCCGACAGCCGGGTCAAACCCCCAAATAACGATGAGCTTTGCATTCGCCAGCATATCCCCTGCTGAACCCGATGCATAGCCAGCATAATCCCAGCCTTTCTCCCCAGCGACAATGTGAGCCATCATTCTGGCTCCATCAAAGGAACACCACCCCCAGCTGTCCACCCCTGCCCCCCAGAATGAGAAGAGGCGTGCCGCCGTTTCGTTCGGCATATAGGGCGTGATGATGGAATAAGGCCCGTGCCTTTTCCTGGTTTCCTCCATCTTGGCCGCAACAGTCTCCAAGGCCTCATCCCAGGATATCCTGACGTATACTCCTTCCCCCCGTTTGCTGTTGGCGTTCCGCTTCAATGGATAGAGAATCCGGTCAGGGCGGTAGATGTATTTGTGGAAGGCAAGGCCTCTCGTGCATGGCCTTCTCTGAAGGCGGGCTCTTATGAGGTCCTCCTCTGACAAAACCTCATCTTCCCTCCCGACGCCCGTGTTGTAGCGGTCATCTGGCTCAACCGCCGTAATGACACCGTGCTTGACATGGGCTTTAAGAACGCATTCGCTCGTGCTCCCACAATTGCAGAGGCACGTGGTGTAGACCGTGGTCTCGTCATGATCGGTCGCAGAATTCACAGACATCATCGAACTCCTTCCCATCAGGAGCCCAGAAGCGGCTGGAGTGCCCCTCATTTTAGGTCAAAAGAGGGGCTCGGTCAACGGGTCGACTTGGTTAATTTGGTTAACTGGTCAATTCAGTCAATTTGGTTAATTGGTTAAATGGGGAAGATTGTAGACGGTTTGATCCCGATCCGTTTTCGAGTTCGGCACGCTTTGTGCATAATCGTCCTTGTCGGCAATTCCCCTTGTGCATAGGCGCATCTATCCTCGACTGGGGCATGAAGAGAAACGGTTTCAAAAAGGAAAACAAGGTCTTCAAGGAGATCAACAGCCTCCTTGGCCTTCTCGAAAAGAAACCAGCCGATACGGAGACGCGGTTGAGGCTGGCGGATCTCTATTTGCAGGCGGGTGATCAAGCATCAGCGATTAAGGCCTATCTGACCGCGGCGAAATACCTGAGCGCTGCGGACTTCCATCTCGAGGCTATCTCCATCTACCAGAAAATCCTGAGCCTAGATGGATTCTCTCTGAACCAGAAGTCGCTGGTTTCCCTGGAGGAGGCCGAGACACTCCTCATAAGGACGAGAGAGGCTTACGAAAAGGTTTTTCAGCCGGAGCCTCAAGACGAGGAAACCAAAGGAGCGTCAGACGTGAAGCCTCGGGACAGGCGAGAGAGGAGGGCTGATCGGGATAGGGGAGTGACTCCTGATCAGGATACATCCGCGCCAGTTCCCGTTGGGATACTTCTGGACGAACCCTACAAGGAGGGGATATCCCAAATGGTGTCGGATGAAGGCCCTGAGGAACCCTTCTCAGATCCTAGAACCCCTCCACCAGAGCGTTCACCCTTGGTGGGTTCAAAAAAGGCCAGTCGGGAGGATATAGAGCGGGAGCCTCTCGAGTCCCTGCCTCCTCCTTTCTCTTCCCCGGACAGAGTTCTGGACGAAAAGAGAGTCCGAGATCCTCTTGATAAAGGGCAACTCACGTCGGACATGGAGTCTTTCCATCCGCGAGAAGATCTACGCATCGACCTCGACGACATTCAGGTGGATGACGTCCTTGAAGCCATGCTGGCCGCCCAGGAGACGATCGCGTCTCCAGATGATTCCTTGCTTTCCGAGACCCCTCAGGATCAGGGCGAGGGAGGCGGGTTGGAGAGTTCTCCGGCCTTTCAGCAAGTCACCCCGGGCGAGCAGTCCTCGACCCTCAATACCCATGCACCCCCGCTGGAAATGCCGGATGAAGAGGACATCGATCTCCACTACAATCTCGGAATAGCCTACTATGAGATGGATCTAATCGATAAAGCGACTGAAGAGTTTACCAAAGCCCTTGAACAGGAGATAAAGCCCTTGGAGAGTCGGGTGATGCTTGCGAAATGCTATTTTCGAAAAGGCCTCTTTCAAGAATCGGCTCGCCTGATTCACCAAGCCCAGAAACTTGACAACTTGGCCCGAGATCAGATCGACATGCTGAAGGGACAGCTCGAAGAGATCAAGGCCAAGAGCAACGTCTCTCTCCCGCCTCCGCTGAGAAGACCCGATTCCTAATGCGGCCTCCGGCCGCAAGCAAATCCGAATATCGAAATCGACTCGGCGACTCGACTGAGCGGCTCGACCTGAGCTCGCCGACAGGTCTCGTCGCAGGCCGAAACAAATCCGAATGACCAAAATCCGAAATTGGTAACGATTCTGATACCCCTTGTTTCGGTCATTCATAAATCTGAATGTTGAATTTGTTTCGAGATTCGAAATTCCTCGTTCGACCTGCCCGCGATGCCTGTGGGCAGATTCGCGATAGCACCTAGATATCGATGCTAGTAGCGCAATTATTATTGCATCCCTATGCGCTTTGCATGGCAGGCGGGTATTCGATATTCAATGTACCATCAATGAATTGGCTTCTTGGGTCAGCCCTCATGCCAACCGCCCCTGGGATCGTTTGAGAAGTTCCTCTCGAATTCTCACCATGGCAAGGGTATCGTGCGCACAGTATCTCCAGAGAGCCTTTCGGATTGTTCCTCTCTCTTCAGCAGGCGTCCCTGGATCGATCATGCGGAGATACTCAAAGCCGGCCTGGGATCCCTCCTGGATGGGGAGGTTCTTGTAGGGTAACTCGGGAACCAAGGCACAAAGGACGTCCTTTATGGAAAAGGACCCATGGAATTCTGGATGGTAGTAGCCTTTGCGAATGGCATCGTGGAGATCCCGGCATCGGCTCAGCAAGGCCTGTAGGCGATCCCGATGGTGGGCCAAATGATCCGCCAGGAGGGAGATCACCTGGTTTTCAAAACTGGAATAGGTGCAGATACTTCCCCTGTCTCCCAGGGCCTCCAAAAGGGTCTTCGCCACGCCCTCTCTGGGGTCCTCGTCCTCGTCACAGAGATAGCCCCGGTGGGTGAGGCTGCCATCTTGAAACAGAACGTGGTCCGACCATTGAAAGGGCAGAATCTGATAGGGATGGGTGTTCGCGTGTCGGGGAATGGCGGGCGCAACGGTCTCGAAGTCGAGAAAATGGATCGGGTATTCGTACCCACTGAGGGTCGATCCGAGATCGGCCCCCACATATTCGCCATTGCTGATGACACACTCCCTTACTCGGGCCTGCAGAGGTGAGAGCTCCGCGGATTCAGGGATATCCCGGATGTCAAGAATCCCCATTGCAGACAGCTCGTCAAGGCGTTCCTGCGGTATGCCTGAAAGCTCGAGAACCCAGTGTTCGGGCATCTCCTTCCGACAGTGATCGAAGAATGCGCACTCAAAGGGTTTACAGCAGTGCCGGGAGGGGTCAGTGTTCGGGGGTGTCACCTGCCCCAGTATAGCTTTGAGATCCCGCACTTTTGCGGCAATATCGCCGTGCATCTCAACGAGGCGCTCCTTGAGGTCCGTGAACGTGAACAGGGCGTCCAGATCCAGCTTCCCACCGTCATAGAGGTATTCCCGGTTGATGTGAAGGATCCCGGCCTGTCCGATTCTAAGACCCAGGCCGGCCAGGACGTAGTGCTGGATTGCCACGTCGTAGACGTTCAAGTCCTTCACCGACAATCCGGATTTAACCTCGATGAGGTTCCACGCGCCGTTCGGCAACCTTTCCAGAACGTCTGTCCGGATTCGGACGTCGTCGAACGTGAAGGCCGCCTCATAGAGCGCAGGTATGCTTGAATCTCTCAGCCCTCCATCGGTGGATCGAATCGCCTCCTCGGGGTGAAGGTAATCCTCTCCGATCAGGATCCCGTCTGGATACCGTTGCCTGGCAAGCTCCCCCACCTTTCGACTCGCCTCAAACAAGGCCTTTTGACTGGGTGAAGGGGGCGAGGCCAAATCCGGCTCATAACACATATACCACAGTCGGAGAGGGCACTGCAGACCAGCGAGAAATCTAGATTTGGAAAGAAAGGGAGGAGTCATATGGGCTCACCAGTTTCCGCTGGGAGTCAGAACGAACCTCGAACACGGGTCAACACGGTGAATCCTTTCTTCCTTCTGCGACATGAATCTAGCGCTATTAACTATTAATATACCCCAAATCTCAACCCAGTATTAATCCCTATCGAGATTCCTTTGACCCAATCTGACTGCTGCCCCCTAACTTTGGGTTTTTGAGGCCTTAGAGTCGTCCCAAAAGGGAATGGATTCTTTTCTGTTGACATCTCTGCTGAACTGCATATAAAAGGAGAGGCGACTCATCAGTGACTTGGATGGGATCCCATGGTGACCGTTTCAGCGCTCTCTTCAACTTGTCTTGAAAATCGGGAGAAGTGAAACTCGGACCCTGGGGATAGCCCATCTCGAGTTTCCTCAGAAAACCAGTACGGAATTGGCCAAAGCTAATAGACACAACCTAGGGACCATAATGACAAATGACAAAGCTCAAAGTTCAAATGAATGCCAAACCTCAAATGACAAATAGGGAATGATTGGCTGATTGAGTGGTTGAATTGTGGGTTACTCTGAGTGCGTAACTATCTAATTCTCAAATCTATTTTAACATTTTGATATTTGTCATTGGGGTTTCGGTTGACATTTGGATTTTGACATTGGAAATTACTTGGTCGACACCTCAAATGGATTTGAGCAACAGGGTGGCAAGGGAAAGCCGAAAAGTCCAGAAATTCCGGTAGCCCATTTCTTGACAATCCATACGGCATCGTGGTATGCGAGTCTGCCCTTGGTCAGGAGAGGGGTGAGGGCTCCTTCTATCCGGAGACTCCAGGGGCTTGATTCTTGACTGAGTCCGTTGTTAGGATGCAAAGTGCGTGTGGGTGCTTCTTTTTTCCTGAAAGCCCGATCTCTCAGGATTCCAAGGCGGAGAGGCAGAGGAAGCAAAAACAGGATAGGAGGACAGGGATGGGAATAAAGGTAGACCATGACCTCTGCAATGGTTGCGGCATCTGTGCGGACATCTGTCCTGAGGATGTTTACGAGATGGGTGAAGCGTATCCCACGCCAGTTCGTGAGAGCGAATGCTGGTACTGCGGGGCCTGCATGATGGACTGCCCGGTGGACGCCATTGACGTTATCTTCCCGCCCCACATGCGTCCAACGATTTTGAGGGGGACCCGCGAATGAGTCCGACTTGCCCCTAGAGGAGGAGGTCGAATGGAATTCCGGACAGAGACTGCAAAAACGGATGTACTGGTAGTGGGGGGGGGAGTTGCAGGCTGCATGGCTGCCATCAAGGCGAGTGAGTCTGGCCTCAGGGTCACGATCGCAGAGAAGGCCAACACGAACCGGAGTGGCTCGAGCGGCACGGGTATCGATCATCTCTGGGCCTACATCCCTCCGATACACGAAAGGATGGGCTGGACACTTGAAGACCTGATGGAGGACCATGCCCAGGCAGTGGCCTATGGAGGGTTCATCCGATGGGACCTGTTGCGTCTCATCGCGGCAACGAGCTATGACCGCGTCCTGGACCTGGAGAAGTTCGGGCTGAATTTCCGTTTCGACGACAGTCCCATCCCGGGGAAATTTCGCATCGTGCCGCAGTTTCACAGCAACCCCAGTTCGTTCAATTTTGACGGCCGCGACTTGAAGCCAAAACTGACCGATGAGGCAAAAAATCGAGGTGTTCAAATCGTGAACCGGGTCATGGTCACAGACCTTGTCACGGTCGATGGACGCGTCTGCGGGGCAGTAGGGGTAAGCACGAGGGAACCGGTCGTGCATCTATTCGAGACCAAGGCTGTCGTGCTCGCCTCTTCCGGGCGGCTCAGCAGATTGAGCCGGAGTGTAATGGGGAACAATTTTAACCGGCGCCTTCACCCCTCGGGGAGCACAGGGGACGGAAAGCTGCTGGCCCTCAATGCGGGTGCCGAGGTGATTAACATGGAATTCCTTGGGCCCCTTTCGTTTGGATTAGGATTCAAGAACTACACCATGGCCGGGGGAGCACCGCGAAACACGGTGCAACCAGCGGCCAGGGTGGTAGACGCCAAGGGAAATGTGGTTTACCCACGGACCTACTTTTACGATTGGCAAAACCTGGGGAAGGTCAAGATTTCAGCCGAGGAGAGTCGGAAAAGATTCCTTGAGGGACAGAAACTTCGGGCCCTCCTGGCAAAGCAGTACCGGGAGGGGAATAGGCCCCTCTACCTCGATTTTGCCGAAGGGACCGACGAGGAGATCAAATACGCTGAGTGGTCCATGGGGAACGAGGGGAAGATGTGGATCCTGGCCAAGTATTTCAGAGATCATGGAATTGACCTGAAGCGGGACAAGATCGAATTGGGCCCCTTGGACAGGGAAATCTCTGCCAGTTCTGCCTCGGGGGTTTGGGTGGACCGGGACTGCGAATCCGGGGTCTGGGGACTCTTCGCCGCAGGCGATGAAATCGGTGGGGTGCCCTGGTCTTCAGGTCCGGGAGCGGTCACCACGGGATGGCACGCCGGAATGAGAGCGGCCGAGAAGGCGGCTCAGGTAAAAACGCCCGTTGAGGTGGAAAAGTCAGCCATCGACAGAGTGATGGAGCGGTATCGGGATTTAACCGGCAGAGAGGGGGGGGATAACTGGCTGGAGGTAGAATACGCCCTCCAGGACATCATTGACACATACATGGGCGACGTCATCTCTGACGAAATGCTCAAGCGGGGACTGGATCGCCTTTCAGATCTTCAGGCATCGAGTCAGTTGTGGGCTGACAACCCCCATGATCTGATGAGGTGCCTGGAAGTTGAGAGCCTCATGGCGTGTGGAAGGCTCGTCATGTCGGCGGCAAGAGAGAGGAAAGAAAGTCGAGCCCTGCTAAAGCGCATCGACTATCCGGATAGAGACGACAAAAACTGGTTTGCCTTTCTGGGTCTGAAAACGGATGGTGAGGGAGGGATCATTTTCTCTAAGAAACCCATCAAGAGGCCAGAGTAAACCCTGGGGGGTTGAGAAAGGAGGGGGGGATGATGATGAGCTGGAAAACCTAGGATTGTGCTTTCAAGAACCCATAAAAAGGAGGAGTGAAAATGAGGAATCAAACCTTTCGCGGTATTTTTGTCATTTCTTGGGTGGCTCTGTGTATGATTCTTTTCTCCTCGGTTGCCCCTGCCGGTGAGCCGAGATACGGGGGAACCCTGCGTATCGGGGTACGGATACCCCAGTTCAATCGATTGGATGCCCGTCAGCTGACGACCGAGACCATGGTTCCCAGTGCCACCATGATTTATGATTATCTCTTCAACTGGGGAGAAAATGGACTGGAAAGCATGGTGCCATGCCTCGCAACCAGCTATGAGACCCAGGATAACAAGGTCTGGATCATCCGTCTGAGGAAGGGGGTCAAGTTTCACAACGGCAGAGAGATGACGGCCGAGGACGTGAAGGCCAATTTTGACTGGAGGATCAAAACGCCAGAGGGGTGGAAGCCGGTTAGATACAGGCAGTTGATCAAGTATCTGAAAAAGGCGGAGGTCGTTGATCCCTATACCGTAAAGGTCACCCTTGAGAAGCCATTCGCGCCTTTAATCCGGATCCTGGGCATGGCGATGAGGGGGATTATTCCTCCGGAAGAGGCGGAGAAATGGGGAGAAGAGTTCAATATGCACCCGGTGGGGACAGGCCCATTCAAGGTGGTAGAGATCAAGCCGAAGGAAAGAGTCGTCCTGGAGAGATTTGACGAGTACTGGGGCCCGAAGCCCTACGTGGATCGCGTTGTATACAATTTCTACCGTTCCGATGACGCCCGATTGATCGCCTTACAGAAGGGGGAAATAGACATCGCCCCCCTCTTTGATGAGGCCAAGCCCATTCTGGATAAGGATCCCAACCTCACCTATCAGACCGTGATTAACCCGACCGTTTTGCATAAGTTCTACTTCAATGTGAGGCGCTGGCCCATGAGCGATGTTCGATTCCGGAAGGCGGTCTTGACGGGGGCTGACTGGAAAAACATCGTCATCAACGCCTTCGCTTTCAAGTCAGGGAACTACGCGAGAACACTCTTTGAATACTCCAAATACTTCAACCCAGCAGCCCTTGAGCTCGTTCCACAGTACAACCCTGAGGAGGCAAAGAAGCTGATTCAGGCCGTGGAGAAGGACGGGGGCAAGAAGATTCCTCCGATCTACTGGCTCGATTCCACCTGGGCTCCCGGGAAAAACACGGGTGAGGCGGCCAAGGTCCAATTGGCCCAGATCGGTGTGCCCCTGAATCTCCAGCTCCTTTCTCATGCCATATGGTTCGACAAGGTTCAGCGAGATCCCAAAATCGAATGGGATATGGCCGGGTATGGGCAGGGTTTCGGAATAGCCGCTGCTTTAGGGCTCAGATTTTTTGAAACCGACTCGGCAACCGGCCCGGACGGCAAATCACTCGGCGGGTACACCAACCCTGAATTCGACGAGTGGATTCTGAAGTCGGAAGCAGCCCAGACCGAGGCAGAACGCGTCAAATACTACCATGAGGCCGAAAAGACCCTCATAAGGGATGCAGCCGCCCTGGCCTTGTTTCCTTTCCGGATGTTGATCGCTCATAACCAGAAGGTAAAGGGTGTGCGAGTCACGAATACGGCAAACATTTACGTAACCAACACGTGGGCCAACATGTGGCTTGAACCGTAGATTCCCTCTGGGGGGGAGAAACCTTCCCTCCCAGAGTGGTGAGTCGGCTGCCTTCTCTTTCAGAGCCGGCCTCACAAATCCGGTTGGACTGAAAACAGAATCCCTCTACCCATAGGGTGGGCCATGACCCGGTATATCCTCGGAAGAATTGCCCAGATGTTTCCGGTTTTGTTCGGGGTGCTCCTGCTGGTTTTTGCCATAACCCACGTAATTCCCGGTGACCCCGTTCTCCTCATGCTTGACGTTCAGTATACAGAGGCCGAATACAAGGAGATGAAAGCGTACCTGGGACTGGACAAACCCCTCCATGTGCAATTCCTGAGCCATCTCCAGGGAGTCGTTACTGGGGATCTCGGCCAATCGATTCATTCCGGGGAACCAGTGACCACGATGATATTCAGGAGGTTTCCCGCCACATTCAGTCTGGCCCTTTCTGCCATGTTCATTGCTGCTGCTGTGTCGATCCCCGCTGGGATCATTTCGGCTCTAAAACAGAACAGTAAAATCGACTACGCGTCCATGGTGGGAGCTCAACTCGGCGTTTCCATGCCGATTTTCTGGTGGGGAATGATGTTGATCCTCCTAGTCAGCCTCTATCTGGATCTGTTACCCGCCGGAGGTCGCGGGGATCCACCCGATCTGGTTCATCTGATCCTGCCCGCTTTCTGCCTTTCGACCCCTTTCATGGCCATGACGGCCAGGCTTACCCGCTCGTGTATGCTTGAGGTCCTCCGTGAAAACTACATCGTGGCAGCCCGTTCAAGGGGCTTCCCTGAGGCCCGAATCATTCTGAAGCACGCCCTGAGAAATGCCATGGTTCCTGTGGTCACCAACCTGGGGCTTCAACTGAGCAGGGTGTTGGGGGGAACCTTGGTTACGGAAGTGGTGTTCCGGTGGCCGGGAATGGGAGGACTGGCCTATGATGCCATTATGGAAAGGGACTATCCGGTGGTCATGGGCGTGGTTCTCCTAGTCGCCGTTATTTTCATCGTAATCAACCTTTTGGTGGACCTATCCTATACATTTTTTGACCCGAGGATCCGTTACGATACCCGGACGTCCTGAATGGAAAAGAACCCGCTGACCCAAGGCGGGCTTGGAGACCGGGAGGATTCACACCGGACCATCCGCCCAGGGGGAACCGATGACGTTCTACAGAAGATTTAGGAAACACCGGCTGGCATTGATCGGTGCCGTTGTGGTCATGGTTCTGGTCCTGGTTGCCATCTTCGCACCTCTTCTCGCTCCTAGAGATCCCCTGCAGGTGGACTTTGGGAACACCCTGTCCCCCCCATCGTTCGAGCACCTCCTGGGCACCGACCAGTTGGGCCGGGACCTATTGAGCAGACTGATTTACGGGACTCGAATCTCCCTTCTCGTTGGGGTTGGGGCGGTGAGTCTCGCAGCCTTTATTGGGAGCCTGGCCGGATTGTTTGCCGGGTATTTTGGGAAGACCCTCGACATTATCATCATGCGTATTCTGGATGTGATCTGGGCCTTTCCTCCGGTTCTTTTGGCTCTCTCCTTTGTGGCGGTTCGGGGGGCGAGCCTCTCGGCCATCACGCTGGCAATTGCTCTCGTGGCCATCCCCCGATACGCCAGAATTGTGAGGGGATCGGTTCTCTCGGTCAAGGAGAAGGACTACATTCTCGCGGCGAAAGCCTCTGGAATCGGTCCCCTGAGAATAATCTTCACGCACGTCCTGCCCAATGTGCTGGCACCGGTGATCGTGGTGGCGACCCTCGGCATTGCCTTTGCGATCATGCTTGAGTCCATTCTGAGCTATCTCGGGTTGGGAATGCAGCCCCCGGCTTCATCATGGGGGCTCATGATCAGTGCGGGGCAGCGGTACCTGCGGACTTTTCCCTATTACTCCCTTTTTCCCGGTCTTATGATCATGATCACCGTCTTCGCTTTTAATGTTATTGGAGATGGACTTCGAGATGCCTGGGATCCAAAACTGAAAACCTGAGCCTCTGGCCATGCCCAGAGGACGCGGCGTTGATATGCCCCTGGAGGGGGGTACAATTTTGGATTTTAGATTGTAGATTGTAGATTTTAGATTGCAGATTTTGGATTGCGGATTTTGGGACAAAAGAGCGTTCAGACACCCAGTTCCCGATATCCAAAGACCCGTGTGTAATACTCAGCCTCCAAGCTCAAGCGGAGCGATCTTCAAGTCCCGCCGCAGCGGGGCGATCCTGAAACGGGGTGAGGCGACACTTCAGTACTCCAATACTCCAGCACTCCAAGGACGATCGGCTCCCGACCTTTGAACCCGCCCAGAGGAGGCGATTTGACATGATAGTTGCAGAGCTGAATACAGCCGACATTCTGAAGGTTACCAATCTGCAAACCCATTTCTTCACAGAAGAAGGCATCGTAAAAGCTGTGGATGGCGTGAGCTTCACGATCCGCAAGGGGGAGAGCCTGGGACTGGTTGGTGAATCGGGCTGCGGAAAATCCGTAACAGCCCTCTCCACCTTGCGGCTCGTCCCAAACCCACCCGGGGAGATCGTCTCGGGCAGGATCTATCTTAAGGGGAAGGATCTTCTGGAATTCTCCGAAAGGCAGATGCGGGACGTCCGGGGCAAGGAAGTCTCCATGATCTTTCAGGAGCCATCAACTGCAATGAACCCTTCCTTTAGCATCGGGAATCAGGTCGAGGAAGTGATCCGATTTCATCAGCGAGGAGAGACCAAACAGGTCAGGGAAAGGGCCCTTGAGATTCTTAACGCCGTCCAGATACCCGATTCTCGGCGAATCCTTTCCCAGTATCCCCATGAGTTGTCCGGTGGAATGCTCCAGCGGGTCATGATTGCCATGGCTATTTCGTGTGAGCCTGACCTCCTCATCTGCGACGAACCGACGACATCCCTGGATGTTTCCACACAGGCCCAGATCATCAACCTTCTCGATGAACTGAGGCGCGAAAGGAACGTGTCACTCCTTTTCATCACCCATGATCTGGGCGTATTGAGCTGGATATGCACCTCTGCCGCGGTCATGTATGCGGGAAACATCGTGGAGTATTCAGACATTCGCCGGCTCATCGGAAATCCAGGCCACCCTTACACGCAGGCCCTGATCGGGGCGGTCCCGCAGCTGGACTCGGATCGCTCCACGCTGAACAGCATCCCTGGCTCGGTTCCAAACCTGGCCCGCCCTCCTGCAGGGTGCAAATTCCACCCCAGATGTGATCGGGCCAGAGATATTTGCAAACAGGAATCTCCCCCCCTGACCGAAAAGGAGGAGGGACACTGGGTCGCGTGCTTTCCGGCATGAGAGGAGAAAAAGAATTGCCCAACAGGGATCAAGATCAGGGCCTCCTGGAGGTCACTCAACTGAAGAAGCACTTTTTCATTAAGAAAGGGTTTCGACACCGACAGGCTCTCAAAGCCGTGGATGGAATCAGTTTCCGACTGGATGTTGGCGAGGTGCTAGGCGTTGTGGGAGAGAGCGGATGTGGAAAAACCACCCTGGGAAGGACCGTCCTGAGGCTCTATGAACCCACCTCTGGAAGTATTGTTTTTGAGGGGGTAGACCTATGTAATCTCCCTGAAAGGGGCCTGAGAAAGATCCGCGGGCAGATGCAGATCATCTTTCAGGACCCCTACGCGTCCCTCAACCCGCGAATGACCGTGGGGAGGATGTTGACCCAGATCCTCTGCGCCCACGGGGTTGAGGGCCCCAAGGTGAGGGAGCAGATGTGCCGTGAAACCATGGAGAGGGTTGGCCTGGAAACCACCCACCTGAAGAGGTTTCCCCATGAGTTTTCCGGCGGGCAGCGGCAAAGGATTGCCATTGCCAGGGCTTTGATTCTCAACCCCAGATTTGTTGTGGCTGATGAACCCTCCAGTGCTTTGGATATGTCCATTCAGGCCCAGATCCTGAACCTGATGAGATCGCTTCAAAAGGAAATGAACATATCCTACCTTTTCATCACCCACAATCTGTCTGCGGCGAGATTTGTGTGCGATCGGGTTGCTGTCATGTACCTGGGGAAAATCGCGGAGCTCGCCGGTCGGACAAGGCTCTTTGAGAATCCGAGTCACCCCTACACCAAGGCCCTCCTTGCCCTCTGTCCGACGCCCGACCCTGATGGCGGGAACGAGAAAGTCCCCCTCACCGGGGAGGTTCCCTCACCGATTAATCCCCCGCCAGGCTGCCGATTCCATCCCAGGTGCTCCTACAGAGAGGGCGTTTGTGAAGAAAGGGAGCCTGAATCTGTTGAAATAGAGACCGGCCATTTTGTTGCTTGTCATCTCCCGTGAAGTCCTGGCCTGTCGAACCCATCTAAAAGCAACATTCGAGGGTGAGAATGAGAAAACTGACACTGAAGGAATGGGAAGAGAAATACATCGTCGGGCCCGTGGAGAGGTTTGACCAGAGGAACACGATGTTCAACAGACCCTACTGGGATCCTGAGATCGCCGGGCTGCTCGAGGACTGGTCTTTTGTCGGTGGAGTGAAAGAGAAGCACGGTTATACCCTGAAAGACCAGGCATTGAGATGGGCCAGCCGCCGCGGGACGATGATGGAGCTATTCAACACGTCCAAGCCCAACCCCAGTCCCGAGTCCAAGGCGATAACGGCAGCGATGGCAGCTGCCAACCCCCAATTGCCCGCCCTCCGGTACAAGCCTCCAGAGGGGGCAAAGATCGATGTTACCGATCCACAGAGGATCACCCGGGATATAAAGAAAGTGGCGACCTGGTTCGGGGCTGACCGGGTCGGTATTTGCAGGCTAGACAGGCGATGGGTGTACTCTCACATCTACGAGGGGCAACCCCGCATGGGTCGTGGCTCAGAAAGGATCGTCGGGAAGTCTAAACGTCAGGAGATCCCGGAGGAGTTTCAATATGCGGTCGTTATGGCTTTTGAACAAGACTACGACCTCCTGATGCGTTACCCAACCTATATCGCCAGTGCGGCTACCAGCATGGGTTACAGCAGAATGGCCATTACCAATGCTTATCTGTCAGCATTCATCAGGAATGTCGGTTTCGAGGCTATCGACTGCACCACCAATGATGTTGCCCTGTCGATCCCCATGGCGATACAGGCAGGGCTGGGTGAGCTGGGCCGGCACGGCCTGTTAATCGCACCGAAGTTTGGCCCCAGGGTCCGAATAAGCAAGGTCATCACCGATCTGCCGTTGGTACCGGATGAGCCCCTAGAGTTTGGGGTAACGCCGTTCTGCACGGCATGCGAGATATGTGCCGAGATGTGTCCATCCCAGTCCATTCCATACGGCGAACGGACCGCCGAACCGAGCAGCACATCGAACGCTGGCGGCGTACTCAAGTGGCCGACAAATGCCGAGACGTGCCGTATGTATTGGGCTCGCGCTAACAAACCGTGCACGATTTGCGTTGCCTGTTGCTCCTATAACAAGCCCGATACCTGGCTCCACCGGATGGTCTGGTGGTTTACCGATCACGTGAGGTGGGCAGATCCCCTCTATGTGAAGACCGACAGTCTCCTCGGCTACGGTAAGCCCAAGGAGGCGGACGGTTTCTGGGAGGATTGGCAACCCAAAGGGGGATTGCACTAGGGTAGAGACGTGTCGGCTGGCTCCATTTGAGGATCGTCCCGCTCTCGCGGGCCTTGAGGAGCGCTACGCTTTAGGCTGGAGGCTAAGTGTTACACATTGGTCTTTGGATATCGGGAACCGGGTGTCTGAACGTTCTTTTGTCTCAAAATCCGCAATCGAAAATCCAAAATCTGCAATCCAAAATCCAACAGATGCGTCATGGGTGCGCGCTTGAATCGATCGGGTCAGCCCTTCTTCGCCTCACCCCCTTCTTCTGCCCCTTCCTCCTCGACTTCGATGCCGAGGCTCTCGGCGACTTTTTTGAGGTTTTCCAGAAATTCATGGAAAAGCTCGGCATTGAACCGGACCCCCTGCTTTGTGAAACCGGTGTAGTTCTGGGACTCCACGAACTTGCGGATGTCGATGTAGTGCTTCCCCCGATACTCGCTCGCCTGAAAAACCAGGCTGTCCATGACATTGAGTTTCATCCGTCCGATTTCCTTTTGATAATCGGCCATTTCCCCTCCTCCAAGTTGGATCGCCGCCAAATCGCAGTGGTTACAAACGGAATACCCGCCTTCCCTCCACCGGACTCCCCCATATCGAATCCCGTGGCTCCTTTCCCGACCCCGTCTGATTGGACCGCCTCCATTGTAGGGTGAAAAACCGAAAAAGGCAAGAAACCCCCCCCAAAAAAAAGTGAGGGGTTGGGGGACAAAGGGGTTCACCGGGCAGTGGAGCGACCTTGGACCTTTGGCGTTGAGCCTCCTGGAGCATCCACCCGCAATGGTTCTCCCGGTCGATTGAACCCCTCACGGCTTTTTCGTATAATGTTAAAGGGGCCTAAAAACAAAGGAGGCCAAACCATGAAAACGAAAAAGTGCTTAGTCCTTTTGATGATAGCAGTTGGGGTCCTGTGGACCGGAACCCGGGGTCGCGAATCTCACGTCTACGCTGAGGGCAAGGTCGCGGATCAAAGCGACGTTTTCGCAGCGATCGTTCAGCCGGTGGGTTCAACCCATTACTCCTTCGGGTTTCACATCGGTGGTTATCGCGGTGGGGGTTACCATTTCGGCTACCACAGGCATCACTACGGGGACCATTACTACAAACGGTATCCCTACAAATACTACAAGCGCCATCCCTACACACGTCGCCACCACGACTACGGGTATGACTATTATTACGAGAGATACCCACGCCGGCACCGATTCTATTATCGGCCGTACGGGTGGGGCGACCGTTACGGGAGGCCCCATCGTCACCACCGTTACTATCGCTAACGGAACGGGTTCTTTCATCTCTGATTCTGCCCAGGGGGAGGCACAGGTGACGGGCAGTTGAGAGATGGTTAATGGGGGATTGATCCTTTGCCCCTCACACGGGGTTTTGGAAGGGATCTTTCCCCCGTGCTCAAAGGCTGGGCTTGTCGGTTTCATTGTTTCGACCTCCCCGGGTTGACGACCGTCTCTTGCTGCACCCCGGCCCAAGGGGCCGGCCAGGGACTATAGGAACGGACTTTCCTGGATGACGTCCCGGGCCTTCAGTTCACCCCAATCCACCCACGTCCGCATCTTGACAGGATCGAAGGTGAGTGAGTCTTCGGTCAGAGGTTCATCCGGCCTCAAACCGGTGATGATCCGAACCAACCGTTTTTCAGGCCCGAACAGGGCCTGGAACTCCTCCCTATTGAACAGGGCCTGGAGTTTCTCAAGGGCGGATGGATCCTGGGCAAATGCACTCAGGATCTGCTCCTTGGCCTGGATGCCGATGTTGATCAGTTTGGCCATCGCAAAGTCGTTTCTCCCCGCCTCATCCACCAGGATGGCCAGCGTTCTGAGCAGGGTTTTATCCATTCTCCTGAAGCGACTTCGGGTCTGGCTGAAACTTTCCGGATCGAGAGAAACGGGCACAATCGTCTCCGCGCCCAGGGCGATGGCCTTTCCGAATGGAAGCAGGTCCCGTACCCCGCCGTCATAGCAAACGTCCCCGTTAATAAGGGTGGCTTCCATGACCACGGGAACGCTGGAAGAGGCTAACATCGCCTTGATGAATCGCTCTCTGGTCATGCCGTCATCCTTGGGGGAAACGACGACTCTTTTCCCGGTTTGGTAATTGGTGTAAACCACATAGGAATCAGGAGCCTCAGGACGGCACAGCCATTCAAACCATTCCTGGCGAAACTCCCGGTGGATCAGGTCATTCAAGGGATCGGTTTCATAGAGGGCGTCCTGCCGCGCGATCAGCTCAAATATACTCTGTTTTTCCAGGATGTCCTTCGTGGACACGGTCGTATACATGCGCTCCAGGGTTTCGAGCGCTTGAGAACCCAAAGGATCGGGCGCACCCATCAGGGCCGCCATTGGAGAGATCAGGGCACCCGTGGACGTGCCGCCAGTCACGGCAAACCAGCCGGTTTCGCGGTACGTCAGGAACAGGTGTTTGACTACCCCGACGGCAAATGCCCCTTTGGCGCCTCCCCCTGAGATTACCAGTGCAGTTTTTCGAGATTCTGGCATCGTCTTCACCTCCGTTTCTTCTTTCTACCGGGAACCGTATGGAGGTCGGTTGCATCGCCGTTGCCATGGACGAGGTGACCATGCAACCCAGCTTTCCCTCCCCGGGGACCATGTTAGAATGCCCCTTGGCTTGCCTAACCATCCAAGGGATTTTGTTATTGTCCAGGTAGCAAGTGTTTCACGTAGGTTTCCCATAACTCACCGAAGAAAAAGGACGTGAATTTTGTCAGCGTCCGTGCCCCTACTCTGGCGTTCGGCGCGTTGCGAACCCGGAAGGTGGTCAACTGCGCGAGCAGGTCCTGGAAATGCACGCGGATGATACCCTGACCGAAGACCGGATCAGCGGTCGTTTTGCCCTTGTAAAGGGTGGTGAAAAGGGTCGTGTTGTCCTTCCATACCTCCCAAACATCCAAATCGGGATCATCTCTGACCTCTTTGTATCCTTCGAGCAGATAGGCCCCGCCATGGTCGCTACCAAACTCGAGGCGGTAATGCATCCTCTTGGTATGGGCCTGGGGATCTTCCCTAAAGAGGTTGAAACGACCTCGCTCCACCGCGTATGTCGAAGGCCCCATCACCACGTGTCCTTCGCCACGCGCCTCGTGGGCCGGCTCCGTGACGAAACGATCGACATCATCCATGTACATCGTCAATTTGAACCTGAGACGATTCCCCTCCCCTCTTCCCCGTTTCTCGGCCTCTTTGAATTCCTCGGGGGTTTTCGCGCCTTTGACCCCTTCAGTGAAATACCCCTTCATCTCCTCGGTAAATTCCATGCCTACGGGGGGTGAGCGTAGGGTTGCGGCTGGAAGGTCACCTTCCCTGGCTCTCTTGGTGACCGTTTTATCCCGGACGAGGAGGTCTGCTACTCGCTCTGAGAGGGCAGAGATCGTAAGCATGGGATTCACTCCCAGTGAAGTGGGAATGATGGAACCGTCGGCAACGAAAAGCCCCTCGTGAACGGCGCCTGGCCCGTCCTGGGAAGGATCGAAAACCCTTCCCCGATGATCAACAACGCCTTCATCGGCGTTTCGGCCCATCGGGCATCCCCCCAAGGGATGCACTGTGGTCACGTTCCGGCCAAAAAAGGGAGACCATCGGGGGTTTCTCATATAGGTGCCCCCGAGGGCCGAAGTGAGCTGCTTCATTTCGTCATCGATCTTCTCGAAAATGGGTTTGGACGGCAAGCCCTCCCAGTGGATCCGGATCTCTCCCCCGGGGTCCAGGGCAAGGACACCCTCTGCGCCGTCATGTGCCATTCCCAGATAGACCATGGAATGGTTGAGGGCACCGTTTACATCATAGCCCGCGAGGTCTTGGAGACTCCGTCGAGCCTCAGATCGTTCGTCGAGGGCACCGAAATCCGTATCATAGCCAGCAACGGCACTGATCTTGGGAAGCGCAAGCCGAAGAACGTCCACGAAGGCCCTGGGGAAACACCCTTCCTCGATGATAAAGCGGTCTTTCAGATCTTTCTGATCCCGGCAGTCGATCACAGAAAGGATCGTGGGACCGACGTGGATTTTGGAGCGACGATCCCTTATGTTGCCAAAGCCAAGGACATCGGTCCGTATGTCGCCGTTGTATCCCACACCAAGGTGGTCCCCGTTTGTGGAGAAGGAATGGCCGAGCCTCTCAGAGACAGCCAGCCCCCTGTTGCGGGAATTCAAGAGAATTCGGGTTGAACCGAGCGTTCCGGCCGCCAGGATGACGACACTCCCATGGAGTACCTTGGTTCGATCGCCTCGGCGGTCCTCTGAGCAGGACGTACAATGAACAAAATAACCGCCGCCCACAGCCTTACTGATCTCCGTGACTTCCATCCCCGTGAAGATGAACGCCCCATGGGTCCTGGCGGAGGGGAGATAGTTCATGGGGAGCGTGTTCTTGGCACGGACGTTACACCCCGTCACGCAGTCACCGCAGAGGGTGCAGCGCCTCTGAAGGACGCCCACGTGATTGGGGCCATCATCGTACTTGGCGAAATTCACCGCCAGATTGAGCCTGTTGAACCGACTGGGGCGGTCACGGCCTGATTTCTCATGAGCCTCAATCTTCCGGGGACATGGCCCCTCGTCGGGAAGGGGAGTCCCCTCCAGCATGCGCATCACCTTTTCGTAGTATTCATCAAGGGCGCCCCGGTCCCGGTCCGCGCGGATCTCATCCGACCACCGGGGATGGTCAAAAAGGTCTGGGTCCGGCTTGATCAGGACATTGGCATTGATCAACGATGTCCCGCCAAGGCCGCACCCGATCAGAATATCGATGTCGTCGGTGACGCGGTAGTCGAAGAGCCCCAATGGGTTGGCACGTCTCCGAATCTGTGCAACCACTTCATCCGGTTCATCCGGAAACTCCCCGGGCACCCATTCTCTTCCCCGTTCGAGTATACAGACCTCGTGGCCTGCCGCTGCCAGCCTCGCTGCGGTTATGGAGCCGCCATATCCCGAACCGACAACAACAATCCCGTAGCGGTCTTTCAATTCGTCCACCGAGTTCGATAAGGGGGTGTTCATGGCGCTCCTCCCTATTTGGGCTGCTGTCCCGTTCGAATTCTCCCAAAGGTCTTTTGCAAACTCAAGCCCTTTCGTTCATCATCAAGGAGCGGAGAATAATCACTGAGCTCGAGAATGAAACAGCGCTTGTCGTTGAGCTAGTCGAGTTTCTTCAGCCGAGCTCTGAGTTTCTGGGCCCGAATGTGCACCGCTTGCCCGACAGTCTCTGAGAATTCCTTAAAGGGCTTTCCTTTCCCCTGGACCAGACCCTCTATTCTCTTGTGAAAGGGATTCGCCCTCTGGCCAGCGTGCGCGGCCTGTGCAACCTTCACCCCGTAGTCGCGCGGATCTTCCGACTCGTTATACATTCGGAGGGAGGTGAGGTTCATCTCCTCGTCGACCAGAACCACCGCGCCACCGTGGATGGGCTCTCGTCCGACAGTCTCCACAACCCAGCCACCCGTGTTGTACACGTCTACCCAGTTCGGGTATCCCTCAAACTGGAAATCCATTTGAAAGGGCTTATGGGTGTGACCGAAAACAAAGCTGACTTCGGACGGTGAGTGGTTTTCCCCCTCCCCGAGGATCTGACTCAAAAGGGGCCCCTCCACGTAGGACCAGAGACCCTTCTCTGCATCCTGGCTCAGAGGGAGGTCTGTCAGGGTCTTCTCTCTCGTTGAAAGCTTGTCGGCCAGCAGATGGAGAAGCTCTTTGAGCAGCTTGGCCTCCATCCAGTCGCCCCATCCCGGCAAGTCATATTGATCGGCCAGGTTTTTGACAAAGGCAGAGAGGAGTTTCTTGAAATGCTGGATATGGAGGAGGTGTTCGTAGATCGATTCAATCGCTGTCCCCACCTCTCCGGAACGTCCCATGCTCGACCAGAAGAAGTCGATCCAGGCAAAGTTCTCCGCTTCTATGCCCTCGATATTGCTTGGCTTCTCCCGGCCGAGGATGAGGCTTTTGAACGTACTCATCAGGTGGTAGATGGATTCGATAAAATGGCCATGATGAAAAACAACACACCGCTGCCCGTCCGCCGATCGGAGTCCCAAGTTGGGATAGGCAACGTGAATGGCCAGGTTCTTCAAGTGGGGGTATCTTTCCACGAGGTTTGATAGGAAGTAGGAAGGTACGAGTTCCTCAGGGGAGTCGAAAAACATCCCGGTGGTATGCCGAAGAGGCTTCAGAACCTCGCCCCCTTTCACCCCCTTAACATACTCCACAAATTGGGTCTCTCGAGCGATCTCCCAGATGTGATGGTCGTGATTGCCCGGGATGTAAATGACTCTTTCAAAAAGCGGCTTTCCATCCGGCAGTTTGATGAGTTCCATGAACCTTTCAAACGCCATTGCTGCCTGATCGGTTAATGCCAGAGCGAGTTCGAGAATATCCCCATTCAGAATCAGCGTGGGTTTTGTGGCGCTTTCGTTCTTCTCGATGAGGTGCCGTAGACACCCTACCAGACTCCTCAGGACCGGGCTCGCCTCAGAAGGATCAGGTTCAGAGCGGGCGGTCTTCATATTCGTCAATAAACTGTCTTCCTCTCCGAGGTGCATATCGGACAAGGAGACGTACCGGATATCAGGCATTTTTCCACCTCCTGTTTCGGGTTGGTGAGATGCGTGTCCTGGCCTGCGATAATTACAGGCTGTCACCTCTCAGCGGTCAGGGTTCGGCTTTTTCGAGATTTCTCTCACACTCTCAGTTCTTTGGAATCTATCACCCTTGATCCCCTTTGGACTATCTGTCAGCAGTTCTTCTCTATTCTGCTGATCGCTGAATCCCGGCGAATTGTTGATCTCTGCCGCTTACAGATTATTTTACACAAATCATGATAGGGAAGACAAAAAAAAGTGGGGGTTCCACTGATCTCGTGATGATCCTCTTGTGTCTTTTGACAACCTGCGCGTGTTTGGGTGTGAGGGACGCAAGGGGGCAGGGATCCATGTCGAAGGTTAGAGGGCGGAGGCCCAAGGCTCAAGATTAAAGGTTAAAAGGGGTACAGGAGGCCGGGGCGAATAACGGAACACAGCTATCCAATTACCTCAAGGAATCAGAAGTCAGCCGTCTGAATGAAAAAGGATCAGCAGTTGCCCGTACAGGGCAACCAGACGTCTGTAATCGTTGCAATTCCTCGCCCCCTCTCCCCATGGGGGGAGAGGGAAACGATTTGAACGTTTCTACGGTCCTGGGGCAAGCTGGTTCCCACCACCGGTGGGCCATCACACCCCTCAGGTTCCCCCGTATCCGATCGTGACCTTTTCTCCCTCTACGATCACCGGGACTTCCCTTACCCCACCGGAGTACTTGAGCATCTCTTCGAGTCTGGCCCTATCCGCCTGGACATCAAAATACTGGGCTTCCCCACCGTATGCCGACCTGGCATCCTGGGTATAGGGTCAGCCTCCCTTGCCATAAATAATTGTCTTTTCTGCCATAATCAACTCCTCCTTCGCTCCGGTTTTTTCACGAGAGAATATAGCAGATTTTGGGGGCTATGACAAAATCCCTCTTTTCAGGGATTTTCTGCTCACAGCCGGATTGAGTCCATTGCTCATGTCAGGGGTCAGGGGGAACGATACATCCATATCACGAAACCGTTTAATGGGGCATCCTGGCGAAGGCGAGTGATCTCTGGGCAACGAACTAGTCGTCACTGAAAAATGTCCCTGGAGCGAGCATTACAGAGTTTTTGGGGCTACCCGTCTTGGCGAAGGGAGTGTCCCCGGAGGGGCGAGATTCCGCTGTCTGAGGCCGCTAGGCCGAGTTCGGAAGATCGAATGACCGAGCCTTAGAACGGGTCAAAAACTCTGTACGGAGAGAGTAGGGAGCGTTTTTCGGTGACGACGAACTCGGGACAACAGGGGACAAGCGACTACTGGCTCTGATTCAACTCAACACCGTTAGTGGCCTAAAGAGGCTCTGGGGAGGCCGGGGGAGTTCGTACGTGCCCGGCGGTTGACGTTTGCCATAAGCAGACATCAAGTCAGGTTAATATGGGCTCAGTCGAGGTCATAGACGATCTCTTGATGTCAAAAATTGTTAAGCGGTATGAACTCATTTCATAGTTATGTCAAATCGTGACAAGACGGCTTTATCCTAATACGTTGATGTCATTGGTCTTTCTTCCATTGAGAACCATGGCATGGCATATGCAAGAAGGGCAAGCTTAAGCAAAAGACCGTCTCCGACAAAGCCAAACCACCCGCGAGGGTGGGACGGAAAGCCACGGGACCCGCTGGGCGGGTTAGCCGGGTTGCCAAAGGGACACGCCACAGTGTTGCAATAGCCGGGCTTCCCGTGGATACGCGGAGGCCCGGTTTTTTCTGGCAGGGAAAATCAGAAAAGGAGGGGATCCATGCTAAAAGGGAAAAACGAAGTCCTCACAACCAGTGAGGCATGCAAATACCTGAGGATTTCGAGGCCAACCTTTCTTAACCTGGTCCGCACGAATCAGATCAAGGCAAGAAAGGTCGGAAGGGGTTGGAAGGTCCTCTTGTCCGAGATCCAGGCTTATTTGCGAAGGGAAAATGAGTAGGCCCTCCCTCCTCCGTGAGTTTTGAGCGGCTTGTGGAGGCCATTTTGGCGAGTCTGGCAGGGCCAGGGCTTGCACCCGTCAGCAAGGCTCCCCCTCGAGGGGGAGCCTGAAAACTCCGACCGTTCAATCCCCTTTTTGTTGCCTTTCCGGCGACCCTCTGGCAATCAGCCTCTTCGATGTCATCTCTCCCAGAACGACGATATCCTCAAGGGAGAGATAACGATCAACAGACCGATCAAAAAGGAACTGGATGGATGGAGGAAACTCCTCATCCCCCTGCCACAACACCAGAGTGATCGACACGCGGGGGAGCACCTTCAGGGAGACCGAGACGTCCCCATAGACCGCCTCTTCTCCTCCCATGGCGATTCCAGCCCGGAGAAACCCTTCAGGGTCGTTACCGAAGACGCCAATCAGGGGATCTGCCACCCGCTTCTGAAACACCCCGGCATATCCCATCCCTCCAGGTATGTCCTTGTAGGGAACGAGGTCCCCACGGGACTCTGTTCCGTCCCCTCGAATCAAATAGTGAAGCAGAATGATTCGGGTGACCAGTGAAATCGTCTGGTTTGTGGGTGAGACGATCTCGATCTCAGGGAAGGTGATGGAGTACGGGGCCCCGAAGAAGACGAGGGTGAGTTCCTTCTTCCCGCCCCTGACCTGCAAGTGGGCGCCGCTGCGAGCCGCCATGACGGCTGGATCCAGAGATTGGATTTCCTGACAGGCCAACTCAAAAGCCTTGCGGTAGGGTTTCTGCTTTTGTATCATGATCTCACCAGCCTCGCCGCAAAGAAGCCGTCCATCCCGTGTTGATGAGGCACGGTCCGGAGAAAACCTCTTTCGTCCCACAGCGGGTCAGCAAGGGGAGGGAGTCTCCTCGTGTCGAGAGAAAAGTCCCCGGCTTCCCCCAAAAACCCGTCGACAACGCCCTGGTTCTCTTCCGGGTAGACGGTGCACGTGCTGTAAACCATCCTCCCCCCCTTTCTTAAGAGGCCGGCCAGGTTGTCCAGAATCTTTCTCTGGATCGAGGCCATGCGGGCGATGTCCTTGTATCCAGTTTTCCATTTGATATCCGGGTTCCTGCGTATGGTCCCCCATCCGGTGCAGGGGACATCGATGAGAATGGCGTCGAATTCTTTTGCCTCCGATAGGGAGATGGGAAAGGTGGCGTCTCGCCTCAGAGCTGTCACATTGGTGACGCCCATTCTGCGGCAGGACTCCCGAAGGAGTCTCATCCTGGTTCCGCTGATGTCGAGGGCGTAGATCCTCCCCCGGTTTCCCATGAGCTGACCGAGTTGTGTGGTTTTGGCTCCAGGGGCAGCACAGGCGTCGAGGATCGTCTCCCCTGGTTTTGGCTCCACCATGTAGGCGATCAGTTGGGCTGCCTCATCTTGAAGCTGGTAATACCCGCTTTCGAGAAAGGGGATTTTTGAAACGGGCGGCGCGTTATCAAGCACAATACCATCAGGCGAATAGGATGTGGGTGAGACAGAGAGCCCTTGTCTTGCCAGCCGGTCCATCAGGTTTGCCCTGTCTGTTTTCAGGGTATTCACTCTCAGAGTAAGGGGAGCGGGCCTGTTCGAAGCCTCGAGAAAGGCCCTTGTCTCATTCTCTCCCCAGAGGTTCCAGAGTTTATCGACCGCCCAGAGGGGGAAGGCCTGCTCAACAGCGAGAATCTCTTGGGGTGTCCCTTCCCCTTTGACAGCGCAGCCCGCCAAACCCTCCCGTATGATCCGGCGCAAAAGGGCATTGACGAACCCGGCTGCCTCTTTGTTCTTGAGCTTTCTGGCCAGGATCACGGATTCATTCACCGTTGCCCGATGGGGGGTTTTTGTCAGGAAGAGAAGCTGGTAAACACCGAGCCTGAGAATATGGAAGATGACCCGCTCCATCCGCTCGGTCCCGACCTTGGAAAACTGGGAAATGACCCAATCGATCTTTCCCCGCCACCGGAGCGTCCCGTAGACCAGTTCTGTGAGAAAAGCCCTGTCACGATCGGTCAGGGACCGATACTTCTTAAAGGCAGCGGTCAGGAGATCGTCAGGGTGGCGTTTCTTTGTCTCCACCCGAATCAGAATGTCCAGAGCCAGATGGCGTGGAGATTTCATTGATCAAATTCCGCCCTCCGTCCCCTGACATTCAAGGACCGTCCCAATCTCCACGGGATGGCCCTGCAGAAACTGTCGCACAGGGAGACGCTTCTTCCCTTCCAGTTGGATCTCCTTCAGGATGAGATGGCCTTCCCCCGTAGCCACTCGGATCCCCTCCTGTCCCACATCGACGATGCAAGCCGGGTCCTGTTCCCCGGGGGTTTTATCGACGTCTGCCGAGAGAATCTTCAAGATCTTTCCCCCCATGCGGGTAAACGTTCCTGGCCAGGGGTTCAAAGCCCGTATTCGTCTGTGGAGGACAGTCGCGGGCTGACTCCAATCAATCCAGCCGTCTTCCTTCCTGAGGGGAGGCGCATAGGTCGCCTGGCTCGAGTCCTGGGGAATGGGTCGTATTTCCCCTCGCTCCAGTCCCTGGATGGTTTCGACTATGACCTCTCCTCCGACCACTGCCAATCTCTCCTGGAGGGAACCTGCCGTGTCCCTTGGGTCTATGGGAACGGCACGGCGCAGGAGAATGGGGCCGGTATCCATCCCCTCGTCCATCAAGATGGTCGTCACCCCGGTTTCCGATTCCCCCTGCGCAATGGCCCAGTTGATGGGAGCCGCCCCCCTGAATCGGGGAAGGAGGGAGGCATGAACGTTGATGCAGCCCATCTCCGGGACTTCCAGAAGACCCCCAGGCAGAATCTGCCCGTAGGCAGCCACGACGATCAATGTGGGCTTCAGATTCCTGATCGCTTCGACAAGCGCGGGATCTCTGACTCTTTCCGGTTGAAGGACGGGGATGTCGAGTTCCAGAGAACGTTCTTTTACCTTTGACATCGAGGAGATGCGTCCCCGTCCTCGGGGCCGATCCGGCTGGGTGACGACGGTGATGACGGGGTAATTGGCATACACGGATTGGAGAATTGAGACCGCAAACTCAGAAGTCCCCATGAACACCGTAGAAAGGGGCCTCTTCATGACTGATTCCTGGCGGCTTTTTTCAGTCGCTTCCTAACGATTCCCCGTTTCACGGGACTCAGTCTCTCGACAATGGTCTGTCCGTTCACGTGGTCGATTTCGTGTTGACGGCAGCTGGCCAACATCCCCGTGGCCTCGATCTCGACCTCTTTCCCCTCTTCATTGAGGCCCCGGACGGTCACCTTTTCTTTCCTTTTGATCGTCTCCACAAAGCCGGGCACGCTGAGGCATCCTTCCGTACTATCGACCTCACCCTCACCAGAAACGATCTCTGGGTTGATCAGGGCGAAGGGCTTCTGATCGGGCTCGTAGGGGGTCACATCGACAACGATGACCCTCTGGCTAATCCCGACCTGAGGAGCCGCCAGCCCGATCCCGTTTGAAGCATACATGGTTTCCTTCATGTCCCTGATGAGCTCCCTTATTCCTTCACCCACTTCCCTGACCACCTCCGACTTTTTCCGCAGTGTCCTCTCACTGTAAGTCACAACGTCACGGGCTGACATGATATCCACCTCTCATCGAACGCTTTGGTTGACGTTCTCTGCTTCATGCCCCCCGGCGGGGGAAGAGGTTATCGATAAACAACAGTATAACCCCCACCGTGATCGCCGAGTCCGCAATATTGAAGGCTGGCCAGTGATGCCCGTGCCAGTAGAAATCGAGAAAATCGGTGACATACCCCAACCGAACTCGGTCCACCAGGTTCCCCACGGCACCTGCCATGATCATGCCAAGGGACAGGGGGAGGACCACGCGATTTTCTTCAACCCTTCTGAAAACGAGGCAAATCACGATCAAAGCCCCGATCGTGAGGGCGACAAAAAAGAGGGTACGAAAATGACTTATCTCTCCGGCAAAGAGACCAAATGCAGCTCCGGTGTTTCTGACGTGGGTGATGTCAAAGAGCCCAGGAATTACGGGCATCGATTCGTGAAGGGGAATAGTCCGCACCACGACAGCCTTGATCCACTGATCAAGGACCAATAAAGCTGTCAGGGCTATCCCGAGGATCAGGTGTTTCCTGGTGAGCCTTTTTCTCCCCATCCCTATCCCGTCCCCCCTCTCCTCCCCTTCGTCTGGCGCCAAAAGGCGGTCTCTTCCAAGAAGGTGTCACTCCGGCCCAACAACGGCCAGGCATCGCCGGCAGAGAGAGGGACGGGCCTTGTCCTTTCCCACGTACTCATCAAAGTTCCAGCACCGCTCGCACTTGCTTCCCCTTGCTCTCTCAACCTTTGCCTGAATGCCTTTGATCCCTGGATTCTTCCTCAGCAATGCCTGAGAGACAATAAATACGTCTTTCAGGTCATTGGCAAGAGGCTCAAGGAGCTCCATCATCTCCGGAGAAGCGTCGATCTCCACCCGGGCGTCGAGAGAATGTCCAATCGTTTTCTCATTCCTCGCCTCTTCCAGAGCTTTTGAAACCTGATCCCGAACCTGGAGTATCTTCTCCCATTTCTCGGCAAGGCCTTCATCCAGATACTCCGCATTTACGCTTGGAAAAGCGGCCAGATGGACGCTCTCCTCTCTGTCCTCCTCAAAGGGGAGATGGCTCCAGATCTCTTCCGCCGTGAAGGAGAGGACGGGGGCCATGAGTTTTGTCAGGGCCAGTAGAATCTCGTACATGGCGGTCTGGGCGGACTTTCTCTCCGGGGAGGCCGCCCGTCCCGTATAGACGCGATCCTTGAGAACGTCCAGATAAAAGGCACTCAAATCCACAGAGCAAAAGTTGTTGAAGGTGTGGAAGACGGTGTGAAATTCAAATCGGTTGTAGGCGTTTAGAATCCGACCGATCGTTTTCTGGAGTCTGTGGAGGGCCCACCGGTCCAGTTCCAGAAGACTCGGATAGGGGACGGCGTCTCTGGAGGGAACAAAGTCATACAGGTTACCCAGATTATAGCGGCACGTGTTGCGGATTTTTCGGTAGGCTTCCGCGAGTCGTTTCAGAATCTCCTCGGAAATCTTGATGTCATCTCTGTAGTCCTCGGCAGCAACCCAGAGCCGCAGGATCTCGGCTCCGTACCGCTCAATGACCCAATCCGGGGTGATCACGTTCCCCTTGGATTTGGACATCTTTTCACCCTTGCCATCGACCACAAAGCCATGGGTCAACACCGTGCGGTAGGGGGCAATCCCCCGGGTACCGACCGAAGCCAAAAGAGAGCTATGGAACCACCCTCTGTGCTGATCGCTACCCTCCAGATACATGTCAGGGGGGGCCTTCAACGCTTTGCGTTTTTCGCAGACCGCAGCGTAGCTGACTCCCGAGTCAAACCAGACGTCGAGGATGTCGGTCTCTTTTTTGAAATCCTTTCCCCGGCAACCAGAGCAAACGGTTCCCGGGGGCAAGAGTTCCGATGGGGGTTTTGCAAACCAGCGGTCAGCCCCTTCCCTTTCAAATCCATCTGCTATGTGATTGATTAGCTCTTCACTTGCCAGGATGTCATTGCAACGCGTGCAGTAGAAGATCGTGATGGGAACCCCCCAGGCTCTCTGTCTCGAGATACACCAATCTGGCCGGTTCTGAATCATGCCGTATATCCGGTCTTTTCCCCAGGCGGGTGTCCATGCCACTTTCTCGATGGCCTCCAGAGCCTTCTTTCTCAGGTCGCTCTTTTCCATGGAGATGAACCACTGCTCCGTCGCCCTGAATATGATCGGGTTCTTGCAACGCCAGCAGTGGGGATAGGAGTGGTCCATCTCTTCACTTTTTAGAAGGGCTCCCAGTTCATGGAGCTTTTCAATCACCCCTTTGTTTGCTTCGAAAACGAACTGTCCCGCGAAGAATTGAACATCGTCCGTGAAGTTTCCATCATCATCCACAGGGGTATAGATGTCGAGGCCACAGGCCAATCCTGTCTCATAGTCATCCTTGCCGTGCCCAGGGGCCGTATGAACGCATCCCGTTCCGGCATCGAGGGTCACATAGTCGGCCAGGACCAGCAGGGATTCGCGGTCAATAAAGGGGTGACGGCATTTCAGGTTTTCCAGCGATTTTCCCTTGAAACGCCCCAAGACCCTGTAAGTCGGAAAACCGAAAATCCCCATGCACGCTTCCAGCAGGGCCTCGGCCAGAATCAGAATCTCATCGCCGACATCGACCGCCACGTAGTCGAATTCTGGATGAACGGCAATCGCCAGATTGGCCGGAATGGTCCAGGGTGTCGTCGTCCAGATGGCCATGGAGACCTTTTTCCCCTTCAGAAACTCGAGGTTTTGTCCAAAATCAGACAGAGCGGGAAACCTGACGTAGATTGAGGGAGAGGAGTGGTCCTCATACTCGACTTCGGCTTCGGCGAGAGCTGTCTTACAGTGGTAACACCAGTGGATGGGTTTCTTGCCTTTGTAGACGTCACCCTTGGAGACAAACTTACCAAACTCTCTGGCAATGGTCGCCTCATAGTCATAACTCATGGTGAGGTAGGGGTCCTCCCAGAGGCCAAGAACGCCCAGCCGCTTGAACTCCTCCCGTTGGACATTGAGGAACTTCTCTGCAAACTCTCGGCACCGTTGCCGGACCTCGAGAATGGACATGGCCTCCCGCTTACCCCCCAGTTCCTTGTCTACCTCGTTTTCGATAGGAAGCCCGTGACAGTCCCATCCAGGAACATAGTGACTGTCATAGCCGATCATGAACCGTGATTTGACGATGAAATCCTTCAGAATCTTGTTCAAGGCTGTACCGATGTGGATGTGGCCGTTAGCATAGGGCGGACCATCATGGAGGACATACTTCTCCCTGCCCTCGGATTTCTTAGAGATCTGCCCGTAAATCCCCTTTCGATCCCATTCCTTCAGAAACTCCGGCTCCCTCTTCGGAAGATCCGCCTTCATCGGAAAATCCGTTCTGGGCAGGTTCAACGTTGCCTTATAGTCCATTCCTTTCTCCTCATTCCTCCACGGGTCAGTAAGGGGCGTCCTCCACGACACAGGGAAAGGCCTCTGATGAGTCGTCACTGAAAAATGCCCCTGACCCTCTCTGTACAGAGTTTTTGACCCGTTCTAAGGCTCGGTCGTTCGATCTTCCGAACTCGGCCTAGCGGCCTCAGACAGCGGAATCTCGCCCCTTCGGGGACACTCCCTT
>CAYGBW010000127.1:0-13890 GCA_964348185.1 uncultured Thermodesulfobacteriota bacterium | reverse complement strand
TATAATCGTAGCCTTTTAGCCTTATCTCTTTCCTCTTTGGTGATTTCCTTACGGGTTCGATAAATCGAACCCCTACATTTTTGCCTTCATCCATCTTCTTTGATTCTGTGAACGGCTATCGGTTTCTCTCCTCTATGGTACTAACCTTCAGTTTCTGGAAATTTCGTCAAGAATTTCATGCGCCGCCCCATACGGTCAAGTTCAGTGATTCTTTTTAGCCTCAGACCCACGCAGACTTACGCGAATCCCGCCCTGCGGGACCATCGCTTCGCGATACGAATCAGCCCGTAAACGTCTTAGACTCGTGGCTCATGGAATTGATTCCCTGTTAACTCTTACTCCTACCAATGAAAAGATGAATTGACATATATTTGAGCTGCCCGGAGGGCGAGCGGTTTTTCCCTGGCCAGTGTTAGCGCGCCAGAGCCTTGTGCGGCGGCGGGTCGGCCAGGGAAAAGATCTATCTGCGTGTGTCCGCGTGGGTCTGCGGCTAATTGATTCGAAGAGATTTCGAGTCTCGGATTTGGTTGCGGCTTCGCCGCGCTGTGTACTCTGTGTCACGGCTTTGCTCTCATGGCGCCTGGTCATGAAAAAAGTGACAATTCCTCCGGACCCCTTCCCAAACTCAGGATCTATTATAGCATTGGGCAGGGTTTTCCAAAAGGCCGGGCCTCTTTCCGTCTTCACGATCCTCCTCATAATCTGGTCACAGCGAACCCGCCTGGCTCGCGTCCCTTCCTCGGTTGACACGAGAGCCTCTTCCCCCTATACTCCTCCTATGGAAAGCTCCCGCATCGGGCTTTACTCGATCGGACCGAGTTCCTGTCGATAGCTGGGCTCAAAACTTGCATCGAGGCGAGCTATCCGGATTGGTAGAGAAAGGAGAATTTGGCGAGAAGTCTGTTTGCGGTCAGGTTGGGGAAGGTGTCGCGGGCAAGAAAATCGGACGCGACGATGGACGACAAATCATCGTTGCCTGCTTGATCGGAATGGGTTCGTACGATGTGGGTTGGGCTCACTTTGTTTGCGAGGAAGCAAAAAAAGGGGGATAGGGACCCTTTTTTCCTTTCCTTGGCGCCCACTGGAAGAGAATCTCCAGCGTCGTTCCTACCCGTTGACGCACAGGTCCCTTTGTCTTATACTGCCTTCACCTAAGAGCCAACTCTGTCGGTTTGAGCTCTCGATGGCCCTTTTTTTGCTAGGGTTTTAAGAGGGCGATCTCATCGGGTGTTGAAGGTTACTCTCCCAGCAATACGGGTGGTTTGGCCGGGACACCTGACGGTCGGGGCCACCCACAAAAATCCTTAAAAGGAGGTCAGCGTTTTGGCAAAAGGGATCGTAAAGTGGTTCAGTGATAAGAAAGGATATGGTTTTATTCAGCAGGAAGACGGTCAGGACATATTTGTTCACTACTCCTCCATAAACATGCCGGGGTTCAAGGCCCTCGCCGAAGGTGAGGAAGTGACCTTTGATGTGGAAGAGAGCGACCGAGGGCCCGTGGCCAAGAATGTCGTGAAATCCTAGTTCCCATCGTTGGGCAGCACCGGCAACTCGTCTCACGTCGACAAGATGCCATCTCATGGGGTCGTTTCCCTGGGGGATGCCCCTGAGAGGGGGGACAACTCTGTCCAGTCCCTGGGTCGCCAGGTCATTCACCGGTATCCAGACTGTGATGGGGGATGAAAGGGGTCGTTCTCCTTCGAAGGGATTCTCCTCGGATACGCCAAATCATCAGATCCAAGAAAGCAAGGCAATTCCCAGCACGAGGACGATGAGACCCCAGAATCGATAGAGCTGATCCGAGGCCTTCTCGACCCACCAGGCGCTGACCGTGTCTATCTGTTTCTTTGGGCCAAATAACAGATAAAGGCCTGTGGCTAGGAGAATAAGGCCGAGAACAAATATGAGCAGGAAAACCTCGCTCCATGCCGCACTGACAGCCAGAAGGACGCCAAATACGAGGGGTATGGGACTCAACGCTCGAAGATTCCTATTCCCCGGTATTCCTCCCAGGAGTTTTCGAATCCATCCCGTATATAACACAAAAACCACCCCGATAATCACCCAGAGGATACTCACAAGGTAGAGGAACCATGCCATGATAGGTGCGCTCCTTTCCTTCTATCGAAATGTGTGAAAAACATCGGTTGGCTCACTGCCTGGCTTCATGGGTTCTCTGCTCAATTCTAATGCACTTTTAGAAATCAGGCAACCGGTCCCTAGCCGGTTGAAATCAATCTGACGAAGAGTCTCGAAGTCGAGACGCTCGCGATGGAGCATGGTGCCGGCTTCAGCGAGTTCCGCTCTCCTGAGAGAATTGAAAGATGCTCCGCGCGGGAGGGCGGGGAGCTTCACTGCTCGCCCGTCAAAAGAGATGGATTTTATCGCGTGATGGGTTATATTCTTTTAGAGTCCTCGGAAAAGGATGACGAGCCAATGGTCAAGAAATGCATCGTGATTTTTTGGGTTTCCCTTTATTTGGTGCTTTCCCCGGTTGGGTATGCCCAGGACCGGTCTCCGAATGCTCCAGTAGAAGTCTCCCCTGTCAAGAGAGAGTCCGTGGACAGGAGGGCGACCCTCACCGGCACCGTTTTCCCCAGGGTGAAGAGTATCCTTGCCTCGGAAGTGGAAGGGCTCGTGGAAAAGATGTTTGTTGAAGAAGGGGATTCTGTCAAAAAGGGGGAAAAAATCGCTGAACTCGGTGCCTCGGTTTACCAGTTGCAACTCAAACAAGCAGAGGCGGCTTGGAAAGAGGCCGAGCAGAGATACCTCCAGGCTAAGGCCGATTTGAAGAGATCCGAAGACCTGGTGGCAAAGGGATTCGTTGCGAGGAAACAACTCGTCGATGACCGTTTCGAAGCCGAGGCGCTTTCCAAAAAGCTGGGCCAACACGAAGCCGAAATCGCCCGCCTCAAGGATCGGCTGGGTAAGACACAGATCTTTGCCCCTTTTTCCGGCGAGGTTGCCAAGAAATATACCGAGGTGGGTCAATGGGTTGACAAAGGAGGGGCCGTTGTCACCCTGATCGATCTGAGTTTTGTGCATATTTCGGTTCTCGTTCCAGAGCGATACATCTTCAGGTTGAAGGTCGGCCAGCCGGCCTCTGTGACCGCAGATGCCCTGGGCGGAGAGACCTACCAGGGCAGGATCTATGCGATTATTTCTGAGGGCGACGCAGAGGCCCGGGTTTTTCCCGTGAAGTTCGAAGTGATGAACAAGGGGTTCATACTGAAAAGCGGCATGCTGGCCAGGGTGACCTTTTCCACCGGCTATTCTCGGAAAGGGCTTCTGGTTCCCAAGGATGCCCTGGTGAGCCGGGGGAAGGACGCCGTTGTTTTTGTTGTCCAAGACGGAACCGCGAAACAGGTTAGGGTGCGCGTCAAAGGGTATCATGGAAGCGAGGCAGAGGTTACGGGGCAGATCGATCCGGGAGATCAGGTCGTGATCCGGGGGAACGAGCGACTCCGTGATGGGCAACCCATTCGTGTCCTGCCCGCCAAAGGTCAAACATGAAATTCGTTGAATCGTCCATAGACTATCCGGTGAGTGTTGCGGTTGGGGTGATCCTGATTGTGATCTTCGGTTTCATTGCCATCTTCCGCGTCCCTGTCCAGTTAACCCCAGAGGTGAAGGAGATCGAGATTACCGTCGAGACCCGATGGCCCGGTGCCAGTCCCCAGGAAGTCGAGAGGGAGATCGTCGATGAGCAGGAAGAACAGCTCAAGGGGATCGAGGGTCTTGTGGAGATGAAGAGCGAAAGCTTGGATTCCAGGGGAAGGGTGATCCTGAAATTCCAACAGGGAACGGATGAGGATGCGGCTTTGCTCAAGGTGTCTAATAAACTGCAACAGGTCCCCAGGTATCCGGATGAGGCTCAGGAACCGGTCATTATCTCTTCTGGAACTGAGCAGGACGCCATTGCCTGGTTCATCTTCAAGAAAACATCAGGAGATCCCGCCACGGTTTTCCTGGAAAAGGATTTCATCGAAGACAACGTGAAACCCCGATTGGAGCGCATTCCGGGCGTGGCATCGGTCAATGTCTTTGGCGGTCAAGAGCGAGAAATGCAGGTGGTTATCGACCCGAATGCCCTGGCAGCGAGAGGGATCACCATTCAGGAGATGGCGCGGGTACTGGATCGGGAGAATCAGAACATCAGCGCAGGGGATTTTGACGAGGGGAAAAGACGATATGTCGTCCGAACTCTGGGTCAGTATCAGGACCCCGGTGACATCGAAAATGTCATTATTCGGAGGGATCGGGATGCGCCGGTCTATGTTCGAGACGTCGCTGAAGTTGAGCTGGGGCATCAAGAACCCCTGGCAATCGTCCGGCAGAAGGGCGAACCTGCTATCGCCATGAATGTGGTTCGGGACGTGGGGGCCAACATTCTGACCGTGATGAAGGATGTCAAAGAAGGGGTCAAGAAACTGAACGCCGATCTCCTTCCCAGCCGGGACCTGTCCTTGGAGCAGGTCTACGACGAGACGGATTACATTTACAGTGCCCTCAACCTGGTCGAGCAGAATATCTATGTGGGGGGATCCCTTGCCATCATCGTGCTCCTCTTGTTTCTCAGGAGTGTCTCCAGTACCTTTGTCATTGCCCTGGCCATTCCCATCAGTTTCATTGGAACGTTTCTCCTGATGTTCCTTTTTGGCCGAAACATCAACGTGATCAGTCTTGCAGGCCTGGCATTTGCCGTCGGCATGGTGGTGGACAACTCCATCGTCTCTCTGGAGAATATCTACCGCCATCGCCAGATGGGAGAGGGTGCCCCCAAGGCCGCCTATCGGGGGGTGGTGGAGGTTTTCGGGGCCCTTGTGGCCAGCACCCTGACTACGATCGCGGTCTTTCTCCCCGTGATTTTTGTCCGGGAAGAAGCCGGCCAGCTCTTCAAAGACATTGCCGTTGCGGTGAGTTGTTCGGTGGCCTTGAGTCTGCTCGTTTCTGTGACGGTGATTCCGTCTCTCTCTGCACGGATCCTATCGGTTCCCAAGGCCCTGGTCGTTGTGAGCGACGAAAGGGTCTCTATCGGGCGGTTTTTCTCCCTCTCCAATTTGTTGGGACTGGGGTCGTTGGGGAGAATCGTCGCCAAAGGGTTTGGTGGATTCTTCCTCTGGATTTACGGGAGAACGGTTTTCAGGATAGGTCTGGTCCTTGTCATGACGGGGGCTGCTTTTGGAATGGCGTGGTTTCTCATGCCAAAGACCGAGTATCTCCCCCAGGGAAACCGGAATCTTCTGTTCGGCATTATTCTTCCCCCCCCGGGCTATAATCTCGAGGAGATGTTGAGAATCGGCCGGTCAATTGAGGGGGATCTGGCTCCCTACTGGAACGAGGCAAACCGTCCTGCTGGGGCTCCTGGCATCGAGAATTTCTTTTTCGTCGCATTGCGAAACCAGGCATTCATGGGGGCGGTCAGCTCGGAAGATGAAAGGGTTCGCGAACTGCTTCCAGCTGTCTATCGGGCCCTTCTCACGGTTCCGGGAATCATTCCGATTGTCCAACAATCGAGCCTCTTTGAGCGAGTGGGAGAGGGCAGATCCATTGATATTGAAATCACCGGCCCAGATCTAACCCGCTTGATCGAACTGGGTCAAGGAATATTCCGGCAGGTCATGGAGGTGTTGCCCGGGTCCCAGTTGCGTCCCATTCCCAGCCTGGACCTGGGCAGTCCTGAGATTCAGGTGGTCCCTGACCGGGAGAGAACCTCGAGTCTCAACCTCAGGACGAGCGAACTGGGCCTGTCAGTCGATGCGATTCTGGACGGCATAAAGGCCAGTGATTACCAGTACGAGGGTGAAGAAATCGATCTGACCCTATTGGGAAGGGCCCAAGCCATCGAGAGAATCCAGGATTTGGAGGACCTATTGATCCAAACCCCTGGGGGGAAGCGGGTCACCCTGGGTTCTGTGGCCGACATTCGACTCGTCACCGGACCCCAACAGATTAATCACATGGAGAGAGAAAGATCGATTATTGTCCGTGTCATTCCACCTGAGCGGATCCCTCTGGAGACCGCTCTGGATGAGATCGAAGAGCGTATTGTGAAGCGACTCAAAAGCTCCGGTGACCTCGGTCAGCTATACGAAATCAGACTCTCTGGAACAGCCGATAAGCTTTCAGTGACGCGCAGAGCCCTGCAGTGGAATTTTCTCATCGCCGTGATCATCACCTACCTCCTGATGGCCTCTCTCTTCGAAAGCTTTCTCTACCCTCTGGTCATTATGTTCAGTGTCCCCCTGGCTGGGGCAGGAGGTTTTTTCGGTCTCTGGTTGCTCAATGCTCTGGTTGTAACTCAAGCCCTCGACGTTTTGACAATGTTGGGGTTTATCCTTCTCGTGGGTATCGTGGTCAATAACGCCATCCTCATCGTCCATCAGTCCCTCAACTACATGCGAGACGAAAAGATGGACCCGAGGGAAGCGATCTATGAGGCCGTGAGGAACAGGGTTCGCCCGATCTTCATGAGTGTGAGCACAAGCGTGTTCGGGATGCTCCCCCTGGTTTTGTTTCCCGGGGCAGGCTCTGAACTCTACAGAGGGCTCGGGAGTGTGGTCGTTGGCGGTCTTATTACCTCCACGGTTTTTACCTTGCTACTTGTTCCCACCTTATTCAGTCTTGTTCTCGATGCGAAAAGGGTCCTGGTCAGAAAACGGTCCAGAAACCGAGGTGAATCTTCTGTCTCCTCGTCGTCATCGTGATAGGCTACGGTGAGAGAATGACGAATCTCGGCAACTGGCAGAGATCATGAAGACGCCACCCATATTCAGCGGGAACTAATGGGAGTGCATTTAACTCGCGCATGTTTCTGCCCCTCTCGCCCCCCCTCTCCCGACGGGGAGCGGGATGGGGTGAAGGGGAATCGAGTAGAATGTACCTAGTACTCATCCGTTGATATTACTTAGTCGTCACTGAAAAATGTCCCTGGAGCGGACATTACGGAGTTTTTGGGGCTACCCGTCTTGGCGAAGGGAGTGTCCCCGAAGGGGCGAGATTCAGCTGTCTGAGACCGCCAGGCCGAGTTCGGAAGATCGAACGACCGAGTCTTAGAACGGGTCAAAAACTCTGTACAGAGAGGGGAGGGGGCGTTTTTCAGAAAAAAAGGTAGGGGACGTTGTTTCTGAATTGACTTGATAAGGAAGGTGTAGCGGCTTAAGGATCAGTCTTGTTTACGGAGTTGAGACCTCGTGTGTCCGGAAAGTCGCACCATGTTATGGCGTGGTGAACCGAGCACTCCAAGGTTTTAGTGGACCGGTTAGACCAGTGGAGTTATGTTCATTCAGAAACAACGTCCCTTAAATTGGACTATAAACCTGAATTATTGAACAGTCTCAGATTATGGACTTCGACCAACAAACTGCGCTTGACCGTATAATGCTCCTTGGATATACTTTTTTTCTAGAGGCCCAACGAAAGATCAGATCTAAAAGCGGCTAAATCAGGACGTCGCACGATCACGGCGTAATCTTCTCATCTCGTTCTGTCACTCCATGCGGATATTTCCTCATCGAGTTCTTTGCTACTACTGAATGATTACTGAATTAACGACCAAGAATTTGAACTATGGCTAAGCGACGAATACAGGCCTAAAACAATACACCCTATATTACTCTCGAAGGTTTCCATGAACCGTCAATTGACAGCGATTATTGAACGTGAGGGCGACGGCTACGTTGCCTTGTGCCCAGAGCTGGATATAGCGAGTCAGGGAAACAGCGTTGAACAAGCGCGGGAGAACCTGCGTGAGGCACTGGAGCTTTTTTTCGAATGCGCCTCGTCGGAAGAAATCAAGGCACGACTTCATGAAGAAGTATACGTAACACAGCTCGAGGTGACAGTTGGCTAAGTTAAGGGTTCTCTCTGGTAAGGATATCTGCGCAATTTATTGTCTGACGGATAGTCATAATAAAGACATTTGCCCCGGGAAACTAAATCGGCAACGTTGGGGGCATCCTTGGTGTCATTTTTGTCCCAACGACCGTCGAGAAGTTCGCGGTTGTTTTTAACCGCTTTGCCGGTGACCAGCACCACATGAAATTGGGGATGCTGGTAGGAATTCAAGGTTATAATGACCTTCTTTTTCGAGAAGTTTAATTATGTCACAATGCCAACAACCGTCAGATTGGACGTGGCCAACGTATTTCAGTGTGTGATGACGCGGAGCATGAGGGCGGGAGAGCCTGCGAGGCAAAAAAGGGGGGAGTTCCTTTGGCTGTTTTTGAGGGGTGTTAATCACCGCAAAAAGATGGTTATCTGCTTCAAGCCTGATGTCAAACCACTTCAATTCCCCTTCGCACCCGCATGAAAGGCTTTTCAGCACCCTGATGCGTCGTCTCCCGATCCTCTGACAGGCCGGGTGCGACACGACTGGCATCGCCTAAAGAGCGGAGGTGCTTGTCACTAACCTTCAAAACCTACCTAGGTCCTCCAAAACTCAGCGCCTATCCATTAACCGTTCCAGGATTCCTACCAACGAGAGCTTATCATTCAGCCGCCATGGGTTGTGGCATTCACCCCCTTGACCCAGAAGCCCCTTTATTCTTATATTATAGGCAAAAGGGAGTTTTTATTAGTTCACCGGCGGGGTTGAGTCTACGTTTTATCGTCAGGACTTTGTCGCACATTTCAAACGTAGGTTTGACCCCTTCTTTATGATCCTATGCAGGTGGAATCATTGGACGAAAAGTCTCTAAAGTCGACCGATCAAGATGGCAAAATCTTCGCCATTGAGGAATGCTATGGAAGGACCCCCCCTAAAAGCCCTTGCTGAAGGGCTCTCCTTTCTCGAAAATCAAAGCATAGCCGACGTGTGGGGCAATACGAAGGCAGGAAAAGAAGGACTCAAAGGGGAAAGGTTAAACCGTATCTACACGGTGGGGAAAAGGCTCGTCATCGAAGCAGATTCTCTGGCGGCCGTTATTCATTTCCTCATGTTCGGAAGCTACCGGGTGGATGAGCGGAGAGAGGGCATGGACCCCAGACTCTCCCTCTCGTTGAATGGCCACGAGCTCAACTTCTACAACTGCTCGGTAAAGATCTTCTCAAAAGACCAGCTTGAAGGACTCGATGCGAAATCAGACATCCTTAATCCTGATTTTGCCAGAGAAAGGGCTATGGAGGCAGCCCAGGGGCACGGAGGGATCATCGCCGATTTGTTACTGGATCAAGCCATATTCGCGGGCGTGGGGAACATCATCAAGAACGAGGCCCTATTTGAAGCAACGATCCACCCGGCCAGCCTATCCAAAAACATCCCCAGCGAGAAAATGAAGGACCTCTTGGAGCAGACGATACGCTTCTCCAATGCCTTTTACGAAGTCAAAAGAACGGACAGACCCCTCAAACCCATCCTGAAGATTTACCAGAAAAGGATATGCTCTGGGTGCAAATCTCGTATCCAGAGGAAGAAGATGGGTGAACGGAAACGAATGACCTTTTTCTGCCCAGAATGTCAGCACCTATTCTGACCCTATACCTTTATAGCCATTCGAGACCTATCTCTGAGGGCATTGCCCTTGACGGATCGAAGGACCCGGGTATAATTCATCGAATTTTTTCGTCTCGATACAATCCTGGCCAGGAATCGGTGAGAGGCTGGAGGGTGCTCACTTCGGCGAGTTGCGCTCTCCCGAAAAAAATGAAACCTGCCCCGCGCGGGAGCACGGTGAGCTTCACTAGATCGTTTTGCGTAAATGATTCATATGAATGGATTTGGGGGGGCACTCATCCTTGGAGGTCAAAACCATGTTGGGTTGGAGAGGTCGGGTGGGACTCGTCGTTCCCACGAATAATACGGTTATTGAGCCTGAGTTTTATGCAGAGAGAATTGAAGGCGTCTCTTTTCATGCTGCGAGGATGGAGATTTCAGGGCAGTTTACGGTGGAGAATGTGCATAAGATGGCGGAGAATTGTGATCACTGTTTGGAGGAATTCAATGGCTGTAATGTGGATCTCATTGTCTATTGTTGCCTCTCTACCAGCTTGATAAAAGGTGAATCATGGGATCGGGAGTTTCGTGATAGGTGCCGGACTGAAGCATTCACAGCAGGCGAGGCCTGCAAGAAGGCCTTGGCCGGGCTGGGGAGGACCAAGGTCGCCTTTTTTTCACCCTATCCCCCTGAAGTCAAGGAGCCGATTCGCACGTATTTTCAGGGAGAAGGTATAGAGATAGTGAAGAATGTCTCTTTGGAGATTCGTGATCTCAACGAGGTCGGAGAGATAGTCCCCGAAAGGCTTTACAGATTTGTTGTTGATCATGCGAACTCAGGGGAAGACGTCATCTTTATCTTGAGTACCGATATCGAGACCTTAAGGGCCTGTGATTACCTGCAAAGGGATTTGAAGAAGCCGGTCGTGAGCACAAATCGAGCTATTCTGTGGACTGTTTCGGCCGCCTTGGATCTGGCCCCTCATTCACCCAAACGAGGAAGACGGTTCGGAGTGTAGGGAGTCGTATTCTCTCAGGGGAAGGGTATCCCTGGAGGGATGGGGGTCATTTTTTGAAAAGCGTTGACCTGGAGGTCTTGGCTCATGGAGGTTTTCATAATCTACTGGATCGACCCAATAAGGTAGGGTGATGTAACGGATGGATATAAACCTGGCGAGAATGAAAAACCGATTTAACAACATCGCGGAGATTGGCCGAGACCCGGAAGGGGGATGGACCCGTCTCGCGTATTCACCTGAGGACCTTGAGGCAAGAAGTCTGGTAACAGAATTCATGAGAGAAGCTGGGTTGAGCGTGCGGATCGATGGAGCGGGTAATATCATCGGACGGAGAGACGGCTCCTCTGCCGAAGCAGCGGTCGTTGGTACAGGCTCTCATCTTGACACGGTTGTTAATGGCGGGGCCTTTGATGGTGCACTTGGCGTCGTGGCGGGGATCGAGTGTCTACAAGCTATGGCAGAAGACGATTTTAGGAATTTTCATCCCATAGAGGTCATCGTGTTTAATGATGAGGAGGGTGCCCGATTTGGAACGGGGGTATTCGGAAGCTCGGCCATGAGTGGAGAAGATGTGACGGAGTTTCTGCAGCTGACTGACAAGGAGGGTATTTCTCGGGCTGAGGCGATGGAAGGAGCTGGCCTTGATCCGGAAAGGGTGGGCGATGCTGCATTGGGGGATGACTATTTCAAGATCTGTTTGGAGATGCATATTGAGCAGGGCAAGGTTCTGGAAGAAAAAGGGGTTGACGTGGGGATTGTAGAGGGAATCTCTGGTCTTCTGTGGAAAAAAGTCGAAATCATGGGGGCTGCCGATCATGCTGGAGCGACCCCAATGAGAATGAGAAGGGATGCGCTGACCGCTGCGGCTGCGATCATTCAGAGAATAGAAGCTCTAGCCAGTGAAGGCGCCGACCCCCTGATGGCGACGGTTGGAAAGGTAGAGGTCAGGCCGGGGATGGTGAATACGATTCCCGGAAAGGCAGTCTTTACACTCGATATTCGGGATATCGATAAGCGGAGAAGGGATCGGTTTTTTGAACAGATCGAAAAGGAAATCAAAATCCTGTGCCACAGGAGAGATCTCGACTACCAGATTGAAAACCTCTTCGATCTTGACCCGGTCTTATTTCCTCAAAAGCTGGTTCAGCTACTCATGGAGATATGTGAGGGGAAGGGGATTGGCTACACGAAAATCATCAGTGGGGCGGGACACGATTCCCTAAAAATAGCCAGGATAGCGCCCACCATTATGATCTTTTTGCCAACAAAAAATGGCTTAAGTCATTGTCCTGAGGAAGAGACCAGTTGGGAGGCCGTTGCCAAAGGGACAGAAGTCCTGCTGGAGACGATGGTGCACCAGTCGAAAACACTCTAGGAGTCCAATGCCCTGGAGAGGCGATGGAAGGGACGGTGCAGGGTGGCGCTCCTACAGAGGGCTTGTGTGACGTCTCCTGTCGGGGGTACGGGTTCGAATGCTTCGACTGTGGCGCAATGGAGTGATATGGTGAACAAACTAACTGAAAAGACAAAAAGAATAATCGATCTAGACCGGGAGAATATGTCTTATACAACGAGAATACCCTATTACCCTCTCGTTGTGGGTGAGGCCAAAGGATGTATGGTCAAGGATATCGAAGGCAACGAATTCATAGATTTTTTGTCCAGTGCAGCAGTGATGAATACGGGCCATAATCATCCCAGAATCGTAGCGGCGATAAAGGACCAAATAGACAAATTCATTCATTATACACCAGCGTACATGTATCATGTCCCTCATGCCAAACTAGGGAAAAAGCTCGTTGAAATTACGCCAGGTGCATATGAAAAGCGTGTTGCTTTCGGTTTATCTGGATCAGCGTCAGTTGATGGAGCTCTTAAGGTAGCTTGCAGTTATACCAAAAGGGATGTATTCGTTTCTTTTCTCAGATCCTATCACGGTACGACGGTAGGAGCCATTAGTGTATCCGGAATAAGCCTGAATATGAGGAGACATATGGCTCCTTTACTGACAAAAGTTCATTTTATTCCTTATCCTGATTGTTATCGGTGCATCTTTGATCAGACATCAACATCATGCCATCTTAAATGTTTGCAGTATTTTGAAGAGCTCCTACAGACGATAATCCCCCCAGAGGACGTTGCCGCGATAATCCTGGAGCCGATACAGGCGGA
Organism: uncultured Thermodesulfobacteriota bacterium; assembly: GCA_964348185.1. GTDB lineage: Bacteria > Desulfobacterota > BSN033 > WVXP01 > WVXP01 > CAYGBW01. The sequence continues at coordinate 1,266 of CAYGBW010000127.1, read as the reverse complement.
TGCAGGAGTTATCATACCGCCAGATGGATACTACGACCGACTTCAGCGTATCTGCCAGGGTCATGGTATTCTGATCATAGCTGATGAGGTTCAAACCGGGTTTGGCCGGACTGGGAGATGGTTTGCGACCAACCATTTTTCCTTGTCCCCCGATATATTAGTGATGGGGAAGGCCATGGCGTCAGGTTTGCCTTTGAGTGCCCTTATCGCCCGGAAAGAAATTATGGAGGCATGGGAAGCTCCTGCTCATTTTTTCAATACCGCAGGCAATCCCGTCTCTTGTATAGCAGCACTAGAGACGATAAAGGTCATAGAAGAAGAAGACCTTCTGGACAATGCCAAATCCAAAGGTGAGATGATTCTGGAAGGCTTTGAGGCCATGAAAGACCGATTTGAATGCATCGGCGATATCCGTGGCAAGGGCCTTCTCATCGGGGTTGACATCGTAGAAGATAGGCAATCTAAAAAAAGAGATAGAAATAAGACAGCCAAAATATGCTGGCGTTGTTGGGAGCTCGGGTTGATCATGGTTTTCTTCAGTGATTCTGTTTTGAGGGTCGCTCCTCCTTTGGTCATAAGTGAAGGTGAAGTTAACCAGGCACTATCTATCGTTGAAAAGGCTATCCATGATGTGGAAGAAGGAAGAGTTTCAGATCAGGTACTCAGCAAGATTAAGGGGTGGTAATCATAGACTGCGACTGAATGAGATGTATGTCACCTTTTCAGGTGCCCGTTGAGTGAGGGGTGCATATGCTTCCTGCGATGGTGGATGCTGGCTCGCCTATCGTTCAGAGACTCAAAGCGTCGAACAAAAAGATCAGAGGTGTGGAACCTCGAGTCGAGTACAGGCCAGGTGCGTTCGATGCCGGATGTTTATGTGCATTGAATATCCCCACCGTCATGTGGGGGGCCAAGGGAGGCGCTGGAGTGCTGGGCGACGATTACCTACCCCTTTCGACGGCGTAGGACGAAGCGCGGGTACTCGCCCATCTGATCACGAGCTGGCTTGGCGACTGACCTTTCTTCTGGTTCATGAGTCTGAAAGGATAGGTCATGAAGAAGGTGGGGGAGTGTGGAGTCTGCTGACTTCTGGCTTCTTTTTGACGGCTTTTTGCCCAAATCCCATTGAGGTGTCGAAGAAGTAATTTCAAATGTCAAAATCTTCACCCTGTTGAGTGGTGCCTCGCACTGGGGCGTAGGCCTTAATACTCCAAAGGTTAGCCCTATTGAGTGTCATCAAGAGGGTTACTCCACAGGGCAAGAATG
>CAYGBW010000126.1:0-19343 GCA_964348185.1 uncultured Thermodesulfobacteriota bacterium | reverse complement strand
AAGATCGGCCATGATCTTTCGCAGCATCACCGCGCAATCAACAACATCCTGGCTCCTCCCAGGCGGGACGACCAGGGAAACACTCGGTTGGCGAAGGAAATCTTGCGTCGCCTTCACATGCGAATCGAAATTCTCATCGATGTATCGGTAGACTCTGTGGTAATCCCCCATTTCTTGCTCCCTTCTTTTATTAGTCTCATAATAGTCAATTACCACCCCTAAAAGGGGTAGCTTGATGGTCACCCTCAAAGGGTCTTATACATATCTCACAGAGCGCACAGAGGCACAGGGTTTTGAGCTGAATCCTTGAGAGGAGGATTCAGCTCAAAAGGCCATCCCGCTGCTGCGGGACATGTTCACCGGCAGAAATGCTTATGCTGCTGAACAATGCTGGCTTGACCCAGGTTCTAAATGCCCGCCTGAGGCGGGCTGAGAGTTTTGTCTGATTTTTCTTCTCAAAAAATCAGACAAATGATTTATCTCTGAGACCTCTGCGGACTCGAGCGATCCCGCCGAGGCGGAAGAGCGGGCGAGAGCGTCTTTAAAAGGATAGCCCCTCACGTGAGAAAATCCCGGAGCCAGTCGCCCACCAGGTTGACCCCAAGAATTGTCAGCATCAGCACCACACCCGGAAAGGTGGGTAACCACCAAGACGTAAAGAGATAAACCCGGCCGTCGGCGAGCATCCCTCCCCAGCTCGGGGTGGGCGGTTGGACCCCAAGCCCCAAGAAACTCAAAGCGGACTCCATCAGGATCATTCTGGCTATCTCCAATGTTGCGATGACGATGCATGAAGCCCCCACATTGGGGAGAAGGTGGGGAAAAATAATCTTGAGATTGCTGCATCCGAGGGCCTTGGCAGCAGTAATGAACTCCCTTTCCCGCAAAGACAAGACTTCAGAACGAACGATCCGGGCATAGACCACCCAACCCGTGATTCCAAGGACCACGACGATATTTTTCATACTCGGTCCCAGGACAGCTACGACGGCAATGATGAGGAGGATAAAGGGGAAGGCCAATTGAATATCCGCCAGACGCATAAAGAGGCTATCGATTTTCCCACGAAAATAGCCCGCAACCAGACCGATGGTAATCCCCAAAATGGCCCCGATGCATACGGCGGAAATGCCAACGGATAAGGAAATCCGTGATCCGTAAATGATTCGGCTGGCCACATCTCTTCCCAGATGGTCCGTTCCCAACCAGTAGGTCTCATTCCCTTCATGCCATCCAGGGGGTTTGAGCCGGAGTGTCAGGTCTTGCCTCAAGGGGTCGACAGGGCTGATCAGGGGCGCAGAAATGGCCATGATCACAACGGAAAGAACGATAAGACACCCGATGAAAGCCCGTTTGTTCTCCCATAAACTGTGACGGACCTTTTGAAATACACTTACAGGCATGGAGGCTTCGCTCCTCCTACCGGCCTCAGTCGTACCGGACCCGCGGGTCCAGGTAGGTATAGAGAATATCCACAACAAGATTGATCAACAGGAATGTCACTGCCAGGGTAAATACCGCTGCCTGGACGACGGGGAAGTCCCGGTTGAAGATGGCTTGAATCGCCAGCCGCCCCACCCCAGGCCAGGCAAAAATCGTTTCCGTGATGACCGCCCCCCCCAGAAGTGTCCCGAGTTCCATACCGACCAGGGTAATGATAGGAATGGCCGCATTCTTAAAGGCATGTCGAATGATGACCCTGCGGTCGGCGAGTCCCTTGGCCTTTGCCGTGCGGATGTAGTCCTTCCCTAGAACGCTAACCATGCTCGACCGGGTTACCCTCGCAATCCGGGCCATTGAAAAAAAACCGAGACTAACCGCTGGCATCACCAAGCTGGCGAGGCCGCTTCTTCCATACGCAGGAAGGAGGTTCAGCTTCACGGTTAACAAGAGAATGAGCATAAGGCCTGACCAATAGATGGGCATGGATTGACCCAACAGGACCACAATCATACCAAAATGGTCCATAGAGGAATTCGGCTTGACAGCCGAGAGCACCCCCATCGGGAGGGCAAGGGCCAGAGCGATAGCGAGCGAGGTCAGCGTGAGCACTATGGTGGCGGGCATGCGTTCAACAACAAGATACAGGGCCGGTTCATTGTGACGAAGGGATAGGCCAAAATCACCGTGGAGAACCCCTTTCAGGAATTTGAGGTACTGAACATGGAGGGGTCGATCAAAGCCCATTTCATGGCGAAGAAGGGCGATATCCTCAGCTGTCGCTTCCAGGGACAGCATGAGGTGCGTCGGGTCTCCACTCAAATGGAGAATGATGAAGACAATGAGGGTAATCCCGAAAAGTACAAGAATAGACTGGAGAACTCTCTGGATTATGTAACCCTTCATCGCTTCATCCCTTTTGCTCTGAGTTCTCGTCAAGATGACAAGCACAGTAATGGGATGGGCCCATCTCTTTGAGTTGGGGTTCTTCTCTGTCACATATCTCGATTCTCTTCGGACACCGAGTATGAAATCGACACCCTTTGGGGGGATTGATTGGGCTGGGAATATCGCCGCTCAAAAGCATTCGTTCCTTTTTTCTGATGGGATCAGGCACGGGGATGGCAGAAAGAAGCGCCAAGGTGTAAGGGTGGATAGCGGCATGATAAATGTCGTGAGATCGGGCAATTTCGACAATCTTTCCCAAATACATGACCGCGACGCGGTCACTGACATACTTGACCACACTCAGGTCATGGGAGATCATCAAATAGGAAAAATGCAATTCTCTCTGGAGCTCGGTCAAGAGGTTAATAACCTGTGCCTGGATAGAAACATCCAGTGCCGACAAGGGCTCATCCCCAATGACCAATTCAGGTTCCAAGATGAGGGCCCGGGCAATTCCGATTCGCTGCCTCTGGCCGCCGCTGAATTCATTGGGGTAGCGATATTTATCCTCCGGGTTCAGCCCGACTTTTTTCAACATCGTGTCGATCCGATCTTCTCGCTCCGTGCCCCGGGCGATTCCGTGAACGCTCAGTCCCTCACCAACGATTCTTCCCACCGCCCATTGAGGATCGAGGGATCCAAAAGGGTCCTGGAAGATGATTTGCATCCTCTGACGCAAACCCTGCAGTCCCACCCTGTCCAAGGCCATGACGTCTTTGTCTTCGAATACAATCTCACCTTTCGTGGGTTCGATGACGCGCAGAATGCACAGACCGACGGTCGTCTTGCCACATCCGCTTTCTCCCACCAAACCCAGGGTTTCTCCCCTGTGCATCTCAAAGCTTACCCCAGACACCGCGTGAACAGATCCTTTCCTTCTGGAGAAGAAAGCCCCCCGCAGGGGAAAAGTCTTTTCCAAGCCCTCCACGCGAAGGATTTTCTGGTTATTCATCATCCTAACCAGCACCTCGTCCAGTGGTCTGGCTTTCTGAGCTCCAAGGGAGGCTCTTCTCCCGTGCATCGGTCAAATGCATGGGAGCAACGGGGATGAAACTTGCACCCTGGGGCCAAGTCTATCAAGCTGGGAACGGTTCCTGAAATCTCTTTCAACGGGTTGGTGTACTTGTCGATATCCTGGTCGATCCGGGGAATGGAAAGGAGAAGCCCTTGGGTGTAGGGGTGCAGAGGTTCCTGGAACAGATCGAAGACGCTGGCCATTTCCATTAATCTTCCCGCGTACATGACCCCAACCCGCTGAGCCATCTCTGCGATCACGCCCAGATTATGGGTGATCAGAATGATCGCAGTTCCCATTTCTTTTTTGAGCGCCAACATCAGGTCTAGAATCTGGGCTTGAATCGTGACGTCCAATGCCGTTGTCGGCTCATCGGCAATAAGCAGTTTCGGTCGGCATGCCAGGGCCATCGCAATCATTGCCCTCTGCCTCATGCCACCGCTCAGTTGATGAGGATATTCGTGAACCCTCTTTTCCGGAGAGGGAATTCCCACGAGATGGAGCATCTCCGCCGCACCCTTCATGGCCTCAGGTTTCTTCATGGTTTGGTGTGTCAGAATGGCCTCTGAGATTTGGGATCCGATGGTCAGGACAGGATTAAGGGACGTCATCGGTTCTTGAAAGATGATGGAAATGGATTTGCCCCGGATATCCCGCATGCGGGCCTCCGAGAGCCTTAACAAGTCCCACCCCTCGAACTTGATTTCCCCTTGGACTATCTTCCCTGGGGGATCGGGTATAAGCCTCAAGATGGAAAGAGCGGTCATGGTCTTCCCACTGCCACTCTCACCAACAAGGCCTAACGTCTCCCCTTGCTTCAGATCAAAGCTGACCCCATCCACCGCCTTAACGACACCTTCCAGTGTATAAAACCAGGTGCACAGGTCATTCATCTGAAGCAGGATTCCATTCTTTTCCATATCATCCAACGAGGAAAGGGCGATTCTGGGGCTTGTCCCAGCGCAACCTCGCCCCTTCGGGGACGCTCCCTTTACCAAGACGGTGGACCCAAAAACCTCCTCATGTTCGCTACAAAGGCATTTTTCAGGGGCAGCTGGTGTCCTGTCTCACAAAAAAGTTGACTTATGGATTCGGCCTCACCCCCACCCTTACCCTCCCCCTTCAAGGGGGAGGGCGGGGCGGGGGTGTCATGGCGTTTTGAAGGGATTTATGAGACATGACACTCGTTAGAGCTTGGCGTACTCGCTCAAAAACGCGACCACATACTTCTCGTAAAGGCGGAGGCCTTCTACGGTGAAGAATTCGTCCACCTCATGGGGTCTCCCCATTCGGCCCAGACCTGCCCCGATCACGGGGAGACCGAGTGGCGGTTCGTAGAAAGCAACGGTTGGAGTTGAGGCGTAATAGGTCGGCCAGATGTATGACTCCACACCGAACATCTCGACTGCCCTGATTGTGGCTTTGACGATGTCCGCATCTGCAGGAGTCTCGGTCCAGTTATACCCGGGGTTCAAGACATCAATCCGGACGTCGGAGAAGCCGTGTTTGTCAAGATGTTTTCTGAGCTTTTCCAGGATGTCGTCTCTGTCCATATCGGGTACCAGACGGATGTCTATCTTCGCGACCGCCTTTCTGGGGAGCATGGTCTTGAGTCTGGGGCCAATATACCCACTGACCATGCCATCGATGTTGACGAGGGGACTCATGATAAAACGCTCCAAAAGATCCCTACCTTGTAAACCCTTTCTCCATCGCTTGATCCCCAGCCTCTTTTTCTCTTTTTCCTCGTCAAATATTCCCTTGAGCTTTTCAATGAACTCCTTTTGCTGCGCCGTGGTGGGCCTCACCCGGTCATAGAACCCCTCAATGAGAACACGACCGTCCTGGTCTTTCAGGGTATTCAATGCCCCCACGAGACGCCAGGCCGGGGGATCAATCCAGACGTCATCGGCGGAAAAGAGGGACCTCTCCTTGGGGCCTCCCCAGTCTCCGCCTTCAGCCACGAGTTCGATGCCAATGACCCCTTTGCACCCGAGATAGATATGGTGCTTCCCCTCGGCATCCTGCGATGGATTCATGTAGTATACGGCTTCGGCCTCCTTGAGCCTGTCGACATACCGGTCTCTGAACTCAGGAAAGTGGGGGCTTCCCAGTTCTTCTTCTCCATCGAAGGTAAAGATAATGTTCACGGGGATGTCCCCGTCGACGGCCAGCATCGACTCCAGGGCGTTGATGAACCCCATAATGGGGCCTTTCTGATTGCGAGCCCCTCTGGCCACAATGCATTTTCCGAAGTCCGGCGGAAGATCTATCCGCTCCGCATCCACGACTTCCGCAGCAAAGGGCGGGGTGGTCCAATCCTCCCCTTCTACGGGCATGACGTCATAGAGGGAGTAACCGATGATCGTCTTCGCCTTCGGGTTTTTCGATTTGAGCTCCCCGTACACCACGGGATTTCCATCCTTAAACTCGACCAGATGGGCATCCCCCCCAAGCTTGTTAATGATGTCGACCAGCATTTCCCCACATTTCACCACCTCCGGAACGATCGGGGACTCTGACAGGGAAATACTGGGCTGCCTGAGGAGTTCTTGAGTGGCCTTGACGTGGCCATCGAAATGGTCGTCAATATACTGGTAAACCTTATCATAACTATTCATCATTCCCTCTCGTAGCTTCTATAGGGCAAAAAGCTTTGCCTCTGTCTCCGAAGAGAACTTCCCCCTCTAGATGAATGGGCTGTTGCTCAAATCCCTTTTCCCTTTTCTCGAACGCTCAAAGGGATCTTCCTTTGAACAACAGCCCGTTAAGACATAACAGGGTTGTTTTTGCCATCCCGAGCTAATCTTTCACCGAGACCCCATACATGTAAAGTGCAGTGCCCTCATCCGGAGTGGGCTCCCAATTCTGCACGCGGTTACTCACCCCATAAGCATCAACGACGATGTGGAGAAATATCCAGGGGGCCTCCTCGTGACTGAGTTTAACTGCTTCAGCGTAAAGCCTTTTCCTTTCTTCTTGGTCCAGGGTAGACCGGGCCTGCTCCAGGAGGCTATCAAACTCTTTATTGCACCATTTGGAAAAAGCCTCGCCGCAGTGGAGGAGGGGATACAGCAATCCATCCGCATCAAAAGTCCCGGCCCAGCCTATGGTCCACATAGGACCCGGCCCCTCGGGAGAAAAAATCCGACCCACGTAGCTTCCCCATTCGTGGGTTTGCACTTTTATCGTGACTCCGATCCTCGCGAGCTGGCCGGCAATGGCTTCGGCAAATTCCTTATCCTTGACATAGCGTCCCATGGGAGAGTGAAAAGTCAATGTCAGGCCATCTCCATAACCGGCTTCCTTCAACAGGGCCTTTGCCCTTTCCGGGTCATAGGGGTAAGGTTTGACGCCGGGGTCATAGCCGAAGTGAGAAGGACTCAAAGGGCTTCCCAAAGCTTCGCCGTATCCTTCCAATACATATTTGATGATGTTCTCCTTATCCACCCCATAATTGAGGGCCTGACGCACCCGTTTGTCTTGGAGGGGGCCTTCCGTCACCGAATCCAGGTGGACGTTGGTGGACAGGGCCGAAGGCGTCGTTATGATTCTAGCGGTCTTGGATTTGTTGACCATCGGAATGAGATGGGCGGGAACCTTTATGATGATATCCACATCTCCTCCCAGGAGGGCGGCCACCCGAGTAGCTTCCTCAGGGATCCCTTTGAAGATCAGCGTTTTTATCTTTGGGGGCCCGGCCCAGTAATCCTCGTTGGCTTCAAACACGATTTCTTCATCTTTTATCCAGCGAACAAACTTGAAAGGCCCTGTTCCCACGGGATGAGTGGCCACATATTCGTCACCCTTTTCCTCGAAGTATTTGGGAGGAATAATGGGCAGCATGAAACCAAGATTGGTAATAAGCGTGGGCGCCGGGACCTTGGTCGTTATCTTTAGCGTATAGGGGTCAACGATATCTACCCGGTCGATAAAAGCCAAAGCCCACCGCCATCTGGCCTTTTGCTCGGGATTGAGCACCCGCTCAATGCTGTACTTGACGGCTTCGGCGTTAAAATCCTCGCCGTTGTGGAATTTCACCCCCTTTCTCAGATGGAAGACCCAGGTTGTGTCATCGGTTGCCTCCCATGAGGTGGCCAGCATGGGGAAGTGCTGAATCCTGCCATCCTTGAAGACTCGACTCACCAGATGGTCATAAACCTGGCGGACGACGACAAAGGCGTAGTTTTCCGCATGCATGTGGGGGTCGAGCGTTGTGGGGTCTGCTCCCTGGACCGCCACCAGTTTGCCCTGGGGAGCGCTCAAGACCTCTCCAGGGTGGCCGAAGCCCCCGAAGGAGAGGGCAAAAAGGCCGAAAAAGACGATAAACCAAACCGAAACTCTCATCATTGCTACCTCCTTTTCCAAAGGGTTTGGGATCGGTCCGTTTGACTCTCATCGAACCAACGGAAGGCACTGATAAGTCGATCTTAACGAGAAAGGGAAAGATATGTCAATGGTGCGGTCTAACAACCACCCCGAGAAAGGGGCCCTTGGGGGACACATCGAGGCGCCCTATTTTGCCATCCTGCGCTCCTTGACAAGTAACCGGGGCGATTTACTGCCCTCACGAAAAAGAAGCTCCTCGCACCGGGAGCTGATGATTCTGAGCGATTGGGTATTTCATCCGTCGAGCATCACTTTCGAAAGGGAGCAGAAGGTCTGGGCTCTAGGGCCATTCTTCAAGCATTCCCTGTTGGTATTTGAGCGGGACCCGGCTATAGTCTGGGAACGCGGGTCTTTTTGCCCTTGAATTGGCAGGGCAAATCTTCATATATTGGGTATCTGGAGTTTCCCTTAAAGGTCAACGGGGAGGGAAAATGCTACGCAAGGCCATAAGAGATGAACTCATGACAATCGTGGGAAAGGACAGGTATCTCGACCAAAAGGAGGATCTTATCAGTTATTCTTACGACGCCTTTATGGTTGAAGGTCGACCGGAGGCGGTACTCTTTCCCCTCACAACGGAGGAACTTTCAAAAATCATGGCCGTAGCCTCAAGGGAAAGGATCCCCGTGACGGCCCGGGGAAGTGGCACCAACCTCACGGGTGGATCCGTCCCCACCCGGGGTGGGATCGTTCTTGCCTTCACGAAGATGAACAAAATCATCAAGATCGACAAGGAGAATCGAATAGCGACCGTGCAGCCCGGCTTGATCAATATGGAATTCCAAAAAGAGCTGGCCAAGGACGGCCTCTTCTTCCCTCCGGACCCGGCGAGCATGGCTATCTCGACCATGGGAGGGAATGTTGCCGAAAATGCCGGAGGTCCGAGAGCGGTCAAATACGGGGTCATGAAAGACTACCTCCTTGGACTCGAGGTGGTCCTTGCTTCCGGTCAAGTCATACGCACGGGGAGTCTAACCATCAAGAACGTCACGGGCTACAATCTAACCCAACTTTTCTGTGGCTCAGAGGGGACCTTGGGATTGATTGCCGCAATGACCGTGAAGCTGCTCCCTCTACCTGAAACGAGGAGAACCCTGCAGGTTGCCTATAAGGACCTGGAGGACGCCGGAAAGACCGTTGTCAGAGTCGTCGATTTGGGTATTCTTCCTGTCGCCCTCGAACTCTTGGACAACATATTCATCAATATCATCGAAGACTATACCCACATCGGTCTCCCCAGGGAGGCTGAGGCGCTGCTCCTTATTGAGGTCGATGGCCCTGAGGCCGCGGTCGAGATACAAGCTGAGCAACTCAACCGGTTATGTCAGGAGTTGGGAGCCCTTGAGGTGAAGGTCGCAAAAACCGTTGAAGAGAATGATGAAATATGGAAGGCTCGTCGTTCAGCTTACGGTGCCGAAGCCAGGCTAAGGCCCACGGCCATCGCCGAGGATTGTACCGTTCCGGTTGGTCAGCTGGTTCGGATGTTTCGCGAAGTGGCAAAAATCGCCAAAACGTATAACCTGTTGATCCCCATTGTGGCCCATGCAGGAGACGGCAATCTGCACCCCCAAATCTTGACGGATATCCGCGATAAAGAGGAGATGAAGAGAGTTGAAAAGGCCATCGACGAGATCTCTGTCAAGGCGGTCGAACTGGGTGGCACATTAACGGGGGAACACGGGATAGGCATTGCAAAACGAGAAATCCTTCCCCTTGAGCTGGGCGAAGGCGTCATGGAAATCACGAGAAAGATCAAGAAGGCCTTTGACCCGCTCAATATCCTGAATCCGGACAAGATCGTGGAAATACAATAGAGCGGCTTTGAGTCGTGTGATGGCGTTGCAGGAAACAAAAGATATCGCCTACCGCTGTAACAAATGTGGACTTTGCATATCCACCTGCCCCGTCTACCAGCAGCTTCTGATGGAAGAAGCGAGCCCCCGGGGAAAGGTGCAACTGGCCAAACACTTCTTCGAGGGAAACCTGGACCTTTCAAAGCGCTTCAAAGAGATCCTCATGACGTGTCTTCTCTGTGAGACCTGTATGGTGAACTGCCCCAGTGGAGTCCAGCATGATAAGATCTTCACGGATTTGCGGTCTCAGTTGGTCCGACAATACGGGGTGGGTTGGAAAAAGCGGCTCCTCTACCTGTTATTGACGAATGAAAAACTCCTCCATTCCTCCTCGGTACTTGCGAAACTGGGGCGAAACTGGTTGCTGGAAAGGTTCGCAAAGGGGATGCGAATCGGGAATATACCGGTAGCAAGGCTCCCCACTTTGAATTCAAAACCCTTCAGAGACCGGTTTGATGGCGTCATCCCTTCTCAAGGGGCGGTAAACGGTCGGGTCTTCTATTTTACCGGCTGTTTTACAAACTATTTTGCAGAGGATGTGGGACAGGCGGTGGTGAACGTTCTGAAAAAGATGCAACTGGAAATCGCTATCCCATCCAATCAGGACTGCTGCGGCATCTCCATGATCCTCTCGGGAGAGGAAGAGCTATCCCTGAGGAATGTGGAGAGGAATATTCTCATGCTCACCCGGGAGGGGATCGATGCTGTCCTGGTTGACTGTGCCACCTGTGGGGCCGCCTTTAAGAAGGAGTATATTGCCTCCCTAGAGAAAAAGGGCATGGATACCGGGCAGGCCGAGAGGTTGAAGGAAAAGACCTATGACGTCCTCGAATATGTTGCCGACAGAATCCATCTGATCCCCTTTCGTGAAAACCAATCGGGCAGTAGGATTCGGGTAACCTACCACGATCCCTGCCATTTGATTCGCGCCCAGGGGGTGCGTGATGCCCCAAGGAAGATCCTAGAGGCGCTGCCTCAAGTCGATTTTGTCGAAATGGAAGGGGCAGATACCTGTTGCGGGGGGGGTGGGTCTTTCCAATTCGATTACCCCGAGGTCTCCAGGGGGATCACCGATGCGAAAATCGAACACATTCGCCAAACAGGGGCTTCTGTTCTCGTTACGGGATGCCCGGGATGTCGTGTGACCATTGCGGGAAACATGGACGATAGGGCCCCCATCGAGGTTCTCCATCCGATTCAACTGGTCGATAGAGCACTAGCCGAAAACCCCGAACAGACGGACTAATAACAACGCAGAAATGCCTGTTAGAACCTGTTCGATTCACCCTCAACCTTCCCCTCTCCCCCCATAAGGGTAAGCACTAACCTAAAAAGCCAATTAAATTCAAAAGTGTCTTTAATATCGAATATCGAACAATGAATTTCGAATTATGAGGTTTTCTTGTCCTTTCGTTTAGCGCTTTTTACACTTGTCACATAAGCCCTCTTCAGGATCAAATGTTCTACACTCCTTCGACATTCATTATTCCTTGTTCGATATTCGATATTTTAAACATAAGTTAGCGCATATGCCCCGTGGGGGAGGGATGCAAAGGCCTATGAGAATCAAATGCGTTCGTTTTAGTTGCGATTCCGGGTAGAACCCAGTCTATTGTTCTAAAGGATCAAGGCGGCCCGGCCCGTAATACGGTTCTCTTGCACCAACTGGTGGACCTTTTCCGCTTCTTCCAGAGCAGATGTCTGGGTGACGATGGGCTTGATTCTGCCCTGTGCGACGATCTTGACCGCTTCAATCAGCTCCGCCATGGATACGTATCGGGATCCATGGATTTCGATCCCCTTTGATAGAACGGTAAGCGGGTCGACCCTAAATACAGGATCCACTTTAAAGACTTCAGGGGGACGGTACCCCAGGATAACGAGTCTGCCCCCGGTACCCAGACTCTTGAAACCCCCTTCTAAGGTCTCACGAGACGCCACAAAATCCAAGACCACATCCACTCCCCTGCCCTCTGTTAATCTCGCGGCCTCTTCCGTCAGATCGGTCTCCTTGCAATCAATGATCTCATCGGCGCCCAGGTCTTTTGCCCGATCGAGTTTTTCCCTGGATATATCTGCTGCCAGCACACGTCCACCACACAGTCTTGCCATTTGAACAGCATGGATTCCCACACCTCCACCGGCACCCACGATCAGAACGTCATCCCCGGGCCCGACTTTCGCCTCTTCCTTGCATGCATGTAACGGGGTGGCCACTGCGTCCGAGATAATGGACGCCTCGACAAAGGGGATCTCCTCCGGGATAGGGCATAGATTGAGCGCTGGAATCTTCATGTATTCTCCATAGCCCCCATCGCAGGCCATACCCACGTATCCGCCGAAATTCTCACAGAGGGTTTCTCTCCCGCTTCGACAGAATCGACAAACCCTGCATGTCAGGTAGAAATGGCAGACAACCCGGTCCCCCTTCCTCACGTTTCGGACCTCACTGCCCACGTCAACGACTTCACCCGCTACTTCATGCCCGAGAATTCTGGGATAACGGGTCACCAGTCCCGGGGTGTTTTTCATGATGATAACCGTCAACCCCACACCCGTCGCCCTGACCCGAACCAATGCATCCAAGGGACCCACCCGGGGGGTCTCGACTTCTTCGAGGGTGACGGGACCCCCTAACTCATGGAGGACCATCGCTCTCATTTCTCCCCCCTTTCTGGGTCCAAATCCTCAAGACTCGAGGCAAGCGTTCCACACACAACGCTGAAAAACGCCCATTTAACCGCCCGCCACCATCACGGTAAAGGTGATCTCGTCTCCCTCACGGATCCTCGTTTCTAATCCTTCAAGGGAGAGGATGTTTCGACCGTTGACCAGGGCGACGCAGCCCTCAGCCGGTGAGAGATCGTCTTTTAGAATCCTTTCCCACGGGCCATCGTGTTGATCCTGAAGGGCCCTTACCACATCCTTTAGGGTGGGTGATGGAGGTTCCAGCACGATCTCCTGTTTCAGGCTGATTTCTGTACCGATCACATTGACAATGACATTCATTGGACCCAAGGAACCCAGAGGGCTTCTGTTCAGAGTTGATACTTCTCAAGGGTTTCTTCAGTGGGAACCCCCGCTGAATCCCATCCCCTTGATTCGTAGTAATCGTCGAGCATCCGGTTGAGATTCTCTTCTCCGATATGCTGCCCTTTCGCCGGACCGTCTGGCAGAGGCTCAAAAAGGGTTCTGTAAGGTAAGGTATCATCCTCTCGGGTAAATCCCTCTCTGAGATTGAACATCCGGATCAACGTTTCAATCCTACCGGCGATAAGAGAAAAATCCCTCTCTGATAAACACTCTCCCGTTACGGCCTGGAAATACTCGGAGTAATCCTCGAGGGACAGGGGAATAAACTTGGCCGGCATGTCGCAGACCAGGAGGGAGTGGAGAATGCAGTTCTCATCATACAGCGCTTTGATCATTTCTCCCTTTCCTTCCACGGTGTACGGCGGGTATTCTCCCAGTATTTCCTTGGCAGGAGGCCAGGCTCTGCGGTGGCACGCTCCCCTCGGGCTAACGGCATAAGAGAGGGCAGAACCAAAGGCGCCTCTGGGCTCGTAGCCGGGAAACTCCAGGCCCTTTACCTGCATGGCAAAGCGATCAGAACCCTCTCCGATATGGTCTGCGGTTTTTCTGACTCCTTCCGCGAGGATATCACCGAATCCCCTACGGGTCGCGATCATTTCTATGGCTGCGAGGCTCCCTTCCCCGTCTCCAAAGCGAATCTCCAAACCTCCCGTCTGTGCCGGAGAAATCAACGCTCTCTCAAAACACTCCATCGTGAAACCGATGACATTTCCTGTGGATATCGTGTCGAGCCCCAGCTTGTCGCAGAGCAGATTGGCCTGGATGATGACGGGGAGAGAATCGATCAGCTGATTCGATCCAAACATGGCCAGCGTTTCATACTCCGGCCCCTCGACCACGCTTCCCTGGAATTTACCCTGGGAAACACGGGTCATTAAGCTGCAAGGAGTGAAGCATGAAATACAGGCTTTATGAGAGGTAACACTTCGGTTAACCCCCTTTGCGTCGATCTTTCCCAGAGCCCTTTCCCATGTGGCGAACTGAAAATTCTTCGTGGGCAGGATCCCTCCGGTGTGAGTAATATTGAGGGTAAGGGGAGTCCCGTACTTCATCCTGGCCTGGGCCACCTCACCGTTTCGGGATCGCCCGTAGTTTTTTCGGTTCAACTCACTCAGTCTCTTCCGGTCGTGGAGTTCAGCCCGTCCCGCTCCCTTGATCGCGATCGCCTTGAGGTTTTTCGAGCCCATGACGGCTCCAACACCTCCCCTCCCGGCCTGGCGGTATAAGTCGGAATTGATACAGGAAAACTTGCAAAGCCTTTCCCCGGCGGGTCCGATCGATGTCACGCCGCCAGAGGGATTTCCCTCGGTCTCTTTGAGGATCCTTTCGGTCTCGAAGCTGTCCTTTCCCCAGATCGAGTCAGCCCCCCGGATACCGACCCCCCTGTCATCGATCCGCAGGTAGCAGGGATGGTTTGATTTCCCCCGAATAACCATGCCATCATAGCCCGACTTTTTGAGTTCGACCGACAACCTCCCGCTGGAATAGCTATCGCACCATCCATGGGTCAGGGGTGACTTGGTGACAACGACGAATTTCGACGAACCCGGAGCCAAGTTGCCGGTAAGGGGTCCGGTCAGGAAAATGAGGACGTTTTCAGGGGAAAGAGGGTCTGTTCTTGCCGGAAGCATATCGAACAACAGCCGGGCCCCCAGTCCCCTCCCTCCGAGGTACTTCGCAAACATCTCGTCGGAGAGGGAAAGGGTTTTCGTCTTACCCCGGCTGAGATCAATGTCGAGTAGCCTCCCCCGTACGCCTTTCATCGGCAACCTCTTTGTAAGAATTCAATCCCTTGAACGTCTGTGGGAACATGACGATAACTGATATAAAAGGACAAATCTTTGTTACATTGTACTCGATTTCCCTTCACCCTATCCCTCTCCCCGAGGGGGATAAGCGCTAAATTAAGAGGCTAATTCAATTTAAAAGTCTATTGAATATCGAATATCGAACAAGGAATTTCGAATGATGAGGTTTTCTTGTCGTTTTGTTTAGCGGTTTTTACGCTTGTCACATCGGCGCTCTTCAAGATCAAATGTTCTACTCCCCTTCGACATTCATTATTCCTTGTTCGATATTCGATATTTTGCACATAAGTTGGCGCCCATGCCCCCGTGGGAGAGGTAGACAGAAACATGCACGAATCAAATGGCTTGGATTAGATTTCAAGCAGTCTGGCCACGTTTTCACTCAGAATCCTCTTCTTGTCAGCCTCTGGGATAGAGAGGTTTCTCACAGACGCCACAGGGGCTGGGTCCTCCATGTCATAGGGGTAGTCACTTCCCATGAGCACATGTTCGCTCCCCACTGTTCTGATCAGATACTCCAGTGCTGGCGGATAGTGGGTGATCGTATCAAAATAGAGGCGCCTAAAATACTCCCATGGGGAGCGTTGGATGTCACCTTTGCATTCCGGTCTGACCGCGTACCCGTGGTGAATGCGGCCCATGATATACGGAAGATGGCCACCTCCGTGGGCAAGACATATCTTGAGACGGGGCAACTTCTCCAGAAGTCCACTGAAAATCAGGCGGGTTGCCGCTAGGGTCGTGTCCAACGGGTTTCCAATCAAATTGGTAAGATAGAATCGCTGCATCCTTTCGGCTCCTGCCGTATCATGGGGATGAACAAAAATGAAGAGGCCCAGGGATTCCGATTTCTCGAAAAAGGGAAAGAAGACCGGATCATCCAGGTCCTTTCCATTGACATTTGATGAGACGATCACGCCTCTCAGATCCAGCTCCCTAGCCATGCGTTCCAGTTCTGCAGCTGCCTCATCCACATCCTGCATGGGAACCGTGCCGATCCCCACGAACCGACTTGCATATTGGCGGCAGATCTCCGAGATTCTTTCGTTTTGCAATCTCGAAAGGTTGACGCCTGTTCCGATATCCGTCCAATAGTAGAGCATGATCGGAGAGGGAGAGAGAACCTGAACGTCCACTCCGGCCCTGTCCATGTCACAGATCCGTGTGGGGATGTCGGATAACTTATCCCTAATTCTCTCGAAAAGCTGCCGATTCCATTCTCCAGACTCCCGCCCTGATGATTCCTGCACGATGTTTCTTCCATCGCCGCGCTCAGAGAGGGCATGAAAACATTCCTCCGTTACGAAATGGGCATGAGCGTCGATATTCATTGAAATTTTTTCCCTGGGCCGGCCTTCGGCCGGAACCTAATCCGACTATGGTTCAAATGGCCATTCAATCAGAATAGCTGCACGAACGATGGAATTTCGGTGGGACCCATCCTCTCGGAAGGGCGCCATCCTTGGAAATGAGGGTCAGGTTAAGCAATCCTCCTCAAAGGGGAAAAGGGTGAACATCTCGTGGCCCGTATCGGTTATCAGCATATCCTGCTCTAACCTGACGGTCTGCTCCAGATTGGGGTGTCCCGCAAAGGTTTCGATTGCAAAATACATATTGGGTTTGAGCTCTACAGGGTACTCCAGAGAGTAGGCGCGAGATATCCACATCCCCTCATAGAGGGTCAGACCGATGGAATGGGCAAACTGTTGGAGGGTGACGGTACCGTACTTGTCATCATCGTAAACAGGGAATTTCTCAGCCACGTCCCGCGTCGTATTGCCGGGCTTCATCATCTCGATCCCGGCTTGAAGGGAATCATAGCACTCTTTGTAGAGATCCTTCTCTTTCTGTGTCGGCTTAGCCTCCACCTTAAAACAGCGTACGTAGTCTACAAAATAGCCTGAGGGTCCCACCGTGTTGTTGTCGATGATCACCAGATCTCCCTGACGGATGATCTTATCAGTGGGCCAACGTCGGTAGGGACTGGTGTTTCCCCCAGAGGCCACAATCACCTCGTAGACGATCTCGCATCCTTTGGAATACATGTACTCGGAGATTTTCCCGGATAGTTCTCGCTCGGTAATTCCGGGCTTGGCCCATTCGTAACGCGCCTTGTACATAGAGGCATCGGCAATGGTGGCGGACTGTTTCAGCAGTTCAATTTCATCTGCGGTTTTCACCACGCGGGCAGCCGACATGGCCGGCCATGCATTCACCACATTGACCCCTTTGCTCTGAAATGCGGTTAACGAGGCCATGTCCATGGAATCGATTCCAATCCGTTCTTTCTCAACCTTGTGTTCCCGGAGCACTTCCAGGACACTGTCGACCATCCGGTTCACCATATAGTCTTGGGCGCTCTCAGACCACTTCCAGGTAATGGCTGGACGGATTCTCCCTTCCATCCAGGGAAGGTCGATTTTGGCACATTCCAGGTCAGATCCGGCAGTCTCAAAGAGAACGGGTTCTCCCCCCCTGGGAAGAACCGCGTACCGGATAAAGATGTTGTACTTCCAGTTTCCCTGAAAAGAGCCAGTCAAATAGCGGACGTTCGCTCCATCATAGACCACCAGGGCACCCAGATCGTGGATCTCCATCTGCTCCTTGGCACGATCAAGGCGGTCCTTACGCAACCGGTCAAAATGAACCCTTTCCTGCCAGTCTGCACCGGTTTGAGCGAATACCCGGCGGGCATCGTATTCATGGGGTTTGCCAATAAAGGAAATGTCTCTAACCATGGATTCGTCCTCCTCTCGAAATCATCGGATAATTCGGAAAACCTGAAACGGCTCATTTCAGGGAGTGGGGGATTTCTCTCTAGACCTCTACCTTCGCCTGTTGCCCCGTTTGAGCCGATTCAATGGCCGCCCGAATCAAAGCAAGGGCAGCCAGAGCCCCTTGCCCGTCGGTCTCCGGTCTCGTTCCTGTCTGAATGGAATGGGCAAAGTCGTCGATTTCTTCCAAGATCGGGTCTCTCTCGGTGAGAGGGATCTCTTTCGCTTCACTCTTTCCCTTCTCGAAGAGCAAGAGCTGGGTATAGCGATCCGCCACCGGCCAGACATTGAGGTATTCCTCGAAGGACAATTGAGGGAGAGAGAGGGAGCACAACAGATTGGCTTCCGTGCCGTAAACATACATCCAGTTCGTCCTCGGTGAAGCATAGGTTGAGCCCAGGTAGCCCAAAACGCCGGACTGAAATTGAAAAATCGTCGTTGCCACGTCTTCAACATCCGCTGGAATGTAGAGCCTGTTGAAATAAGCGAAAACGGTTTCGATCGGGCCAAAGAAGTAATTGAGCGTATCGGCGTGATGGACGCCCATAGTCATCAGGGCGCCGGCAGGGCATCCCGAGTCATCTCCCCGCCAACGCCATTGGTCTGGAGTCAACTCGAATCCTAGCCTGGCGGAAAAGTTGGCCTCAACCATAACCGGGTCCCCGATCGCACCGCTATCGATCAGCTCTTTTGCCTTTCGGTTTCCCCCGAGTCGGCGCATGTCATGTCCAACCGCCAAAACCACACCGGCCTTTTGGCATGCATCGACCATCCTCTTCCCATCGGCCATGGTATTGGCGATAGGCTTTTCAACGAAAACATGCTTCCCATAGTCGGCCGCCAGCACGGCTTCTTCGGCATGTGCAGCGTTTGGAGTGGTTAGGAGCACCCCATCAATATCATCCCTTTTGAGGACATCTTCGTAGCTTTGTTCCTGATCGCATTCATACTTTTCGCTGAATTGCTTTCGTTTCTCCGGCGTCCTTGTAAAACAGGTCACCAGCTCAACCTTTTCGCTTTTCTTGGCCGCATTGGCAATAACACCCGACCAACTCCCTATACCAATGAGACCCACACGCACAGCCTTACCTTTGTTCACGCCTGCCCCCTTTCTCGGATTAAACCACTACCTGCCAAAGCAAGTAGATTCTTATCAAGACTGAAAGTCTTTTGATTTGAACCGCAGAATACCGAAGTGAAGAATGTTTGCCTTATTCCTTTAAGAATTTCTGCTGTTCGAAATTCCTTGTTCGACATTCGATATTCAAAATGCAAAACAGGCTGAAGCCGTTCGCTTAAAGGCGAAGGTTTTAAACCTGGCGAATGGAAAAATAACCCTTCTGACCTCCATAACAATCAGGAGAAAGACCCACACACAGCCAGATCGTCTCGTACGGGAGCATTCTCTGTGGGATGGCATCTCCCTTTGAAAGCCTTACAAATTCCTAGGTCTATATCCGATTGGGCTTTCTTTGTCAAGTAATCCTCGACGGGAGTTTACCGAGTTCTTTGACCCAGAGCGCCCGTTTCCGAGAAACTACTTTATCCGTTATATACATTCTTCTTAGAGATTCAGGGGGGCATCCATTTTTTCCTTGACAGGCTCACGAAATTCTGTTACGTTGCCTCCTCGATTTACCTTACTGGAAATGAGGTGATAGATGGATACAGACTTTTTTATCGTTCAAACCCTCAGCGGTATTTCCTTCGCGGCTATCCTCTTCCTCCTGGCAAGCGGGCTTTCCCTGATTTTCGGGGTCATGAACATCGTGAACATCGCCCATGGCTCCTACTATATGCTCGGCGCCTACATTGGGCTCTCCATACTCTGGAAAACAGGGAGCTTTCCTTTGGCCATCCTTGGAGCTGCTTTGTTCATCGCCATCATTGGAATCGCGATGCAGCGTTTCTTTCTCCGGAGATATTTCGAGCATTTTCCGCAGGTCCTGATGACCATGGGCTTTGCCCTCATTTTCAGGGATCTGGCCCTCTTGATCTGGGGAGGAGACCCCCTAACCTTTCC
>CAYGBW010000125.1:0-13614 GCA_964348185.1 uncultured Thermodesulfobacteriota bacterium | reverse complement strand
CCGCAGCGGAAAAGGATGAGATGATGGAGATTTCCCGGGGAATCAAATCTGCTCTGCTGGACATTGCACGCTGATTCCTAGGCACCTGTTTCTCTTGCTCTTGTCGGGCTTATTGAACCCAGTCGAGAACGTCCCCCACGTTCCTCACTTCCGGCTCACTTGGACATTGGATAGAAGCGACCGATTCCGGGTCGCCTCAATCCTTATTCGTTATGCTACGTATGCATTTGACTGTTATCAGTTTTAGATTATTGCCTGTCTCAGGTCCACTTACTCGTACGGCTGCTTCCAGTATTTGCGAGGTAAGCATTTTGCAATCACGAAAAGTGAGATGCCTAATCCAAGAAGAATGAGGCCTGGTCTTGTGAAGATACCGGTCAGGCTTATTGCTATCCATCCGGCCCCTGCGGGTAGACCAGGATCCAATGTATGCCTCAGATGGAATGGATTGGTTAATGGGAGACAAATAAGCCCGATTACGCCCAGAACAATTCCAATACTGGCTATCATGTTTCCGATCTTCATTAGACTGAGCTTGTCTGGCTAACGTCTCCGGCTACGCTGAGGGCGATAAAGCCTTTCGAACCAGCACAGCATTTGATGGAAAACCCGGCAATTTTTCCCCGCTAGCTCCCCTGACTGGTTAGGCAAAGTTTCAAGAAACACGGTGGCCCGTAGACACCTGTTTCTCTGTCCATGTCAGAGTTATTCAATCTAGTCGAGGATGGCCCCAAAGTTCCTGCGACTTACGATAAAGCTAAAGCTCATCTGCCGCTATGGAGCGCAGCGGAATGGCGGTCAGGTGCAGTGCCGGGTTAGGTGATCATCATGGAGTCCAGTCTCTCGCACCATGAACGACCCCAGTGATCCATACCTCGTCATCGTGGATCCGATACATAATACGATAAGCTTCATATAGTATTTCCCTGCAAGATTGATCGCCTATCTCAGGTATTACGCGGCCCGATCGAGGGAACTCTTGCAAACGATCTGTCATTTCAATTACCCGAGTTACAAAGAGAGCTGCCCTATCTACGGAATCTCTCGCAATATATTCTGCGATCGCGTCAATATCATCCAGCGCAGATGGAGCCCAAGTTACTTCACCCATTTTTGGAGCCTATTCTTGGCCTCTTCGTGGGAAATCCCTTTTCCGGATCGGATCTCCTGCTCTCCGTGTTCAAACTTCGCTTTCACATAGAGGGCATGTATAATATCATCCATGGTCGCTTCATCTGGTAAGGTGTCAATTACCTGTTTAGCAATATCCTTAACAGACATCAAATACCTCCTTGTATAAGGTCACCTAACAATTCAGTCCGCAGAGTATTCTCTGCATATTTCATGATGGACAGAAAGAGGATATTTTGTAAAGCCCAATATCGAAGCGCTTTCACAAAAAACATTCTGTCCCGTACCAAAATTCATGATTTTCATAGAATCCTGGTGTATGCGCGGACCACAACTGAAGATCCTCTGTATCCTTGAGTCTTTTGAGACGAATGAGGCGAGAATTAGACAACCTGAGACCATGATTATCTGGAGCAGATTGAGATCCAGAGGATCTTCTATAGCGATATTATAGATGGAAAGACCGGTAAGTCAAGAAGAATGGACAAACCGCCGAAGAAGCGGTTAAACCCGGTTCGTGAGGGTATGCAAGTGGGGCGACGTTCAATGCCCTATGTTTCTCTACCGGTAGGTGCTGAGCGAAGAGATTCCAGGTATGATCAATGCAAGCCGAGTCAGAAGGGTGAAACGATTACGCACTGTCATGACCATAGATAAAACCAGGAAGTCCATCAGCGCCCTCTCGGGTGTTCACCTCACGGGAGAGGGACGTAACAAACCCGGAAACTAATACAAACGCATTTGATCTGAAAGACTTTTGTCCCCCTCACCCCTCCCTCTCCCGCCGGGGGGAGAGGGGAACGGTGGAAAATCGAACATTGTCTAGGAGACGTTTCTGCGTTCATATTATTCACCTTTGCCAAGGATTCCACTGTACGAATAATTCGGACGGCAAGGTTTGTTACGCGCTCTTCAAGATCAAATGTTCTACTCTCCTTCGATCACGCCTGTGGCCTGATTCGATAGTCGATATTGTACACCTCACGCTAAGGAACAAGACTATCCGAACCGCGTAATAAGACAACATTTATCGATTAGGTTAGCGCATATAGGCCCGTCTAGGGAGGGTTATCCTTTTCCCGTTGCCCAATCTCCTGCTAGGCCTCCGGAGTGCAGACCTTTCCCTCCCGAACCACCTGGCGTCCGCCTATGATTACTGTACGGACCTCAGAGATCCTCTGGGGGTGGACAATTGCCAGATCAGCCACCTTGCCCGGGGCGATTGTTCCTCTGTCGGAGCCGATCCGGGGTATGGCCTCCAACACATCGCTGGTCATTTTCCGGATAGCCTCTGGAAGGCTGATGAATCCGGCTTCGACGGCCTTTTCCATCACCAGGGGGATGGGGTCCCAGTAGCCAGCAATGTAGTCGGTGGAAACCAGATCAACGAGGCCCTCTCTGAAAAGGGCGAGGGTGACTTCAGGCGATTTGTGAAACATCTGCGTTCCGAAGGCATCCCCCGTGAAGATGTCAACCCATGCGCCGTGCCTTTTCAGTTCTCGGGCGCACGCAACGGCCTCTTGTGAGGAGTAGGTGTAGTTGGAATGGAGGGCGATAAGCCGTCTGCCTAATCGGGGAGCCAATTCTAACATCATTTCCCGGGTGTCCAGCGTGTTGTGGAAGAGCAGGGGGAGGTTGTATTTCAGCGATTCATCCGCGAATTCCTCCACACAGTGTCGCGTCATTTGATAGGGGCGCACCACATGGCGTTCCATGAGATCCCTGACGCCCTTTGGATCAAGGAGAGAGTCGAGCCTCGTCTCCCTCAGGGCCGTCCTGACCCGTTCCTCGTCAAATGCGGAAGGATCCACTCCAGGCCCCAGTGCGGCCCGCTTCAGCTTCTCAACCTGGGGAACACTCACGACCACCCCCAATTCCTGAACAATCTGAGGCGTCCCATAGGCTGCACAGGGGGGCCCCGCCTCCCCGATGGCGACCGCCCCCCGTTCGATCATCCCTTCAAGGGTTGTCGATCTGTGCCACCCTTTTATCCCCTGACCATCGACAAATTCCGCGTGTTTCAGGTGGGTCGATGTGTGAAGCGTGGTGGCCCGAACGTTCACGGGGTGAATCTTGTTGATCAATTCAATCTCTCCCATGGTGGGCCACCCACAGGCATTCACCACCGTGGTTGTTCCGTAAAGCATATGTCGATTCAGGTTGTAGACCACTCTTTGAAGGGGGAGAGCTTTCTCACCAAAACAATTGAAGGGTCCTATGACCCCGCCATGGGAATGAGGGTTAATGATTCCCGGGATGATCAGTCCCCCTCTTGCGTCGATGATCTCATGGGCAGGGTCGTAGGGGATAAAAGGGTGATTGACCACATCGAGAATCATCCCGTTCTCAATGACCACCGAATGGTCTTTCAAAATCCTCTCTCCGTCACCGGGAATGACGTTTCCATTGACAATAATCGTTCTCATGACGGGTCCTCTCCGGGTTCGAACGCCTGATCACACGACCTTTCTCAGACGAATCCCAGCACCCTTAATCCGTGATATGAATAGGATATTTTCCGTATTTCTGGATTGTCTCCAGCATGGCCTGATAGTTTTCAAGCTTTACGGTTCTCACAATACTGTTGCTCGAGCTCACGACATACCCGCCCCGGGGCCCCAGGAGTCTGAGATGCTTCTTCGTGTCTTCCACGACCTGCTCAGGGGTGCCGCGCTGAAGCATATCCACATCGATGTTTCCGACGAGGCAGAGCTTGCCCTCAACCTTCTCGGTGAACTGGTAAATATCCATTCCTGTGGGATCGATCGGATGGAGCGCATTGACACCCACCTCGATGATATCGTCCAAGACGCTGCTGATGTCCCCATCCGTGTGATAGAGGAAGGGGATGCCCCTCTCCTTGCATCTATCCCCCATCCGTTTCATAAAGGGAAACAGATTGTTGCGCAAGAAACCCGGGGAAACCATCAGCCGGTCCTTGATCGCGATGTCATCCAGATACCATATGGCCCCGACAACATCGCGCTCGATGGCATCCTCAAATTCCCACCAGACGATCTCAGCGATCCTTTCAAAGATGGCATCCACGAGTTTCGGGTCATCTGCCAGCTTGTAGGAGAACGGTTCAAACCCCATGAACAGCCAGGTCAGCTGGAAGACGGGCCCGATGTATCGAAGCACCTTCATCTCTTTGGGGAGAAGTTTTTCGGCCTCGTCGAATATACGAAAATCGAGGTCCCCTTTTTTCATCCACGGATAGTCTCTGAAATCGTCCCAATCGGTCATAGACCCTTTCATGGTGCCGTGTGCCACACTCCTCTGTGCCGCATAATAGTTGTGAAACCGGGCAGCCTCGTAAAAAGGGGGAAACCCTGATATTCTGCGGCCGAGCAGCAGGTAATCGTATCCGGCCTTGATGTGGAACTCGAGATCCGTCTCCAGATCATTGAGGGGTTTTCCGAGAAAAGCCTCTTTGGCCTCTTCGTCGATGAGGACCTCGGCGGTTGGCACTCGGTCGGCTTTTCCGCCGTAAAGGGTTTTTTTCAATCGGTCGAATTTCGGATCCGGTTCTGTCATTTTCCCCCTCCCTAGTGATTCTCCAACAAACTCCCGAAACCCGAAATCTTTGTCCTTATGCCGAGACTCCGGAGGGCAAACCATATGGTCGCCTGGCTGGAGTTTATGACCGGCTTTTGTATGTCTTCCTCCAACTGTCCAAGAATCTCAACACCCCGGATGTTGGCGCAGCTCTGAAAGATGCCGTCCGCCCTGGAATGGTCGAGTTTCCTGAGGAAGTAAAAGGTTCGTTCCGGGGTCTGGGCGCCCCTATCGAGGTTGTGAAAGATGTCCCCGTACTCATAGTCCACCACCTCGATGTCGTTAGCGTTGAGCCACTTGACTTCCTGTTCTGTGATGTGCTTGTCGTAGGGGGTCCACATGGCCACCTTGGATATCTTCTGGGCCCTCAGGGCCTCGAGGACCGATTGGGAGGTGGTTGTAACGATGGGCGCTTTGGATACTCTTTTGACCCTGTCGCGAATCTCCTGCTCCCAGTCATTTCCCTCGAGGAAACTCCCGCTCGTGCACATGTAAATAACCAGATCCGGCGCTAGCGTTGACAGTTCCTCCGAGCATTTGTCGATATGGGTATTCATGCCATACATCCCCTGAGCGTCAGTACTCGTGATCATCATTCTCGACGCGCAGCCGATCACGCCGGGAAGGCTGGCGGTGATCTTGATAAAATCCTGTTCAAAAACCGTGCAGGATGACGGCAGCATGAAACCGATGGTCGCTCTCCAGCCGTACATGGTAAACCTCCTTCCTCTGTTTGCTGATGGGCCTGGTCACTCCAGCCCCTGGCGGAGTTGGCTCTGCCTGTAACAGTTGATAGAACTATTGGAGTGTTGGAGTAATGGAGTACTGAGATCGGATAGAAAGATCTAAGTCTGACAGAGAACAATATGTTCGATCATTTTTTGTTCTCAACTCCAGCAGATGTGGCAATGAAATCCTGAAATCCAACACTCCAGTACTCCACTACTCCAGCAACAAGTCGAATCAACCATAGCAGTTGTAACCCCCTTTAAGGGAGACATCAAAGCCACATCCTTTGGGCGTGAATTCTTAACTTCCCTTACTCGGGTGTGTTGTCTTTATGCGCTATCCACGATCTTTCGAAGGGCTTTGTGGATGGACGGCTCGAATTTCCGGGGGTGGTGCTCAGCCAGTAACTGCCGCACGGCATCCCGCGCCCGATCCTTGAGGGTCGTGCCTCCGGCGCTCAACCAATCCTCATAGCGTTGGTGATCCCTCAGTTCGGGATACTCATCCTCCTTGAAATGTCGCAGGGTATGATCGGTATCGATGAAATTCCCATCCGTGCCCACCTCCTCGACCACATCAAGGGCGAGGGACTCCCTATCGATGACAAGACCTCTCATGTAGTGCTTGATCCAGGCGATGATCTCATGGCATATGACCACCTGAGTCAAGGCCGTGGTCGTTCCCGAATCCATATACCCCACGTCGTGGATCAACTGGGCCCCGGCCAGGGTCGAGGTGTTCAAGGTGAGCGCAGCTTCCAGGGCCGCCTGTTGGTCGACCGTCTTGGAGGCGCTCGTCCCGCCGATTCCAAAACAGGGGAGGTTATAAAAATGCGCCAACTCCTCATTGAACCCTCTCACCTCCGGGGCAGAATGAAGGCCTACGGTGGTCCTCATATCAAACGTTCCCCCCGCGCAGCTGTCCCGGATGAAGGGAGCCCCTTCTCTCTTGAGTTGGGACAGGACAAGTCCTGCCAGACATGCCGCGTTGTTGACCGCCAAAAATCCGGGGACGGTGACGGGGGTGGAAAGGCCCCGGGTCACAATGCTTGGACGGTAAATGGCAGGAAGTCCTTTTCCCGCAAGAAACAGAAGCTTTTGAACGCTCTCGGGATTGTGCCTCAGGGGGTGGGTGATGTTGATGTAGCAGGCGGCAAAGGGTCGCCTTCTGAAATCGTCCTCCCCACCGGCAGCGACTTCGGCCATGGCGACCTCGGCCTCCGTATTCTCCAGATTGGTGGTCACATAGATGATCGGTTTACGGGTGTTCTCCAACATCGCCAGCATCTGATGGAGCTCCGCTTTATCCGGGCTGATATCCGAGGGAATGAAGCCAGACATGACAAAGTCATAATGGGGGAGCCCATCCAGGAGGCCAACGAGGTCACAAATGTCCTGGAGAACGGGTCTACGCCGTTCGTCGGTTCGATGATCGATGATGTGAAGGAGGTCAGATCCATTCCCGTAGTAGGACTTCCTTCCGGAAAGTCGGATAGCGACTTTTCCCGTTTGGTCGTAGAGAAGGATCTGCTTGGGGACTATACTCAAGGCCCACTCCACCCTCCAGGAAGGGATATGGACCCGATTTCCATCGGTCACTTCAGCCCCTCCCTTCATGAACAGACGCACCGCCTCCTCGTCGTTGAAGCGAATTCCCGTCCTCTCCATGATCTCCAGGCTCGCATTGTGGATTTGCTGAAGCTGCGTGTCCGAAAGCCTCCGGTAGTATGGAGATTCCAGGGCAATCAAATTGGACTCGATCATTTCATAGCTCCCCGCCAAAACAACGTCAGTTGTCAGTTATCAGTGATCTGTTATCGGCGGTCGGTTGTCAGTTGTCTGTTGCCGGAATCTCGTGAGGAAAAAGGAACAAGGCACAACTGACGACCGACCACGGACCACAAGCAACAGACCAAAATCCTTCCGGATTCGGCTCAAAAGCTCAATCCGGTCATTCTCTGTTGAAGGGGTCATGGACTCTTTTCTTCGTGCTGTTGTTTTCGCTTTCGTCCTCTGGTTTCTTCTGTCCCTTCTTGGACAATCTCAGGGGGATCGCCCGTCAGAATCACCCCGTATTCTGTTTGGGCCCGCTCGATAGATACCAAATCCTCCTGGACGTCCCACCTCACCTTCTCTGGGTCTCTCTCATAGGGGTCCCCCCAGCCACCGCCACCGGAGGTCACGGTGGTCATCGTATCCCCCTTCTCTACCCTTAGCGTTGCTTTCGAGGGGATTTCGAGATCATTGCCCTTGGAATCGACCAGGCGGCACTGGGCTGGAGAGGCGGATTTCCCGTCGAATACCCCCCATGGCCGGATCTTGTTTCGGTCCGAGCTGATGGTGAGGGTTGTCTCTTTTTCGAGAAACGTGATCTCCCGGAACATCCCCATCCCACCCCGGAACTTTCCCGGTCCTTCAGAATTGGATACAAGGCCGTACCGCCTTACCATCAGGGGATAGGTGGCCTCGATGATTTCCACAGGGGCGTTCCGGGTATTGGTCATGTGGGAGTGGACGCCGTCCATCCCATCCTGGCAGTGGAGTGCCCCCTGCCCGCCCCCATAGGTTTCGATGTAGTTGTACAGCCTTCCCGTCCGAAAACTCATTCCGCCGATGTTGAGAAGGTTCTGGGTCCCATGATGGGCGGCCATCACCCGCTCAGGGATCGCCTCCAGCAGGGCGCCCATGAGACAGTCTACGATTCTGTGGGTCGTAATGATGTTCGAGTGGACCACAGACCGAGGGTACCGAGCGTTGACCAGGCTCCCTTCGGGCGCGACCACATGGATCGGGCGGTAAGACCCTGTATTGGGGGGGACACCCGGGTCAGCCAGACTCTTGATGACATAATAGACACAGGCCTCTGTTGAGGCCTTCCGGCAGTTCATGGGCCCCTTCACCTCAGGGGACGTCCCCGTGAAATCGGCCGTCACCTCATCCCCGGAAACCGTCACGGTGACCTTGACGGTGACGAGGTCGTCCGAGATACTATCCCCTTCGATATAATCCTCAAAAACGTAAGATCCATCCTTGATCTTCTCTATCCCGGTCCGCATTCGACGCTCTGAGTAGTTCATGATCTCCTTCATGTGGAGGAGGACCGTCTCTGTTCCCTGTTTCCTCAATAGATCAGAGAGCCGCTGCTCGCCCACGTTATTTGCCGCATACTGGGCCAGCAGGTCGCCCTTGAATTCCACCTTGGTTCGCACGTTTTCCTGCAAAAGGGACAGAATCTCCTCATCGACCACCCGCTCCTTGATAATCCGAACAGGGGGAATCTGCAGTCCCACCTGGAAGATCTCGGTGACACCGAAGGGCATGCTCCCCGGCGCAAATCCACCCACATCCACGTGGTGGGCCTGATTGGCAACCAGAGCCACTGGGCACCCCTCCATGAAAACGGGAGTGACGAGGGTCACGTCGTTCAGGTGACCGGGCCCTTCCGGATAGGGGTTGTTGTAGATGATCCCATCTCCGGGCTTCAGGGAACTCACAGGAAACCGCCTCAACACCGTCCTCACCACCGCAGGCATCACGCCCAGGTGGAGTGGGGTCCCAATCTCGGACTGGGCCACAACCTCTCCACTCGCCATGTAGATCGCACAAGAGGCGTCGCGGCGATCCTTGATGTTGGTCGAATAAGCCGTTCTGACGAGTGCCGCGGACATTTCGTCACAGATGGACATGAGAGCGTTCCGCATCACCTCGACTGAAACAGGGTCGATCCCGCTCTTCACCAATCAGCTCCCTTTGACTTCATTCACGGCATTCAAGGGGGGCCGCCCTTGAAGGACTCGAGCGATGTCGGCTGCCGCCACGCTGGCGATGGCCTGAAGACACTCTCTCGTCGAACCGCCCATGTGGGGCGTTACCAGAACGTTTTCCATCGCAAGCAACGGCTCATCTGGAGGAGGAGGTTCCGGATCGAACACATCCAGTGCGGCCCCAGCAATCAGGCCCTGCCCTAGGGCTCGTCGCAGGGCCTCCATTTCCACAACCCGTGCCCGGGAGGTGTTGACGAGGAGCGCGGTCTCCTTCATCGCCCTGAATTCTGACTCGCCGAAGAGATGTCTGGTTTCCTCGGTCAAGGGGACATGGATACTCACCACATCCGCCTTTGATAACAGCGCCTTTAGATCAATCAAAGGTGCCCCCAAGGATTCCCCCACCTCAGCCGGTACATAAGGATCATAAGCCAGGACACCCATACCCAAGGCCAGCGCTTGCCGAGCCACCCGCCGACCCACCTGTCCGAGCCCCACCACGCCGAGGGTTTTGCCCGATAACTCAGTCCCGAGAAACCTCCCCTCATCCCAGCCTTTACGGTCCCTAACTTGCTCTACAGCCCAGGGGATGCGTCGCACCCAGCATAGCATGAGTCCCAGGGTGAGCTCGGCCACTGCCTGGGCGTTTGCCCCAGGGGCATTGGTCACGTAGATGCCCATGCGGGTGGCGGCCTCTACGTCGACTTGATCCACGCCTGCCCCATGCACGGCGATCACCTTCAGTTTTCGAGCAGAACGGAGCGCCCTGGCCGTTACGCGGCCCGGTCTCAGAAAGAGCGCAGCTGCCCCTGCCAGGGCCATCTCGAAATCCCGAGCCTGAGCCGCAGTGGCAAAGTCAAAGGGGACGTCAATATAGACGACTTCCGCCAGCCTCGAAAGCCTTTGGTGAAGGGTGGCCTCATCGACGGGAAAGGTCTGGTTCCGTGTGACCAGTAATTTCGGGAGTGACATGGCCTAAGCCTGTTCAATACCCTGGGGAAATCATTCCGTCAGTGTCCCATATTCTGAAGGCCTTCGGTCACGGAATAGGGGGAGGATCTTTTTCGCCTCGCTGATGTCGTCCAGATCAATCTCCACGGTCACCAGTTCGTCGTTTTGGGTCTGAGACTTTTTCATCACCATGCCGCCAATGGGATTGATGACAGGGTTTCCCCGGCGAATTCCAGATCATTTTCGACCCCCCCTTTGTTTACCCCAATGACAAAAACATTGTTCTCAAAAGATCGCACCCGGAGAACGGGTTCAAAAGAGGTTTCTCGCCACTCTAGTCCCCGGAGGGGGAGGACTGTCGGTGTGAAAACCAATTGGGCACCCCTCAGCGTTAGCGCCCGAGACCCTCAGGGAAGAACCGGTCGTAGCAGATCTGAACACCCCCCTTCACCCCTTGGAGGTCGAAAACCGGGTATCCCAGGTTCCCCGGGGTAAAATACAGTTTTTCGAAATTGCTCAGACCCTTTTCAGCATATTCCGCTGCAGAGAGCCAGGCCCCATCTGGCCAGCACCAATTCGTACCTTATGAGACATCTATTCGCCTCCCCTTCCGTCGTAGACCGTCGATTTAGATATTCCCTCTTGCCCTTTCGACCGCTTTCTCGGCTAAAACCGAGAGGGGATCGAACAGAGGGCAGCCCAGTTTCTCTTCCTTTGCAATCAGTGAGAGTTCTGTGCAACCGAGAATCAACCCGTCAGCGCCCCGGTGAATAAGCGTTTGGGCGAGTTCTAGGGCCCGCCTTGTTGACGTGTAGTCTCCAGCCTTGATCGAATAGATGACCTCCATAACCGTCGTCTGTTCCTCCGGCTCAGGCGCCAGAGACGAGAGCCCTCTTTGGGCCAGGGCCCGTTGGTATAGTTCCACCCTCAGGGTACCGGAAGTGGCCAGAAGACCAACTGTTTTCACAGGGGGTCTCTGTTTCGTTACCGCTGCCCCGGTCTCATCGACCATGTCGATTATGGGGATCGAAACCGACCGGCGAAGCTCGGGAAGCCAATGATGAGCCGTATTGCATGGAATGATCAAAAAACCGGCTCCCCCTTGCTCCAGCGTCCTCGCCGAAGCCAATAACGCAGGAAAAGGATCAGGCCCGTGAGCCAGGATGGCCTCACTGCGGTCCGGGATCTTGGGATTGTTGTCGATCAATATGCGGAGATGATCCTGATCACGATCAGCCGGAGTACGAGCCACGATGCGCCGGAAGAGCTCCAACGTGGCCTCTGGCCCCATACCGCCAATTATGCCAATGGTTTGCTCGGGCAAAGCCTTTCTCCCTACAGCCCCTTTCTCAGCAACCCGCCAGTGCGAAGACCAGGCGTGTTAATGGGAAGGGGAATTTGCCGAAGACCTCCATCTCTCTGGGGAGTTGCACAGAGGTTTACTCCTCCTCTGATTCAATCGAGGATTCCACGTATATGGCAAGATCTGGGCAACTGATTTCGCACAACTTGCAGGCTCTGCAGTTCTCTGGGTGGACAACTTCAGCTACATTGTATCCTTTCACATTGCGCTTTTCCGACAGCCGGTAAATGTCCCTCGGGCAGCTCAGGACGCATATCCGACAACCCTTGCAGATCTTTTCATCGATGTATATGGCCATCCTCGATCACACTCCAATCCTCTTGATGATTTCGGGAAGCTCTGCGGAGTTTCTGGCGATCACCGCACCGGCTTTTTCCAGGGCCAGCATTTTACTCTCCGCCGTTGCCTCTTCCCCTTCGATGATGGCACCGGCGTGCCCCATTTGAGCTCCTTTGGGCGCCGTGCGGCCAACGACAAGGGCAATGACCGGCTTCGTCATATGGGTTTGGATAAAAGCGGCCGCATCGTGTTCCATCGTCCCACCAACCTCGCCAAGAAGCACGATAACTTTGGTTTCGGGGTCCTCCTCGAACTGCCTCAATACCGATTCCTGGGACAGTCCCCAGATCGGGCCTCCCCCGATGCCAACGACCGTTGACTGGCCGATGCCCCTTGCGGTCAATACCCTGGCAACCTCGTAGGAAAGGGATCCGCTTTTTGACAGGATGCCCACCGGGCCTTTCATGAACAGGGCGTGGGGATGGACGCCAAGCTTGCACTTTCCCGGTGAGATCAACCCTGGAGTGTCTGGCCCGAGGATGACCGTCCCCTTGATCCTCCCATAGTGAATCACAGAGAGAACGTCCCGATCCGGGATCCCCTCGGTTGTCAGCACGAGTAACTGTACCCCCCTGCTGATGACTTCTATGGCCGCATGCTTGGCAAACCGTGCAGGCACGAAACAGATCGCAGCATTGAAGTCGTGTTCTCGGGCAGCTTCCTCGACGAAATCGTATACGGGGACGCCGTGTATTTCTGTCCCCCCCTTTCCCGGCGTTACCCCTGCCACGATCTTCGTGCCGTAGGCCTTCATGATTTGCGTTTGGAAGGACCCCACGTTGCCCGTGATGCCCTGGACCAAAACCCGGGTGTTTTCATCGATCAGAATCGCCATTTCACGATCCTTTGGCCTGCGCCACCGCCCTGTGAACGGTTTCCGTCAGATCCTCAGACGTCTCGATTCCCACCTTCGAAAGCCTCTCCTTTCCAACGTCGGCTTTCGTCCCACACATCCTGATCACCATCGGTACCCGCCGGCCCGTTCCATTCAAATACTGGAGGATCCCATCGGCCATCTCATCCATCCGTGTGAGCCCGCCGATCAGGCTGATGAGGAGCACGTTGACCTGGGGATTGGTGAGCACGAGCTCTATGGTTTTTTGCATCGTCCCAGCATTGGAAAGCCCTCCCATTTCGCAGAAGTCTGCAGGCCGACCGCCGGCCTCGTGGACGAGATCGACCGTGAGCATGCCGGTCCCAGCCCCGTCAGCAATGATGCCGATGTCTCCCTTCAGTGGCACGTACGTAACTCCCATCTCTTCAGCGAGTCGTTCTTCTTGTCTCTTGGGGCGGCGGTCCAACCGCCTCTGGACCTCTCGCAGAGAAGCGAAGCGCTCCTCGTGTCGGAAAGCGGCCTTATCATCCAGAAGAATCTTTGCATCCACAGCGACGAGACCATCCCCTGTGACGGCAAGGGGGTTTATCTCAACAAGGGTTGCGTCCAGATCATTGAAGATTTTGACCATCCCTTGAAGGAGAGCCTGAAACGCCCTCACCGTGTCGATCTCGAGGAGCTTCGCAAGAAATCGAATTTCATGTTCCTGAACCCCCAAAATGGGGTCCACGGCCCTTTTGATAATCCTATCAGGGGTCTGCCTGGCCACTTCCTCAATGTCGATTCCTCCCGAGACACTCGCCATAACGACAGGCAGATTGGCCCCTCTGTCAATCAGATAGGCGAGGTAGAGTTCCCTTTCCATCTCAACGGGCTGTTCGGCGAGGATTGCCTGTACGGGACAGCCCTTGATTTCAGATCCAAGGAGTTCCTCACCTATCGCCG
>CAYGBW010000124.1:0-12005 GCA_964348185.1 uncultured Thermodesulfobacteriota bacterium | reverse complement strand
ACGCCCCCGACCCTCTCTGTACAGAGTTTTTGACCCGTTCTAAGGCTCGGTCGTTCGATCTTCCGAACTCGGCCTAGCGGCCTCAGACAGCGGAATCTCGCCCCTTCGGGGACACTCCCCTCGCCAAGACGGGTAGCCCCAAAAACTCCGTAATGTTCGCTCCAGGGACATTTTTCAGTGACGACTAGCTATCCTTGGAGTATAGGAGCTTCCCTCCGGTTGGGGATCGTCCCGTTCCAGCGGGACCTGAGGGGCGCTCCCCTTAAGGATGGAGGCTCAATATTGGGTGCAGGGTAGTGGACATTGGGACCGGATGTTAGGACGTTCTTTCAATCCAGAATCCACACGCCAAAATCTAAAATCCCCAATCCCAAATCCCCGAAGTCCAAGGAGCGGATTTTCCCCTCCGGACCGATTGTGATCGTTCCCGGCGCAAACGGAGGTTAGAGGAGTGTCTGCCTGCGGCGGGCTTGAGGCAGGAGGCCAAGAATTCTCTGCAGCGGGGTTGAACGGAAGGTAGCAAGGCGAGTTCGTTTGAGGTAAAATGGGTCTAAGCCTTCAACAAAAGGGTCGTCACTTGAATAACCTCAAAGGGGAGATGATAGCGTGAATCTGATTTACGTGGGAGCGGCCCTCGTGATCGGGGGGGCTTCAGTGATGCTCGTGTCTTATCACGGAAGGGGACCGGCGACTGTGACGGATATGGGCAAGATCCTGGCCCTCCTCGGGTTTGTTGTCTATGTGGTCGGAAGAATTCGGTATGGGAAGACCAAAAGACCCGGTCCTCAGCCAGGTACTCCCCCCCATCAAGACAAGGGGTGATCACGCGCGACGGGGCGGAAGTCGGGTCATTCGATCTTGGCCCCGTTTCGTGCATCGCGATCAACGGTGAGAAGAGAGACCGTATCCTCTGTCGTATCAACCGCGGCCAGGACCATTCCTTGGCTTTGCACGCCGCGGAGGTTGACCGGCTTTAAGTTGACAAAAACAACGACTTTCTTCCCCACCAGTTCTTCACGGTGATAATAGCCTTTCAAACCAGCCACCAGTTGCCTCTCCTCCCCTACATCAACGCGCAGGATGATGAGCTTGTCGGCATTGGGGTGGTCCTCGGCAGCCTTGATTTCTCCCACACGAATGTCCAGTTTCTTCCACTCCGAAAAGTCGATCATCTCAGTCACAGCCACTCCTTCCTTTTTTCCGATGGTGTTTGCCCTTCCGGCCTCAGCCAACGTCTTGGAAGTTCTACAATCGATTGAAATCATGAAGCTTTTCATGTCGACTCATTCTGCCACCTCCATGGAATGATGGAATTTTGGAATCATGGGATGATGGTCAAAAACGCCTAAGTTCTTTTTTTGGATCCAGGACTTTGGGAGGAATTCTCAGAATTTCCCCCTGAATGCTTAGGGTAGAAACAGTTCGACTCTTTACCCCTGCCCGCTGTCTGATAGCTTTCAAAGGAAACAATATCCTCCAATCTCTTGCGTGGCCTTTCAGACCCTCTCTGTTTCTCACTGCCGTAGCCAAGGGCCAGAAGGAGGACCACCTCCATGGAGAGAGGGAGCTCTAGGATTCTCCTGGCCTTTCTCCGGCTGAACCACCCGACGATACAGCTGTCAATCCCTAAGTCCGTAGCCGTGAGGACCATGTGTTCCACCGCGATAGCAACGTCGACCCGATGGTAGTCCTTATCGACAATCTGGCCCATCCGGTGAAGAATGGGGTCTGGCCTGGCACACGCAGCGATTAGGAGGGGAGCGGTTTTGATCCATCTGTTGATGGCCTTGGGTCCGATGGGTACGGCCTCGGCCAAGCGTTGGATGGTCTCTCTCCGTCTTACCACGATAAAATGCCAGGTCTGGGAGTTTTCGGACGAGGGAGCCAATCGAGCCGCCTCCAGAATCACGTTGAGTTTTTCATTCTCGACCTCTCGTTGACCAAACCTTCGGACACTTCGACGCTTCTTGATGACTTCAAAGACCGATCCCATGGTTGAACCGCACTCCCATTTTGATTGTAACCTGTCACACCTCGTCCTCTGGGCGTGGGTTGTTCATCCCCGAAAATGGGGCACAAGGGCAAAAGAATTCCCCCGGTCACGAGATCCCAGACCGAGTGTTCTAATTTTTTGGGATCGAAGGGCCGTATGGAGCCGGTTTGTTGAGAGGGAAGTCGACCATTGCCAAAGGGAGTTCAACGATGAAAACCGCCCCCTGGCCCCTAGATCCTTCCACGCTGATTCTTCCACCATGGTCTCGAACGATTCGGGACGAGATGGTTAGACCGAGTCCCAGGCCGCCGCTCTTGCTGAAAAAGGCCTGGAAGATCTCATCCAAATCATCCTTTTCGATTCCCGGTCCCGTGTCTGTAACTCTGACCTCCGCAAACTGTCCCTTTCTTGACGTTGAGACGGTCAGGTGACCCCCTTCAGGCATGGCCTGGATCGAGTTCCGCAAAAGGTGAACCAATACCCTGCCGATGAGATCAGAATCCATTGGAACCAGAGGAAGGTCATTTGCCAGATTTGCATTGGTGATGGTTTTATGAGCTTCGATTTCTGAAGAGAGAAAGGCGAGGCTTCTGTCCACGAGTCTATTGAGGTCACCTTTCTCATATTTGATATTCGAAGTCCGAGCGAAATCTTCGATGCCATCGACCATGCGCTCCAACCGACTAACTTCCTTGATGATAGCATCCACCGATTTCTGGAGCAAAGGGTCATGGGGAATCCTCTTTTTCAGATACCTGGCGAATCCACCGATCGGTGTCAGAGGGTTGCGGATTTCATGGGCCATGACCGTGGCGATTTCACCGATCGTGGCCAGGCGTTCGGTCTGTAAGAGTCTTTTTTCCAATTCTTTCTGCTCAGTGATATCGATGCCGAGCATCAGGTTATTGATGATCTCGCCCTGGTCATCCCTGATGGGTGTGGTGAAGAGGCGAAAGAACTTCTCTTGCCCCTCCCGGGTGAAAGCCCTCCGCTCACAGCTAGAGGGAGATCCGGTTCTACTCGTTTCCACCGAAGGGCAATCCATGCATAACTGATCTCTCCGATGGAACAGAGAGGAACAATACTTGCCCCTTATACTCTCGATATCGCCAAACCACTCGGCATAGCGTTTGTTCACCCATAGGATTCTCATGTCCTTGTCGAGGAGAATAAGACACGCTCCAAGGGCGGTCAAGATATTATATAGATTGGCCTTCTCCTGATCAACACTCTGCCCCGCCACCATGCTGTCAGCCACTTCAAGGCCGAAATAAATGATCATGCCGAACCGGCCTTTGCTGTCATACATATTTACAGAACTCCAGGAGACGCGGCGTTCCTGCCTGGTTTTGGTCGTGAGGGTCATGACGTAGTCTCTGATCTCACCCTTTTCAACCTCCTTCATGAGGCGGATAACTTGGGAATACGGTTTCCCCGGATAGAGAGTTTTCCACCAGTTTTTGCCCAGGAGATCTCTGGAAGAGTATCCCGTGACCCGTTCTACATAGGGATTGGCAAAGATGGTGGTTCCATCACGGGCAATTCCACAGAGGAGAATCGGAGCATTTCGAAAGATGTGTTTCAGCTCGGGAAGGTTTGGTCTTGGCATCTCTGGCCCACTTCAAGTGAGTTCTCAGAATTAGGTAAAAAACTGATCCTTGGGAGAAGGGATATCTGAACTCCGATGATGAGAGGACCCGATTCACGTTTGAGACGTCTTCCATCTTAGCAAGACTCAGAGAAAAAGCAACATTTTTCTCCACGGAACTCGGCTCGGGGTTCTTTCAGATTTGCCTTTACACCCGAGAACCGTCAGGAAATCTCCATCTCTTTCAGAGTCCAAGAATGCCAGGGCGTTTCAACCCTCAAAAATCGACTTGATGTCACACCGGATTTGGTCTAATCTTTCTGGAATATTGAGCACGGGCGAAGCCATGGAAATCAAGGGAGTGATTTTTGATTACGACGGGACTCTGGTCCATCTGAACATCGATTTCGATGCCATCAGAAGAGGTGTGGACAGGCTTGTTGGCGCCTACGGATTAGACAGCAGCAATTTCAAGGGGCTTTACATCCTGGAAAAAATCGATGAAGCGGTCCGCGTTCTATCGCTAAAGGATCCCAGAGCAAGTCGATCTCTCTATCGGGAGGCGATTGAGGTCGTGACCGAGCAAGAGGTGGAGGCTGCCCGAAGAGGGAAGATCCTCACGGGGGTCGTTGAAATTCTGTGTACTTTGAAAGACCGTGGACTCAAGGTCGGAATCATCACACGGAACTGCAATAAGGCCGTCCGGATTTCCTTCCCTCAGATTGAGCAGATGTGTGATGTTTTCATCCCCAGGGATTGTGTTGGCCAAGTTAAACCTCACCCGGCCCATCTGACGCTCGCTTTGAAAAGGATGGCGGTAGAGGAGCCGAGACGCTGCCTCATGGTGGGAGACCACATCCTCGATATTGAGGCTGGGAGGCGGGTGGGGATGAAGACTGCTGGGGTCCTGACGGGACGCACGACACCCCGGCAGTTCCGGGAAGCAGGAGCCGATTATGTTCTGAAAGATGCGACAGAGGTCTTGGATTACATTCTCTAAGAGGAGACACCTGTGGAATACCGTCTTTTCCAACCCGGAAAACTCGACATACAGATTCTCGGCAGACTCCTTCGGCGATACGCTCAGAGTGAGGATAGGGTGCTTGTGGGTCCTCGAATCGGGGAGGATACGGCGGCGATAGACATGGGAGACAAAGCCCTCGTTGTGACGACTGATCCCATAACCTTTGCAACGGATGAGATTGGCTACTATAGTGTCGTCGTAAATGCGAACGATATCGCGACCACAGGAGCCCAGCCAAGATGGTTCACCGCAAGTATTCTTCTGCCGGAAAAAGGGACTGACAGAGCTTTGGTCGATCGTATTTTCCGACAGATCCATAAGGCCTGCAGGGAATTCGGAATCTCACTCATTGGAGGTCACACGGAAATCACCCATGGGCTCGACCGTCCAATCCTCGTTGGCCAAATGATGGGGGAGGTAAGAAAAGAAGAGCTCGTCACGACGGATGGCGCAAAGGCCGGGGATGAGGTTCTCCTCAGTAAGGGAATCTGTATTGAGGGTACATCGATCATTGCCCGAGAGAAGGAAGAGGAACTGGTTTCCCTGGGAATTCCTCGACAACTGATCAGGCGAGCGAAGAATTTTCTCCACGATCCGGGAATTAGTGTACTCCGGGAAGCCAAAATGGCCTGCGAAGGTCGCCGTGTTCATTCCATGCACGATGTCACCGAGGGAGGACTCGCCAATGGCCTCCATGAGATAGCCATTGCGGCGAAAGTTGAAATCGTGGTGGATAAGGCACAGATCCCTCTCTTCGAGGAATCCCGGATCATCTGTGATGCTTTTGGCCTTGATCCTTTGGGTGTGATTGCCTCGGGGGCGCTTCTCATTACTGCACCTCCCTTGGAGGCTGAAAATATTCTCGAGCGAGCAACTCGTGAAGGCGTCACCATGACCCGAATTGGACACGTCAATCAGGGAGTGCCGTCGGTGAAGCTGATTACTTCCCGCGGTCAAGAGCCTGGTCCGTATTTCTCCAGGGATGAGCTTGTGAAGATCCTTGAGGTCCCGTCCCAGAGACGGGTGCGAGGAGAGATCACCACAAAGAGACATTGAAATACTCGGAGATTTCTAGTAACCTAGGGACGTTTGATAGAAAAAGGGGCTGAGGGCCGTGAAATCCGAGGGTTTCGCATGAAAAGCGTGCATATCACGATTATTTTCATCATTCTTTTTCTGGTCAGCCTGGTCATGATATATCAACTGTACCGGGGACCCATTGCTGAGCTCAAAGGGGAGGTACTTAACCTCCGGGGCCATCTCGACGAGAAAGCGAAACAGACCCAGGAATCTGAACGTGATCTCCAAGAAAAGCAGAAGGAATTGGAGGCAAAGAAACGTGAGATCCAAGGGCTTGAAGAAAAGATCAAGAACCTCAATCGGCTAGTTACGCGGAAAGAAAAGGGGATCTCTGGCCTCCGAAAGGAGGCCCTCTCCAAGGATAAGACCACGAAGAATCTCACCGCCAAGCTGTTATAGAAGGAACAGGAATCTCAAGGTGTCAAACTGGAACTGGCTCAAATGGGCGAGACCATCGACAGGCTCAGCCAGGAGAGCATGGCAAAATCAGAAAGGATCGAAAGTCTGACCGATCAGCTGGAGAAGTCTTCCAGGTCGATTCAACTTCTAACCATGAAGTTGGAAAACCGAGAGGCTGAAATTCAGGACTTGAAGAAGAAAATCGGAGACCTCAAAGATAGGGTTGAGACGCTTGCCGTGGAGCAGGAGAGGGTAATTCGAGAGAAAGAGAACGCCCTTGGAAAGATAATGGACCTGGAAAACGCCCTGCAAAGAGCGAGGGAGGGCCTTCAATAGAGGGGCCCCAGACTTTGGTTCCCCCCAAGGCAGGCTGGATGAGAGGAGCCCTCGTGTCGGTGGAATCAGCAGAAATCGGGAGCTGTTCGTAAGGTCATACCCTTCGCCAGAGTGGATAGGACCAGAGGAGATGCCATGAAGTGCAAGAAATGCGGTGTAGTGAATCTCGAGACGGCCAATTTCTGTAAGAAATGTGGCAATCGGCTGCTCTCGGACCTTCTATGTTCAAAATGTAACCAGCAGAATCCGTCGGATTCAATCTATTGCAACCGGTGCGGTTCTCGTTTAAGTCACAGCAAAACCCGTCAGAGAACATGCCAGAGCTGTGGATTTCCTAACGATCCTGGCGTCGAGTACTGTAACATTTGCAATCAGAAACTCCGGGTTTGATCCTGCACGTTCTCCCTTCCTGCTTAAACCAATTCAAACATGCAAACCCCGTTCTCCGGACGGGGACAGAGATCGGCGGCTAACTGCCCTTGGAATGCTGAGGTACAGGAGTGTCGCTTTGCTCCGTTTGCGGATCGTCACGCTCCAGCGAACTTGAGGAGCGCTCCCCTTGAGGTTAGAGGCTGAATATTGGGTCCTGGATGACCGAACGTTCCTTCACTCCAGAATCCAAAATCTAAAACCCAAAATCCGAAATCGTAAACGCTCCATCGACTCCGATCCCCTCCAGAGGGAAATCGAAGCCACCTCCTCCAGCATCGATTCTTTCTTTCAATGCACCTCACCTGCGGTACCGTGCCTGCACGAGGAGACATCGTTTTTCCGTGGGGATGGCATATTAATTGCTTTCACTTCCCCCCTAGTGGCAGGAGAAGAATCGC
Organism: uncultured Thermodesulfobacteriota bacterium; assembly: GCA_964348185.1. Lineage (GTDB taxonomy): Bacteria > Desulfobacterota > BSN033 > WVXP01 > WVXP01 > CAYGBW01. The sequence goes on along the minus strand of CAYGBW010000124.1, from coordinate 4,755 downwards.
TGACCTCTCAACAAGACTTGGAAATCAGAGAGTTACAAGATTCATGAGCGATCCATTCGGAATGAATTGCGGCAAGTATGAAGTTTTTGCATCGGCCCAATGAAAAATTTCATCGCCTGAGGCGGGGGCATTTATGCGATTCACAGAGGGAGACCGAGTGCGGCACCGGGGCTTGAAGTTCATTTCGGGAATAGTCGTGAAGGTGGTGAGGATGCCTGATGGGGACTTGGAAGACGATCGGTCCTATTTCTGTAAGGTTCAGTTGCCAAACGGTCAGTTCTACAGTGACCGAGCAAGTGAGTGGGAACCCAGCTTGGAATCAGACGAACTGACAACCCGTGGATCCAAACCGGTCCAAGACGAGCAGCTGTACACTGAGATCGGTTGAGCATTTAGCCTCTTCTCAATTCATATTGAAGCCGCACGACCTCCTTGGAGGACAGGAAACGTTTGACAGCGTCTTGATAGTCCGTCCAGGCCTCCCACATATCGAACCATTCGTCGTTGTACCAGTAAATCTCGTTGCGCCCACCCCTCTTCACTCTTTTTTGGAACTCACTGAATTCCTCCCGGCAGCAGTCGCAAAACCGATAGGGGATGTCAGAGATCAGGGATTGTACCTGGCTCACTTCTAACCGCGTGCCGCACCGCGCGCACTTAATGTGGCATGACGCGCATTCAAGGATTTTCAAAAGGGCCAGGGCCTTCTTGGCCTTTTCCTGATCCATTCTCTTCCGTTTCTCTTTTTTCTTTTCTTCCAGCTCGATCACTTCGGTCATGGCCCCCCCCCTTTGTGGAGAATACAGTTGGTCGTCACTGAAAAACGCCCCCGACCCTCTCTGTATAGAGTCTTTGACCCCTTCTAAGGCTCGGTCGTTCGATCTTCCGAACTCGGCCTAGCGACCTCAGACAGCAGTATCTCCCCCCTTCGGGGAAACTCTCCTTCGGCAAGCTCAGGACAGGCTCTTCGCCGAGACGGGTAGCCCCAAAAACTCCGTAATGTTCGCTCCAGGGACATTTTTCAGTGACGACTAGTGAGAGAATATTGTAAACGGTCTGGAATGTCAAACCCCTTCAGGGGTAGTTCTCGGCCTTTATCATCGTCTCATTCTGTGGTAACCTTCCTCTGTCAAGCCGCGGGGAACGTGGGCCGATTTGCTTGGGAAAGGGATTCTACCCCCGGACAAAGGGGTTGGAGAATACCATGAAGACGGGTTTATCAATACTACTGGTCACTGTCACAGGATTTCTCTGCCTTTCCCTGGGAGATCCTGTGAGACAGAACCGAATAACCTGGGGTGAAGTATTTCCCTTTTCTGTTGAGAAGGAGAGGGATCTCGGTGAAAAGGTCTTTGAAGAGATTCAGAGGCGGATGGAAATCATTCAGGTACCCTCTATTCAGGAGTATGTCAACGGTTTGGGGAGAAACCTCATTGCCAATGCCGATGCGAGTCAATTCCCGATTCGTTTTTTTATCCTACGAGAACCCGAGCCAAATGCCTTTGCCATCCCCGGGGGCAAGATTTTTCTCACAAGTGGCCTCATTGGACTCGTGGAAAGCGACGACGAACTGGTGGGAGTCATGGGCCACGAATTGGCCCATGTGGTGAGGCGTCACATCGCACAGAATATTGAAGCGTCACAACGGATGAGCATCGCCACCCTCGCTGGTATATTGGCAGGGATACTTGTTGGGGGGAGTGAAGGGGGCGCCATCATGACTGGCTCTCTGGCTCTGGGCGAAGCGAAAAAGCTCGAGTACACGCGGGAAAATGAGAGTGAAGCCGATCGTCTGGGACTGGCCTATATGATTAAAGCGGGTTATGACGGGTGGGCCATGGTCACTTTCCTCCGAAAGATCCATAGAAAAACCCATCTCGGCAGGGCTTTTCCCTCTTATCTGGTCACCCATCCTGGGGTTCCGACAAGAATCAGTTACCTCGAAACCCTGATCGGGGGGCCCCCCGATTCGATACCGTTGTCGAGACTTTCGGATGGCCTCAGGCACACTCACCTCAGGCTATTTATCGACGAAAGGGGGCCTCTTGAGTCGCTGAACCATTTTGACAATCTCCTTAAGCTGAGACCCGATGATGGGTATGCCCTGTTTGGGAGAGCTCTGGCGGAAAAGGAGATGGGCAGGGTGAAGGAATCGATCGAGGATCTGAAAAGAGTCCATACGCTGAACCCAGGTGACTCTCGAATGCTCAAGGAATTGGGCCTTGCTTTTATCCGTATTGGAAGAATCAACGAAGGGGTAAGAGCCCTGGAACGGTCCCTTCTTCTCTCGGAAAACGATGCAGAGGCCTTGCAATATCTCGCCCAGGGCTACCAAGCTCAGAAAAGGCTAGACCTGGCCATTGAAAGCTATCTGAAGGCCAGAGAGTTGAACCCTGACCTTCCAGAACTCGATCGGAACCTAGGTTCAGCATACAAGGAAAAGGGGGAGGTGGGACGTTCTCACCTCTATTACGGATTCTATTTCAAAAAAAGGGGGAAGGAAAAATATGCCCGTTTTCATTTCGAAAGGGCCCTTGAATTGTCAGGGCAGGATCCCCAAGCACGAGAGGAAGTTACAAGGGAGTTGCACCAACTAAAGCGGTAGGAGACCTCTGTCTGATTTGGGATATGAGATGCGAGGAGGGAGAATTGAGGGGTGAGTTGTGTGCTGTGGGATCCCAAATCGCACATCTCAAATCCTATCTCACATCCCCCATCGCAGTTCTTCTATCGCAGATTCCATGTCCTCCATCTTCTGATTTCTAGATCCGCAGATATCTGTGCAAGGGTAGACGGCTGATCAAAGGACCATATGAGAGCAAGTCGAGGTAATTATGAAGAAGGAGAGTTTTTTTGCCCTCCTCATGCTGGCTATCATCGGGGTGTCTTTCTATTTCTTCTATGTCGTTTTTTCGCCTTATGTGGTTTCCATTGTGTGGGCTTTTATCCTCACCCTGGTATTCTATCCGGCCTATGAAAGGTTGAACCGCTGGCTGAGAAACCGAGGCTCCCTGGCCTCTATTGTGGCAACGATTCTTACCATTCTGATTATTGTGCTTCCAGGGGTTCTACTCCTCTTCTTTCTTGGCAAAGAGGTTGTTGAGATATACAGGTTCTTCGAAAGGGGCGTGAGGGCGGGAGATTTTCAGTTCCTCCTCAAATGGCGGGAAATTCCTTGGGTTGCTGACCTCCTTGGCCGTTTGGATCCATGGCTGAATCTATCCCAGCTCAATATTCAGGACCTCATCCTGCAGAACCTTAGACGTCTTAGCACCTTTGTCCTCAATCAGTCTACAAAGTTTGTTTTGGGATTTTCTCAGTTTCTCTTTAGTTTTCTCCTTATGGCTGTATCGATGTTTTATCTGTTTCGCGATGGAGAACGCCTTGTGGAGGGAGTCAAGGGCCTCATCCCTTTAACCCCCCGGGAAAAGGACCTCTTGTTTGGGCGGATCGAGGAGATGATTCACGCCACAATCTTTGGAGGTGTTCTTGTATCAATGATTCAGGGATTGCTTGGAGGCTTTGCTTTTTGGATTCTGGGCCTCCCTTCACCGGTCTTTTGGGGATTTGTCATGGCGCTCCTGGCCTTTGTGCCGGTGTTTGGACCCTTCCTTGTTTGGATTCCTGCGGCGATCATTTTGGCAGTCCATGGGCAGCATTTTGTAAAGGCCATTATCCTGGTGATTTGGGGCGTCTTCGTGGTGGGCTTGTCAGACAACTTCTTAAGACCGATGCTGATTAGTGGGCGGACAAAACTCCATACCATGATCCTATTCTTTGCGGTATTGGGGGGGTTGAAGGCTTTTGGGTTCTTGGGACTCGTGGCTGGTCCTCTGGTGGTGACCGTCTGCCTGGCAATACTGGATATATACGCCTCGAAACTGGAGGGGGGTGAAAGCCCATAAAGCGTCCTGTCAAAGGCGGTAAGGAGAAGGTCTTCTCTCACGTACCCCCGCGTGTCCCTTTTGGGATCTTGATTCTCAAAGGTTTCCGCCTTGGCCGATCCCAAAATCAGACACCCGATAGATCGAAAGGTCAGATAACTCTACCCCGAATTGTGAAATGGGAAAAAAACTCCCATCAATCCACCTAGGGGATAACTCCCCTGCTCCCTATCCAGTCTCCTAACATAAGGACTCCCTTTCCCCGTCATGTTGAACCTGTCCTAGAACTTTCTTCCTGTTTTTTTGATAAAATAGACATCAGAGTTAACCCGGTGCCCCGGGGCTTAAGCGGGGGGGGGCGGTGTGTCTTCATGGAGGAGGGATGTACGGTGCACGCGTCGATGAGGGTGGGAGTATTTTGACATGAGGGGCATGGAGACCCTGCACTTCATTCACGGTCGGTCCTCGAAGGAAGTCAGGGTTCCTTTGCTTTGCTCAAGGATCGGTTTGAGCCACCCTTCTGGGGTCGTGGAGAGGCTCTAACCCCCCGGAACAGCATAGTGCTCTTGAAGACGTCCACCTAGGGGATCGCCCCTGAGGTTTCCGGACTGGCGCATGTCCGGGTCCCGGCATGTTGACAAATCGAAATGGTTATCCTATATAGACCGATGGAGGAATGGAAAGGAGAGAAGCGATGGATGAGGAGAGGAATCCTGACCTGAAAAGACCCGAGGAACAGGTCCCAGATGAGATGCCCATCGATCTGAACGGGCTCTTCTCAGAGGAGAAGAGGGACCTGAACCGGCTTTTCCCAGATTCCCGTTTCAGGAGGTTCCTAAGGGATGTGAGAAGAAACCGTCGAGACGTGGAA
>CAYGBW010000123.1:0-15548 GCA_964348185.1 uncultured Thermodesulfobacteriota bacterium | reverse complement strand
CCCGATGGCGAGTTTCGCGCACGAATTCGCACGCAAACACTCAATCGCCATAAGCGAGCCTTAGATTGATCAAAAAACCCTTGGGAAATACAAAAAGAGGTTTGGCTACTCTTCTAATCAGATATTCAACATAATTTCAATCAGTTGCATAATGCGATCAGTTATTTCTGAGGAAACTCCAGGACTGTATGAGCGGTTTGGCAGGGCGAAGAAGAGACATGAAGGTGGGATGATTAGCATCCCTCAAAAAGAATATTGAGAATCTCCTGTTTTTCTGATATGTAGGCACGATAACGTGCGTGAAAGGAGGACCAGGTGACAGATATCGAGTTAGGCAGGGCCACGATTTCTCCGAGCACGCCCCTTGTGGCGGGTTCATATGCCACAGTCACCTATACCTATACAGCCGGCCACCCCATCGACGACTCGGGTTACTTGAAGATCGTCTTCCGCAGTGTGGGTGATTTCGGCAGGCCCCAGTTCACAGACCCTTCTGCCCCAGACTACTGCTCCCTCCACACAACGGGCCGCTGCCGTCTGGTGCCGCGCTGGGATAAGAAGGGCCACACCCGGCCGTGGAGCCGTGCGCTCTTTATCCAGATTACCGGAGGGTACGTCGACCGGGGGGAGAAGGTCGTGGTGGTCTTTGGTGATCCCTCGGGGGGCTCCCCTGGCTGGCAGGTCCAGACCTTTCGGGAACACACGTTTGAGTTCAAGACATGGGTGGACCCGGTCGCCACCTATCAGTTCAAGGAACTGCCCAAATCGCCCGAGATTCCCATTGTTGCGGGAACCCCAGCGCGGGCGGTGTGCATCGCTCCCTCCCAGATCGAAATCCGGAAGCCCTTTGCGTACTTCCTCAGACCAGAAGACCGTTGGGGTAATCCCACAGGCAAGCCCAGGCGGTTCGAGCACGCTGGCTTTTCCACACCCGGTGTCCAGACGGTGACGGCGAAGGACCCGAAAACCACTTTTTCAGCGCGGAGCAACCCCATCGACGTGATCTCGGCCCCCCCGTCTCTCCACCCCTACTGGGCGGACTTACACGGCCAGACTGAGGAGACGATCGGTAGCAATACCATCGAGGACTACTTCGAGTTCGCCCGTGACTATGGCTTGCTCCAAATCTGTGCCCACCAGGGCAATGACTTCCAAGTGACGGATGCGTTCTGGGACAAGGTCAACGCCATGACGCGACGATTCTACGAACCTGACACATTTGTTACATTTCCTGGATATGAGTGGAGTGGGAACACCCCTCTCGGCGGTGACCGCAATGTCTATTACAAGTCTGAGGGTGGTGTGATCACCCGGAGTTCCCGTGAGCTCTTGCCTGGCGCCGCATCGAAGTACAAGGACTCACCGACAGCTGGGGATCTGTTTCGCAACCTCAACGGGCCAGCCCCTTTTGTCTTTGCCCACGTGGGCGGGCGGTACGCCGACCTGGATATGCACGACGAGGAGGTGGAGGTGGCCGTGGAAGTCCACTCCGCCTGGGGGACCTTCGAATGGCTCGTGGAGGAGGCCTTGCGCAGGGGCTACCGCATTGGAATCTGCGCCAACTCTGACGGACATAAAACCCGCCCAGGTGCGTCGTATCCAGGGGCTGGCGAGTTTGGGTCCTTTGGGGGGCTCACCTGTGTCTTGGCTGAGCGCCTCGACCGGGAAAGCGTTCACGCCGCCATGAGGGCCCGGCACTTCTATGCGACAACGGGTCATCGCGCTCTCTTGGATATCCGGGTGAGAACGGCAACGGGCCGAACCGCCATCATGGGTGACACGATCGACGGGGGAGAGGGGAGGGTAACGCTGAAGGGTCGGATCCTCGGCACGGCTCCGATCGACCGGGTGGAGGTACGCAACGGTCTCGATAAGATCCGCACCCTGCGTCCTTTCGGTAGGGAGGACCTCGGCCGGCGCATTAAGGTCGTCTGGTCCGGCGCTGAGGTGAGGGGAAGGGCGCGTATGGCCGAGTGGGATGGAATGCTGCGTGTCCGAGGCAACCGCATCCTATCCTTTGTTCCCATCAACTTTTGGAACCTAACGAAGCCGTTGCAACGAGCGAGATCGAATTGCCTGAAATGGAAGTCCGTGACAACCGGCGGCGTCGCTGGCACCATCCTGGAACTGGAACGGCGGAACGCCGGAACCCTTGAAGTCGAGACGGTGCAGGGGACAGCCAGGTGTCCGGTCAAATCGATCGGGCTCGTACCGAAGGTCAGGAGATACGGGGGTCTACACAAACAGATCGAGATCTACCGGTTGCCTGACCATCAGGAATCGACGGCTTTTACCTTTGAAATTCTTTTTTCCAAGCTGCGCAAGGGTGACAATCCAATCTATGTCTGCGTCCACCAGGAGGATGGCCATATGGCCTGGACTAGCCCGATCTACGTTACAGGGTAAAGCGGTCTGGCCTGGAGGAGATCCAAGATGTCCCGATGATCCCAATCCTGCGATCGATTTTGAGAACCTTGGACACAACAACATGTTGTATTTCGGGTCTTCAGGAAAACAATATATTGACAAATTCTTCTCTTCCTGATAAATTCCCGTCAACTCAGACTGGGCAGCCTTGCCATGTTTATCGCCGATTTGCACATCCATTCCTACCTCTCTCGAGCCACTTCGAGGACCCTCAACCTGGAGCATCTCGGCCTCTGGGCCCAACTCAAAGGCATCAGGGTTCTGGGGACCGGTGACTTCACCCATCCCCAGTGGTTTTCGGAGCTCAGGGAGAAACTCCAGGAGGCAGAGCCTGGGCTTTTCAGCCTGAAACCCGAGTTTGCCGCCCAGACCGATCCAAGCGTGCCGCCCCCATGCCGGGCACCGGTCCGGTTCATGCTGTCGGTGGAGATCAGTTGCATTTACAAGAAGGGGGGTCGAGTCCGGAAGACTCACAGTGTCGTTTTTGTTCCTGATTTCGAAACAGGGGAAAGGCTCAACCGGGATCTGGAGCGGATCGGTAACGTCCGGTCGGATGGCCGTCCCATCCTGGGCCTCGATGCCCAGGACTTGCTGGAGACGGTGCTCCGTGTGAGCCCTGATGCTCATTTAGTGCCGGCCCACATCTGGACACCCTGGTTTTCTCTGTTTGGTTCAAAATCAGGCTTTGACTCTCTGGAGGAATGCTTTGGTGAGCTCTCCCGCCATATTTTTGCGGTGGAAACGGGTCTTTCGTCCGACCCCCCCATGAACTGGCGTGTGTCCGCTCTCGATGACCGGGTCCTGATGTCCAATTCCGATGCCCACTCCCCTTCGAATCTCGGAAGGGAGGCCAATATCTTCGACACGGACCTATCCTACTATGCGATGTTCGATGCTTTGAAATCGAGGGACTGCCGCAAGTTTCTCGGAACCATCGAATTCTTTCCCGAGGAGGGGAAGTACCATTTCGACGGCCATCGAAAGTGCAACATGCGAATGAGTCCAAGGGACACCTTGGAAAACAACGGACGCTGTCCGAAGTGCGGTCGCCCTGTCACCGTGGGGGTCATGCACCGGGTCGAGGAACTGGCAGATCGCAATGAGGGGATTCGGCCACCAGGGGCTCCATCCTTCAGAAGCCTGTTGACCCTTCCCGAGATTTTGGCTCAGGCCCGGGGACTTGGCGCTCAGACAAAGGGGGTTCAGGCTGAATACCGACGCCTTCTGGAGCAATTTGGACCCGAGTTCACCATCCTTATGGATCTTCCCCTGGAGGAGTTGAAGCCCAGGGGCCATGGCCTTCTTGCCGAGGGCCTCCGTCGGATGCGGAAGGGGGAAGTGCATATTCGTGCAGGCTATGACGGGGAGTTCGGATCCATAGCCCTGTTTACCCCAGAAGAACGGCGAACCCTGTCTGGGCAGGGAAGCCTGATTTCCTTTGAGGCAGATCTGTTCTCTTCAGAGAGACCCCGACCGGAAAAACCCCTCTCCATAACGAGAAGAGGGCCGGGGTGCCAGGTAGAACGAATCCATGATGCGCCTCTCCCCCTGAGTCCTCGGGGTGTCGCTACAGCGATTCATGAGGAAATGGACCCTCTCCTTCAGGGGTTGAATGCCCCGCAGCGGAAAGCCGTCACTCACGGGAAGACCCCCCTCCTGGTTGTTGCTGGCCCTGGGACTGGCAAGACCCTCACCCTCACCCATCGGATCGCCTACGTGATTCGCCATGGGATCGCCAGACCTGAGCAGGTTCTCGCGATCACCTTTACCAACAAAGCAGCCGAAGAGATGCGAGCACGACTTGCTGTGCTTCTGGGAAGGAACACGTCCGTTGCGGTCCTGACTTTTCATGGCCTGGGCTATGAAATCCTCAGAGAGGAGAGGCGTGCCCGTGGCCAGTCCGACAGGATGGTGATCTTCGATGACACACAGGCCAAGGGTCTTTTTCGGGAGGTCTTGAACAGCTCGGGCTCTCCGGTCAATCCCCAGGAAAGAACTGCCTTGCTGGCAGAGATCTCCAGGGCGAAGCAGAACCTCCTGTCTCCAGAGGCGATCGAGACGTCGAATCCTGATTTCGCCCTAATCTTTCGCCGGTACGAGAATGCTCTTGAAAGGGCGAGAGGTGTCGATCTCGATGACCTGATCGCTTTACCCGTGAGACTCCTGGAGACCAGACCGGAGGTTTTGGATCATTACCGGGCGCTTTTCCGTTTTGTTTTTGTCGATGAGTACCAGGATATCAACCATGCCCAGTACCGGTTGGTTCGACTGCTCTCACCCCATGGGGACAACCTGTGCGTGATTGGAGACCCCGATCAGGCGATCTATGGCTTTCGAGGGGCGGACAGCCGCTACTTCCTCCGGTTTAAGAATGACTATCCAGAAGCAGAGATTGTATGCCTCGAGCAGAACTACCGGAGCTCTGAAACGATCCTCAATGCCTCAACAAGCCTCATCAACCAAAACCGTCCACCCCGTGAGAATCCCCTCTGGTCTGGAATCTCAGGAGAGAGTTTTCTCTCCGTGGCGGCGTATCCGACAGACCGGGCCGAAGCTGAGTCCATCGTTCATACCATCGAACAACTCATGGGGGGCACGAGCCATTTCTCTCTTGACAGCGGAAGGGTGGATGGGGCAGGGGATCCGGAGATCAGGAGCTTCTCCGATTTTGCTGTGTTTTATCGCCTTCATTCCCAGGGAGAGGTTCTGGAGGAAGCGTTTGAACGGTCAGGCCTTCCCTTCCGCCGAATCGGTGGGGAGGCTTTGGCAAAACACCCACGGGCCAGACAGGTTCTGGAGCTTCTTGTGAAGCGTCGAGGAGAGGTGGGCATCCCTTACGCCCAGAGCGATCGATCAGGCACTGCGCCGGAAGGGGCAAGGGCCGACAATTCCCTGGTCGAGATCGTCACGGAGATTATCGAGTCCCTGGGTTTTGACCCCGAAGAAGAAACCATGAAGGCCCTGATGAGGCAGGCAGAGGTAGGGGCAGGGGATACTGCCGAATTTCTGGCTCAGATGGCTCTGAAATCGGATCTGGACGCTCTTGATCCCCGTGCCGAAAGGGTCACGCTCATGACCCTGCACGCCTCCAAAGGGCTCGAATTTCCGGTTGTGTTCATTGTCGGATGTGAGGCCAATCTCTTGCCCTATAGACCGGAAGGGCGACCTCCCTCACCGGAGGAAGAGGAACGTCGACTCTTCTATGTCGGTCTGACCCGGAGCAGGGAAAAGATATTCCTCACCCGTGCCCACCGACGCACCCTCTTTGGCCGGACCCGAGTCCAGGAACCCTCCCCCTTTCTTAAGGAAATCGAGGATCATCTCAGGCAGGTTACCGTGAGTCTTCGAAAGCCGTTGTCAGAAAAGAATCGTACCCAGTTGAACCTCTTCTAGTTCTGCCCTTGGGCGCAAACAGGGGGGGAGTCTCATCAAGGATTTGCCGCCTCAAATTGGATCTCAGGCTGGTAACCACCGCTTCAAATCTTTCCCCCTTGAGCTGCCCTCGCCGATTGAGTGATGAGAGACGGCGACGGAAACTCCTCGCCCCTTTGAGACTGTGCCGTCCGGCCGGATCTGATCGAAGCAGCGAGGCCTGCCGGGTCTCGTTCAGGAGGATCATGATGAACTCCATGGAGAGCTTCATGAGCTCCTGGGGCTCATCAGGAATGAGGGGCCATGGAATTCGGTGGGGGAGACGACTGATCATCTTCTGCCAATGTCTCGCCTGATAGAGCAGGAGGAGCCCGTTAAAGATTCCCTTGTTAACGGGAAAGGACAGAAGGGTATCGGTGAGAACCCGATCGAGGATGGGGTTGTGTGTGTCCTTGAGTTCCTTGGCCATGGCCCGGGTGATGTTCCAGACTTCCGGATCGATGAGTTGGTCGAACCGGATTTCCCAGTAGGGGTGGTGCATTGCCTTGGCCTGAAAATGGGTAATCATTTGAAGGGGAATAAAGTAGTTGTGAGCAACCGTGTCAGCCGCCAGGTGGCTGAGATAGCCGTAAGAAAAAGACTTCTGTGCCCTCGTTTTTGCTGATTCTAAAACCTGAAGACCGACAGACCAGTTGTGGCAATGGTTTTCGTATCGCGTATATCGCTTTCCGATAATAATGTCTGCGCTGATACATCCATAGAGGTAATCATAGGGGAACGACCCAATCAGATCCCGTAGAAGGGGGGACAACCCTGAAAGGTCCCTGAGGATCTGCGATCCCAGTTGAAGATGGGTCGCAGGGCCCCATGCCCAGGCAGGGTCAGGGCAGAGAAAAAACAACCCCACAAAGATAAAGAGGAAGGAATAGAACATAGACCCAATCAGACTTGTTCAGGGAAACAGGTTAGATCTTATCCCCTTCTCATCGGCAGAAATCGAGAAACCTTGAAAAGAAACCCGCAATCCACAGATCTTCCCTAGGATCCGGTACAAGTGGCCCTTGCCAAATGCAAGCTTCCCTACCCCTTATCCAACTTCATTTCTTGCAGGGGGACTTTTCCTCCAATATAGCGAGCTACCGCAGAAGCATGGCCCTCGGAGATCTGATCGAAGTTTATTCCCGCATGGAGGCTTCCATCTGCTGCGAGTCGAGTATACACGACTCTGCCCACAAACCTGATAAGCCGATCAGGAAGGGTAAATGCGATCGCCACCACCTGCCCCACGGAAAGGGTACTCTGGGTTTTGATCTGAAGGCCACCCTGTCCGATATCGATGATTGTACCCTGAAACCCATCATAAATAAACGTCTTCTGAAACTTCACGCGAGGGCCTTTTCGCCGTTCCTGAGCGGAACCATACCCAATCGTCTGGCCCATCTGGTTTCCAGAGCGGAGGGGCGCTTCCCTCCTACGGGGATCAACCAGGCAGTTTTCACAGACAATGGCCGCCCAGTGGACGAGATGGCCACAGTTCACACACCGGATATAGTAGTTGTCGCGGCCTATCTCCACTTGCAGTGGAGAAGCAAGCAGTTTTTTTGCCTGTTTCTTGGCTTGGTACATTCTTTTGTCAGCTCGGCTGACAAGGGCCTCACTGTCCTGACCCTTTTCCCATTGGGAGATCCCCATACTGAGGCTCAGCCCTCCGGGTGCCTTCTCCTTGAATGTTTTTTTGATTTGCTGACCGAGGGATGTGGCCTTTTCCTCGTTGACATCCGCGAGTATGATCGTGAATTCATCACCCCCATAACGAAATCCTTTACCCTTGTGGTCCTTTGTAGACAATTGAATAATGATACCGACGACTCTGAGAAGAGCGTCCCCCTTGAGATGACCATATTTGTCATTAAACTGCTTAAATCCATCCACATCGAACATGATAAGCGAGAGATCTCGGTTCCTCTTTCCAGCCCTGTGGATCTCTTCGTCGAGACTCGAGTAAAAGTACCTCCGGTTGTAGAGTCCAGTCAGGGCATCACCGATCGACTTCCTGTAGAACTCTGTCCGGAGAGCTTTCTCTCTCTCGATTTTGTAGAGCTTGGCTGCAAGGTGATCGAGGTTCACCGGCCGCGTGATAAAATCGCTGGATCCTGCCTTCATCATTTCAGTCGCCGAATGTTCCAGACCCTGATCTAGGACCATTAGCACGTCCGTTTCAGGGTCTCTCGATTTGAGCCGCTTGATCAGCTCGATCGTATCTGTTTGAGGTTGGATGGCCTCTGCAATGCAAATCGGGTATTGATTTTTCTTGAGGAGTTCCAGGGTAACCGACTCGGATCCGGCCTGTTCACAAGAATATCCCAGAGAGACCACCATGTGCGCCGTTTTCTTCCGGAAGGGCCCGTTACGGTGGAAGATCAGAACCTTGCTCTCTCCGCTCTTTCTACCGAAAAGCATGTTAAGAGGGGATACCCGCAATTGAAAGCCTCACCTCTCGGCCCAATTCGTTACCCGATCTGAAACCCGGGAGTCGATCTTTCCGATGGAGTGGGGAAGGCCGGTTCCGGTTCGGGAACGAACCTTTCCACCAGATCGTGGGTGTCTACGAGGTTCAACTGCTGAAAGAGAAAGGCGAATTTGGCCTCGAGAGCCTCAGCAGCACTCCTCCTCGCTCCTTCGTCCATCCTCCAGATCATCTCCTTGTTGGGTCCCCAGGCTTTTTTCCGACACGCAAGGAGAAACTGGATCTCGGTTTGATCGGGTTTTCTCTCTTTGGCACAGTTTGCCCAGACCCAGTCATAGAGGGTCTCGATCAGATCTCCGGGCATGTTGTCCATGGTGATATCCTGAAATCCCGTGGCCAGGTGGACCTCGGCGGTTTCATATTCCACAAATCGGTGAAAAACCTCGTCGGGCAGGGTGGAAGCGCCGTGCTGGACTGCCCCTGCCAGGCCGTCTTTGCGGGCCTCTTGACTGATCGCCTTCAGGGTATCGAAGTCGATATTGACCTGGGCGAGCGTCCCGTCAGGAAGGCGTACCCCGCCGTGGGCGGTTCCCGTGTTGACGGAAATCTTGCTGATTCCTTTATCAATGCCAAGACGGGCCAGTCTGTCGTTCAAAATCGTCTGAAATGCCCGATACTCTTCCACCGTGGTATTGGTCTTTCCCACCTCCCCCGATTCCCCTCCCAGAGAGATGGTGTACGGTGTTTCATGTTCAGTCTCAAGGTTTCGGATGAACTCCGTGACCGAGGCAGTGAGCTCTGCATTCTCACGGATCGCTTCCTCTACCGAGATTCCCTTCTCCCCTCTACGCTCCAGGGTTGAGGCATCGATGTCAATCTGTCCGAAGCCTGCGGCAATGCTCTCACGGATCAGGTTCTCCAGGGCCTCGACCTCTCGGCCCGGGTTTTCCCGGTAGTTCTTTGCGTTGATTTGAAAGTGGTCGCCCTGGAGAAAGAGGCGCCCTCTGAACCCCTCCCTCACGGCGGCGGCAGTCATGACTGCTGCATATTCGGCCGGAGGTTGACGGGTGTATTCCATTTCTGAGCGAGCGATTTCAAGAATCACAGCCCCCACGCGGTGGACCAAAGCCGCCCGAAACATAGCACGGGCCGTATTGTATGCATCCCCCCGCACGTTGATGGCGGCCACGGTGAGATTCCGACCGATTTCTCTCCGTGCCATGGCGACATAGAAGGGAAACACCGATGCCGGAAGGATTCCCAGCTGGCGCCCCGTCTCTGCGATCAGATATCGGGAAAGCGTCCTGACTTCGGGTGCTGAGCTCTTCCCTTCACCAAAATCGACGGCGTTAAAGGCCAGCATGTCCATCGAACGACGTGCCTGATCATCATCGGTGATTTTGACCGTTCTATTGTCTACGGTGAGGCCGGACGTGTTTTTCAGCAAATCCGCCTGCGTTTTGCAAACAGCCATGTCGCTTCTATGGACCCGTGGCCCGAGGTGATCTGGGTTCAAAACCATTCTGTTTCTCCTCCAATGGGATTGAGATTCAATACCCCAGAGTAACAGAAAGCCCAGAAGCAATCAAGAACCCGATTCTGCCGGAATTTTTGAAATACGACCCATGGATCGGATCGGGATTTGGCCCCTCTTGCTCTTGCAAGATCAGGGCCATTATCAGAACTTGCAAAATAAAACAGGGGTGGGATACAGTACAGGGCGCAGAGATTCTTTCAGGATGTCTAGGGATTTGTGGTGGAGGCAAAGGAGAAAAAAGTCGAAGCCGTGACCGGGGTGGAGACGGGTCCTGGGGTTGCCCCTTTTCGGGATCTGACAAGGGGGTCCCTCCTGAAAAACCTCTGGGCTCTTGCCCTTCCCATGATCGTTGCCAATGTCTTACAGAACGCCTTCGCTATCGTTGACATGATCTTTGTGGGAAGGCTGGGTCCAACGGCGGTCGCGGCGGTCGCGGTCAGTGGACTGGTCCTCATGGTGGCCTGGACTCTGCTCATCGGGATCGCCATCAGCACGGTTGCCATGGTGTCGAGGTTTTTTGGGGCAAAGGATCTCGATCAGGCGAATGGGGTGGCGGGTCAGTCCCTGATTCTTGGGGGAGTCGTTTCGGTCGTTCTGGCCCTTTTCGGTTTTTTCCTGGGTGTGCCCGTATTGAAGATCCTCGGGGCTTCACCGGAGATGATGGAACCGGCCACGGGCTACTTCAGGATCGTCTTCACCGGGGCCTTTACCCTGATCTTCATGTTTCTGACAGGATCCATCCTCCGGGGAGCTGGGGATGCAAAAACCCCCATGGTCATACTGATGGTTGCCACGGTTTTCAACATCGCCCTCGACCCACTCTTGATTTTTGGCCCCTGGGTATTCCCCCGTCTCGAGGTGAGAGGAGCCGCTTATGCCACGGTTATCGGGCAGGGGATCGCAATGGTCCTGGGCCTCTGGGTTCTCCTTCGGGGCTACTCCCGGATCCACGTCCACCTCCACCATTTTCGCATCAGGCCTGAGCTGATGAAAAGGATGATCCTGATCGCCATCCCCGGGACCTTTCAAGGGGGACTCCGGAGTCTGGCCCACCTTGGTCTTATCAAAATCGTCGCCCTGTACGGAACACTGGCCGTGGCAGCGCTTGGGATCGGCCTCAGGATCAACCTTCTGGTCATGATGGTGGGCTGGGCCATTGGGGGCGCTGCGTCGACTCTCGTGGGGCAGAACCTGGGAGCCCTGAGACCCGATCGAGCCGAAAAGAGCGCCTGGCTGGCTGCTGGGATTTACTGTGGACTGATGACCCTTGCGGGGGCCGGCTTCTTCCTGTTTGCAGAGCCCTTGTTCGCTCTCTTCAACGACGATCCCGGGGTAATCGGGATGGGGCGGACCTATCTCCGGATCGTGACACTCAGCTATCCTTTCTTGGGACTGAGCATGATTTGCGCTATGTCCTTCAACGGAGCAGGCGACAGCCATACCCCCGCTCTGATCATCGGTTTGACGTTCATTGGGCTCATGATTCCCCTGGCTTTGATCCTCCCCCATTTTGCGGTCCCCAGAACCTCCGGGCTCTGGTGGGCTATGGCCATCTCCATCACCCTTCAGGGCATCCTTATGGCCCTAACCTTTAGACGGGGTCGGTGGAAAAAAAGACGAATCTAGCGTTAGGATGGGATCAGTGACGCTTGTGTCTGCCGAATGCTTCAGAACACAAGGCAGTAGGGATCCAATCGACGGGGGAGTCTGCTTCCCTTTTTAATAAGGCGATTGCATTTTTTCATCGCTGTTGATATAAACCCAGAGCACACAGCGCGGCAAAGCCGCAACCAAATCCGAGACCCGAAATCTCTTGGAATCAATTAGCCGCAGACCCACGCGGACACACGCGGATAGATCTTTTCCCTGGCCGACACTGGCCAGGGAAAAACCGCTCGCCCTGCGGGCAGCTCAAATACACATCAACTCATCATCTTCATTGGGAGGAATAACAATTAACAGAGGATCAATTCTATGACCCAATAGTCCAAGATGTTTACGGGCTGGTTTATATCGCGAAGCGATCGTATTTTTTGTTCGGCCAAGTCGGCCGAACAAAAGGTCAGCGTTAGTTTGCTTAGGTCTGCGGCGAAAAATAATCACTTTTAACCACTTGAAAGTAACAGGGCGGGTGCATGAGAATTTTGATAGAATTTCAAGAAATCGAATGTTGGTAGTACAGAATTCCCTAAAGAATCAAAGAGAAAAGTGAAAAAAATCTGATTCTTTCAAGAAATGGAGGGACATTGGCCATGTCGAATAGGGGAAGAGTAAAGGTCGGAATTATTGGATCGCAGTTTGCGGCAGATATTCATGCTGATTCGTTCAGAATGATGCCTAATGAGGCTGAGGTCGTCGCTATCGCATCACCCACACCGGGCAACGCTGCAAAGCTTGCAAAGAAGTACAATATACCAGGGGTTTTTACAGACTACCACCAGATGCTCTCTGAAAAAGACATCGAGATGGTCACGATTACCGCCCCTAATGATCTGCATGCGCAGATGACTGTCGATATCGCCAATGCCGGTAAGCACGTCGTCTGTGAAAAGCCCATGTGCATGACGTTGGAAGAGGCGGAGTTGATGATCGAAACGTGCAAGAAAAAGGGCGTCTTGCTGATGTATGCCGAAGAGTTATTTTTTACACCGAAGTATGTAAAGGCCAAGGAGATGGCTGATCAGGGTGCCTTCGGAAAGGTATACATGGTTAAGCAGACCGAAAAGCACTTCGGCCCCCACGCGCCTTGGTTCTGGGATGTCGGCCGTTCTGGTGGGGGCGTGTTCATGGACATGGGGTGCCATGGCATCGCCTTCTGCTACTGGTTTCTGGGCCGACCGAAGATCAAGACCGTCTACTGCCATATGAATACCTATGTTCATGGCGACAAGACAAGAGGTGAAGACAACTCGATCTGCATACTCGAATTTGAAAACGGGGCAATCGGGGTTGTTGAGGACAGCTGGGCACGCCGGGGGGGCATGGCAGATCGGATTGAAATATACGGTGAGGGCGGTGTCAGCTACGGCGATCTACTTATGGGAAATGCCCTTCCCACATACAGCGAATACGGCTACGGCTATGCGGTAGAAAAGGCACCCACGACGAAGGGGTGGACCTATCCCGTTTTCGAGGAGCTCTGGAACTATGGTTTTCCGCAGGAGATGCGTCATTTCGCCCGCTGTGTTCGGGGTAAAGACGAACCGCAGGCAACCGGTGAAGACGGGCGAGTCATTCAGGAAGTGCTCTATGCCGGCTACCAATCAGCAGCAATTGGGCAGAAGGTTGAACTGCCATTTCGACCGAAGGGTGTCCAAAAACCGATCGACCTGTGGTTGAGGGGAAAGCCTTAATGGCCCACTTCGATGTGAGCGTTCTCTCGGAAAAGGAAATACAGGCGATTCATGATGCGACGCTGAGCATCCTCGGCGATACGGGTATCATGATCCATCACGATGAAGTGCTAAAACTCCTGGATGAAGCCGGCGCACAGGTAAACCATCAAACCCGAATCGCACGGCTCTCCGAAAAAACGGTCATGGACTCCATCGAAAGTGCCGGCAAGACGTACATCCTGTATGGTCGTAATCGGAATCTCCTAGCCCGTCTCGGCTATGGAGACCTCCTTCTCATGTCAAGCCCCGGCCAATTCGGCTGGATCGATGATGCAACCGGCCAGCTTCGTCGAGCCACGGTTCAGAATACGCGCGATGCCATTTGCTTGGGGGATGCTTTGAAGAATATCACCATCGTGGGAGCGATGGCCCAGCCTGCCGAGGTGCCCGAATCATATCGGGACGTCTTGCTGACGGCCGAACTGGTCAAGGGAACGGACAAGCCGACACGGACGTGGGTGTATGACGGAAAGAGGGCACGTTACGTTCTCGATATCTACCGTACCGTTGCCGGGGGGGATGGTGCACTGAGAAAGCATCCCATGACCGAGGCGTTCCTTGAGCCAATAAGCCCGCTCCAGTTACCCCAAAAGGGACTGGAGGTGGTGATCGAGTTTGTCAAGGCCGGCCAACCTGTCAGTATCGGGCCTATGGCGATGACATCGGGAACGGCGCCTGCTACGCTTGCCGGCACGTTGGCCCAGGAAAATGCCGAGATCCTGGCGGGGGTTGTCGTCACCCAGGTGGTGGCTCCCGGCATACCGGTTACGTACGGCGGTATCCCCCACATCATGGACCCACGGACGAGCATCTGCTCATTTGGATCACCCGAACAGGGGCTGATGGGTGTGGCTATGGTTCAGATGGGAAGTTTCTACGGTTTTCCCGTCTATATAAACGTGGGGCTTACCGACGCCAAGGTCCTCGACGTTCAGGCGGGGATCGAGAAGGGAACGACCATGATACTGGGCGCTCTTGCGGGCGCAGATACGTTCGGCCATGCCGGTATATGTGGAGCGGATCATGGTGCAAGCCTTTCATGGTTGGTGCTTGACAATGAGCTGATGGACTACGTCAAACGAATAGTCAAGGGTTTTGAGGTTACGGACGATACCCTAGCCACCGATGTGGTGAATGCCGTTGGCCCAAAAGGCAGCTATCTTGCGGAGGATCACACGGTTGAGCACTTCCGCAATGAGCTCTGGCTGCCGGGGTCAGTCTGGACGAGAGAGACCTGGGAACTCTGGGGTGGCAAAGGCCGGAAATCCATGGCAGATCAGATCCAGAACGAGGTTGAGCACATTCTGGCCACGCATCATGTCCCGCCTCTGGATAAAGGGCTAGCGAAAGAAGTCGACCTTATCGTCGAATGCGCCAACCGCGAATTGGGCTAATACCCACCTGGCGTGAGAATCATAGGGTTGACAGCCAAAGGGCTTTGTGCTATTCTGGTCGAGGCTCCGAAGGATGCTTTCCCTTGACGTAAGCCATTGTTTTCTCGGTAAAACTCGGGAAAATCAGCGAGAGACGTTTGACATTTTCCGCCAACTCGGAAGCGCGGAGAAGCTGGGGAAGAGAGAGGAGAAGTGGGGATGGAAAGTGAACGCGAGCAATACCCTGAATTCTGGGAGTCGTTACGATCTGTGGTTGGGGTGACCGGATGAGTATAGCAAAAACAGCGAAAAAAGGGGTTACCGTCTATAACCGCCAAAGAGCGGGCGAGGGCTATACGTTGTTCAGCACCTATAATCACGATGTGTGGCTCATTGATATGGAGGGGTATGTTGTAAACCGTTGGCGCATGCCGTACACGCCTGGAGCACATCAGTGGTTGCTGCCAAACGGGAATCTGCTCTTTGCTGGGATGGTCAAGACTCATGAGGAACTGGGCCTCCCCATAGAGATGGCCGGGGTTGGTGGCATCATCTTGGAGGTGGATTGGGATTCGAACCTGGTTTGGAAAGCTGAAGCACCCTATCAGGCCCATGATCTCATGCCAATGGAGAACGGCCATGTCATGTACGCGGCATACCACCCTGATGGTATACTGCCCGATGAAATCGCCGCCAAGGTACAAGGGGGACGCCCGGGGACGGAGTTTAAGGGACAGATATGGGGTGATGTGGTTCGTGAAATTGATCGAGACTGCAAGATCGTGTGGGACTGGAAGGTCTATGAGCATCTTGACCCGGAGATAGACACGATAGAGCCACTGGATAATCGGAACATATGGGGCTACATCAATTCACTCTGGAGATGCCGTGATGGAAGTCTCCTCATGAGTCTGCGTGGTTCTTGCGAAGGGATCAGAGTGGATTATGAAACCGGCGAGGTCATAGCGAGGTACGGA
>CAYGBW010000122.1:0-10279 GCA_964348185.1 uncultured Thermodesulfobacteriota bacterium | reverse complement strand
GCGGATCATATGAAGGTGGTACAGATCGGCATTAAAATGCTAATCAGCACCGAAGCGATGAACAACTGGGGTGTTATTATGGCTGGAGTGTTGATTTCAATGATTCCGCCTCTGATTGTTTTCTTCTTGATGCAGAAGAGCTTTATGAAGGGGTTCGCGTTTATGAGGGAAAAGTAATTGAGGGCCAGAAGAATTTCCCATCCTGTATCCGTTTCCCGTAAACGCAAAAATCGATTTCTTTTTGGTACACAATCGTAAAATAATGAAGAAACAGAAAACGAAGGTATACCGCTCACTGATAAAGACGCTGCTGATATTAGCAGCGTTTTATGCGTTTTTGGTCAATCAGGCTGTCGGTAAAGAACAGCTCGGTCAAAGGGTCGAGCACTCGACAAAAAAGCTTTCCGTGATCGGTCATCGAGGTGCGGCCGGCCTTGCCCCTGAAAATACTCTATCAGCGATTGACCGAGCTCTTGAAATCGGTGTGGACGGTGTCGAAATAGACGTCCTGATGACGGCCGACGGGGAGCTCGTTGTGCACCACGATTATCGGTTAAATCCGGAAATCGCTCGCAAACCGGACGGTGAATGGCTGGAGAACGGGTCAAGGCCAGCCATAAAAGATCTAACACTGGCTGAAATTAAGACTTACGACGTCGGTCGACTTAAACCGTACACTCGATATGCAGGCCGCTACCCTGATCAGGAATCCGTCGATGGAGAGCGCATTCCGACTTTGCGTGAAGTGGTTTCATTACTAAAAAGTAGAGATGATGGGAAGACGCAGCTCTGGATTGAAATCAAGACATCGCCGAAACAGCCTGATATGACACCACCCCCTGAGGTTGTGGGCAGTGCGGTTGTGAAGGTTCTACGCGAGGAAAACGTCTCAGGTCGTGCCTGGATCCTCTCCTTTGACTGGCGATCGCTTGTGCACGTTCAGAAAATTGCGCCGAACATTCAGACGGTTTATCTATCGACGACATCGATCCGTTCTGATACGATTCAGATAGGAAAGCCCGGACCTTCTCCATGGACAGCCGGTTTTGACGTCGATGACTTTAATGGTTCCATACCGCGTACCATCGAGGCGGCAGGCGGTCGGTTTTGGGCCCCTCGGTACAATCAGATCACGCCCGAGCTCATAAAAGGAGCACACCAACTAGGCATCGGTGTTTTCGTGTGGACGGTTGATTCCAGATATGAGATGGATCGTCTCAGGAAAATGGGCGTGGACGGGATCACAACGAATCGTCCCGACATTCTCATGTCGATTCTTGGCGAAAACTGAGTTACCACCCACTTTGTGGCCTTGAGGAGTGTTTACCGGATCTAAATTCACCACAAGGCCGAGACCCTGGAATTTCTGATCAGCACTCACCCCCTGACCCTCCACAAGTCGAAACTCAAGGGGCTTCGCTACATCCAGGCCGAAGATCTGAACAGGAGTATTGGAATGGATTTTGGGGACGCCCCCCTTCCCCCCTCTATGCGCCGAGTCTCAGTCCCCATTTGATCAGGAGGACCTCGGTAAAAGCCGCAACCAGGAGGAGGGGCAGAATGAGTGTCCCGTAGGCGAGCAAGCCTCGGTAGAAGAGAGGAAAGACTCGGGAAAGAGAGAAATCGTTAAGGAGAAACAAACCCAACTCCATTCCGATGGAGAGGCTTATCCATGTGGCAGGGAGTTCGACAAAGGCCACTGGGTTGAGAAGCATCGCTATAAGATTCGCTGTGCCCGTCTCCTCAACGACGATCACACCGACGTGGAGCCCCACCAGGAATGCAACAACAAAGGGCAAAGCAACGAGCAGACCGGACAGAATGTTGACGAGGAGAGACGTGGCGTTTAGAAACCAGATGGTCACCATCAGGCGGATGAAAGGGTCATGGGGATTTAGCCAGCGCTGGATGCGCCGCCATACCCGCAGGGGATACCACAGAAGCGGTCTGATTTCCTTCTCCACAACAAGGGGAGCCGAAAAAAGACCTCCGAAAAAGAGGACGGCCGAAAATAGGATGAGTTCTCCCCGAAGTGATCGAATGATGCCCCCGTAGAATTCAAATCCTCCGGTCATGGCACTTGAACCCATGGTAAGCGTATCTCTTGAGATAGATTCTCATCCCAGGGAGGTGTCTCCATGTAAGGAGTCTCTCTCTCCAACAGAACCTCGCATCGATATTCGTATGAGGGCCGGTATCCAGGGTGACAGTGGAAGAGGATGAGCCGAAAAGAGGCCTGAGAGACATCGAGCAGGCGTCTACTTGTTCGCATCCTCCTTCTCAACCGGCGCCTGGACCTTGTAGCCTTTGTTCCTCATGATATACCCTCCGGCAGCCCCAGCACCTGCCGCTGCGACATACCAGCAGCCCGAAAGTGTGGGAGCCATCAAGGCCAACAACAGATAGATAACGATTCTCTTGTTCTTCATACGCAGCTCCTGATTTTTTTGAATCGACTTGAGACCCAATCGTGTGGAAAATCAGCGTATCGAAGGGGCAGGATTGTCGGCCCCTTGAGACGACGGAAGACCACTTCTGAAAAAACATAGTTCTTGAAAAACCTGAAACAAAAGATTGCCTGCGAAGCAAAATTGATTTATCTTTCTCTTTTGTTCTATAGATCCAATGGCTTGACCGGATTCCCCTCAGATCTTCCGGGGCAGCTTTATGGGAATAACACCCGGAACCCTATCAGGCAGAAACAAATGAGAATCACGGCGAATCATTTAACCATATTTAGAGTCGTCAGTCTCCCCATTCCGTGCATTCTTCTCTATGGTGGTGTGACAGCAAAACTCGTCGCTCTGATTCTCTTCGCCCTGATCGGATTTACCGATTACCTTGACGGGATCCTGGCAAGACGCCATGGGACAACGCCCTTTGGAACGCTTTTTGATCCAATCGCGGATAAGATCTTCGTCACGGTAATCTACATCCCCTTTGTCCAACTCGGCTATATTCCTCTCTGGGCCGCTTTTCTGCTTTTCCTGCGCGAGTTTCTGATCACCGAAGTTCGCCGGCTCCTTAGCCAGAAAAAACTGGAACTCCGGGTCACGGAGCTGGCCAAGTCCAAGACCACGATTCAGATGGCCGGCGCGGCCTTCATCCTTCTCGCCCATCTGATCTCCAACAGAGATCTGGCCCTTGCTCTCTTTTCCCTACCTCTGATTTTCACCCTGGTCCTGATTTCCATGAGCTTGATCCGAAAGGGAGCCTTCTCCCAGCGCTTCTTGATAGCCCTATTCTGTTTTTCATACATCCTGCTGATGCGTGCCTTTTTCACTCCCCAGCGGAGTGCCTTCCTCTACATGATGGTCATTCTTGGGTTTACCTATGCGTCCTGTTTTCAATACATCGTGGTCTCCTATTCGGCCTGGCCAGAAATAGGGGAAAACCCTTTTGTCCTGTTCATCCGGCTGATCAGTGGCGTTCTCATCCCCATGCTCGCCTTGGCCATGCTTCTTTTCGTGCCGAACCTGTCCTGGATAGCGATCTTCATTGTCTCCTTTGATTTCGCCTCTCAAGGGCTGGACACGTGGGTTTCGAGTCTGGGCATAATGGAAGGTGTCAAAGACCGGTTGAAGCGAGCTGTCATCGTTCCTCTGGCCTTAGGCGTAGGAGTCGTTCTTTTCATCGTCACCGACGTCCGGACCGCAGCCACTGTCTTTCTCTGGGTTTCTTTCTCTTTGAGCGCCCTTTATATGGCCGGCGATTTCTACACAAATCGAAAGGTCCTTCTTGTCAGTACTGATTCCCAATAGGTTTCTCGGAAGGTCTGCCCGTTGTCCGTTGCCAAGAGTCCGGCTCTCAGGGATGGGTCGTGATTCTCGATCCTGCTGATGGCTGCTTTCCGACCCCTGACCTCTGTTTTTCGCAAACGTCACTACCTCGCAGGGATCTTTAGATTCTGGCCAACCCGAATAAAATCCGTTTGGACAATTCCGTTGGCTTTGGCAATCGAGCGAACCGAAGTTCGGTATTTCCTGGCAATATGGGAGAGGGTTTCCCCCCGCCTGACCCTGTGACGGACGTACCGCGTCTTAGGTGGAGTGTATTGCGGAATCCTTTCGAGATTCGCGAGGAGCAACTCAACCTTTTCCGGAGGGACGTTGAGGCTATAGCCGTTCGGCGTTGCCTTGTAGCGAAGTTCTGGATTCATTTCGATGAGGACACTCTCTGAAACCCCGATCGTTCGTGCCACGTTCTTCAATCGGACCGGTTTGGGGATTTCTACCCCTTCCGAGACAAGAGGACGATCTGGGGTGTTGAGTTCGAACCCATACCGCTGAGGATCCTTGATGATATGAAGAACCGCCAAATACCTGGGGACGTACCGCGCCGTCTCCCGGGGGAGCAAGGGATAGAGATCCCAGAAGTTATCAAGATAGTTGATCCTCTGGCGCCGAATGACCCGCAAAACAGTCCCTTCACCGCAGTTGTAGGCTGCCAGAACCGTGGTCCAATCCCCAAAAATCCCATGGAGTTCATTCAGATACGCGATTGCCGCATCCGTTGATTTCTCCACATTCATTCTTTCGTCGATCCATTGATTTCTCTTCAGACCGAATTTGTATCCTGTGGAGGGAATGAACTGCCACAGCCCCAGGGCCCGGGACCGAGAGAGGGCTCTCACTTTGAAGCCGCTTTCAATTAGAGGAAGCCAAGAGAGCTCCCGGGGGAGGCCCGCCTCTTTCAGTTTTGCCAGAATGAGAGGGCGATACCTTCCAGACCGTGCATAGGATTGGAGAAAGAAATCCCTTTCTTGGTTTTGGAACCGCTTTATCTCGGCCTGGACATCATCATTCATGGGCAGGGGAATCTCGTTATGGTTCCCTTTGACTCCTTGGAAACGGGAGGCATAGATCTCCAGAATTCGTTTTGATATAAGAAAACGCAGGTCATCAATCTGTTGAATGATCTCAGGATCCCCATTGGCCTTGACCTCGAGGATGGACTGGTAGGCCTGATCGAGGCTCTTTTTTGCTTCCTCCAATCTGCCCTCTTTCCAGAGCTCCTGAGCTTTTTGACAGAAGTCGATCGCCTCATACAGTCGGGCCTGATCGCTGTTTTCCCCCTCCTTCGCCCCATTTGAGGGTTGGCCATTTTTCTCTTCGATTTTAAGCTCTTGCTGTCCAGGGGTATCTTCCGTTTTCTCAGACTCTCCTTTGGAAGCTCCAGAGATCCCCTCGGTCGGACTTAGGGGACTCGGCATACCTCCCTCGACTGCCGCAGGACGCCCATCTGAAGCATCCCTGCCCCCTCTCCACGCTCTGCCCGAATCGGTTTCTGGGGAAGATGAAGGGAATGTTCCATGAGGGTCAGAATACCGACTCGAGGTTTTGGGAGATGTCGCACGACCAGGGAGGGCGGAACAGGAAAAAAGGGAGAAACCGAGCAGAAGGGAAACAGCGCTGCAAACAACGATGCGAATCTTCACGGAACTGTGCATAATAGTCATTTTCATATCACTGGAACTGTGTGTGAGTCAAGGCTTTTTCCACACAAGTGTTCAATTTCTGGCCTGGAGACTATGGTCGGGATATCAGGGACAAAAATGTATGCTCCGAGAACGGTTTCTGCAATTTTGGGACCAAAGCATACCATTAAGCGCCTCTTTTCTCCATCAGTCGGCTTCCAAAGTCGGATGAGGGTGAAAAAGACCCTTTTCCCATGGTATGATGTATCACTCGGGAGAGATGATATGTTTGAATTCGAACAGGGACCGATTCGTCCTCCAAGCGAGGCGGGGAGCCTCCTGATCCGAGCCACGCGAAACTGTCCGTGGAACCGATGCGAATTCTGCCACACATACAAGGGGCAGAAATTCCAGATCCGAGCAGTCGACGAAATCATGCAAGATGTCCAGAAAGCCCGGGACATTGCCGATGAGATCCGAGCGACCTCTTGGCGCAACGGCCATGGCGGAGAAGTCAATGATGAGGTTATCAGAATCATCTATGACCCGTATTCCAGGTACGGAGAAAGCCATCGATCGGTGGCCTATTGGCTTTACTCCGGCGGCACTCGGGCGTTCATCCAGGACGCAAACAGCCTGGTCATGAAGACCGAAGATCTCGTCGCGGTCCTGACATTCCTGAAGGAGAAGTTTCCCCAGATAAGCCGTATCACGAGCTATGCCCGGGCAAAAATTCTGGTCAAGAAGACGGTTGGAGAACTCAAAGCCCTCCGCAGAGCCGGGCTGTCCAGGGTCCACGTGGGTCTCGAAACCGGTTACGATCCTCTTCTCCGATACATTCAAAAAGGCGTTACGGCGAGGGAGCATGTCGAGGCGGGCAGGAGGGTCGTAGAATCAGGGATCTCTCTCTCTGAATATGTCATGCCAGGCCTGGGAGGAAGGAGATGGACCCAGGAGCATGCCATAGAGACCGCCCGAGTGCTCAACCGGATCAACCCGCACTATATCCGCCTCCGCACCCTCTGTGTCAGACCTGACATGCCCCTTCATGAAAAGGTTCAGTCAGGGGAGATGGAACTCCTTGATGATGACAGCATAGTTCGGGAGATTCGCCTCTTTATTGAACATCTCAGAGGCATTCAGAGCCACCTCGCCAGCGACCACATCCTCAACCTTCTGGAAGAGCTGACGGGCAGATTGCCTCAGGATAAGGAGCGGCTCCTGGCCATCATCGACCGCTATCTCTCACTTCCAGATTCGGAGAGACTGATCTTCAAGGTTGGCAGGCGAGTCGGACACTACCGCATCCTCGACGACCTTCACGACGTGGAAGGTCGCCTCAGGATTGAGCAGGCCATCCGCCAATTGAGGGAACAGGGGGCCGGAACGGTTGAAGAAACGATCAAGTCCATGATGGCCCAGTAAATCTAGAAACAGGAGTCAGGAGTCAGAAGTCAGAATGACAAGACAGGGGACACGGATTCTTCGGGATCCTCAAGTTTCACGGAGGACTCATCGGTTCGTCATTTGGGGTTGTCGACCTCCTGAGGGTCTTCCAAGGTCTCGACTATGGGGATTACCTCATCGATGGGAGGGCGATTCTATCTCTATTCTGACTCCTGACTCCTCGTCTCACCCGGGAGGATGATGAAGGACCAAGGGCCGACGACAACTTTTTGCGTAGCCCCTCGCAAGTTTTTTCCTAGAAAATGGCCCACCCCGCCTGCGTTTTCCAGCGGATCAAAATCAATGGGAAATAATTCAATACCTCGGTGACTTTTCTGGCATCAACTTTGCTTGATGCCAATTTGTCATCCCCTTAGGATAGCCCCCGATAGAGCAGAAGCCGAGACAATCCCATCGGCGCCGGGAAACCAGCGTTTGCGTTCTCTGGCGCTACCGGCTTCGGATGGGACGAGGCGGCTCGATTCCCGATGGAAGGACCACTGACCATGAAAGGGGAGAACGTTCTCATCATTGATGGGGAAGAGCATTCAACCTGCGTTTTTTCAGAGTTGATGGAACGGCTGGGCTGGAGATTCACGGTGGCGACAGCCCCACAGGAAGCAGAGAAACATCTGAGAAAGGGACCGTGGACCGTTGTCATCGCCGGGACTTCTCTTTTTCAACCCGTACAGATAGCAACTGCTCAGGGCCTCAATCCAGACATCTCTTTCATCTTTACAGGCCATTCCCTTGAAGAGTTTGTGGGACACTTCAAACCGGGTATGTCAGATTTTTTGTCCAAGCCCTTCGGGATAGAGGAGGCGGAATTCCGGCTAAACCGAATCGTTCTTGAACGGGACGCTCACCTTCGATACCAAGAGGGGGAAAGAGCGTTGCAAAAGGCCAGGGATGAACTCAAGCGAAAGAGCAGGGAACTCGAAGCCTCTATGGAAGATCTCGACCGCATCAAACGCCTGTACAAAGAAATCGGCAATGAGCTGGACACGACATCCGAAAAACTGCGCGAGGCGAACAACCGCCTCGAGTTACTCGCGATAACCGATGGTCTGACCGAGGTCTTTAACCATCGCTATTTCATGGATCAGATGTATGAAAAACTCGCCGAGGGAAAGAAATGGTCCACCCCACTCTCCCTTCTCATGATCGATATCGATCATTTCAAAGCGTTTAACGACAATCATGGCCATATGACCGGGGACCTCGTGCTCAAGAAGATCGGTCATGTTTTGAAATCCAGTTCTCGGAGAGAGGATGTTGTGGCCCGCTATGGTGGGGAGGAATTTGCGATCATATTGCCAGACACCGACCGCCATGAGGCACAAGGGATTGCGGAAACAATCCGAGCCACCGTGGAAAACGATCACTTGCCCGATGGGGAGGAAACACGGAGGGTCACCGTCAGCATCGGTGTCAGCACCACCGGGAAAGACATCGACACGGTTGATGGTTTGATCTCTTCGGCGGACAAAGCCCTCTATCGGGCCAAAGCCCAGGGAAGAAACCGGGTCGTATGGGGTGGGAAGAGCCAGCCCACAGGCTTTGTACAATGGTTTTCAAGGTTCTAGAGAAGCCTCTCTCTCCCCAGCAAGAGATGAAGATGAATCCCGTGAGACTCCGCACCCTTCGTCAGATGGGGTACACAACCCATCCCCTCGCCAGTTTTCCAAACCCATAGGAATCGTCGGTTTCCTAAGTCTCCCGTTTTGGCGGTCTCATTCTTCTGGGCTGAGTCTCGAGCTCTGCGAAAGCCCGCACGGGAAAGGAGGCACCCCGGACAATCCGGGGAGGGACGACAAAGAATCTAAAGCCGGTCCGAGGAAGAGCCGATAGATTGCACAGATGCTCGACGATGAGAATGTCCGAAGCAAGAAGCCGGGTATGTGCGGGCCGGGCCGGGTCAGTGGTGTTGTCAACGTTCGCGAAATCAACTCCCACCAGCTTTGCCTCGGCCTGTATCAAAAGGTCAACGAAATCGTCTGCAAGGTATGGCCCAGGCTCCCAGTAGTCTTTTGATCCCCATCGCTGATCCCATCCGGTTCTGACAAGTACAGCCCGGTCCCTTGCCTCAGACTCTCCACAGTCGACCGTAATGGAACGATGTGACGACATTACCCCATCCAGAACGATTCCGGGAACCCCCGCCACCATTTCAAGGGGAAGCTGACTGAGGTCTTCCCGATCAGGATAGCGATGAAAGGGGCTATCGAGATAGGTGCCAATACTGCAGATCATGTTCACGCGACCAATATAGAATTCCGCCTTACCCTCGTAACACGCCCGGGACTGTGCGTGGTCCATGAAGGCCCCGATCACCGGTCGTGGAAAGCCGGGATATATTGCCATTCCGTCTTCGAGCACGTGATTCAATTCAACGTACTTCTTCACGGGGTCACCTGCCCATGGAAGGCGGTACTCGTTCGTTCACCCGGTGCTGGCGACCATTCACTCGCCTTCGCCAGGATGCCCCGCCCTGTGAGCGGGGAGCTTCACCGAAGACCCTGATCTTAGATATCGACGAACGGCCTAATCTCCAGCCGACCCCTTCCCAAATACTTTCTTAAGAAGATCGGTCACCCGGGCCGCCGGGTCCTGGCGGATCTTTCGCTCCTCCTCCCCCACCATGAAAAAAAGACCATCCAGTCCCTTATCGGTCACGTATTCATCTAGGTCGAAACGGATACTCTCGGCAAAGGGAATGGTGCGCACCATTTCATTTAGCTCCTGATACAGGCGGGTGACGCCCACCTCGGACATGGCCGAATGGACGATGGGCCTGAAGAGGGTATAGAGTCGACCGCGCGTTTTGTCCTCGAAGTAGAGGGTAGCCTCATTGTCGCGCCCTTGAAGTATTTCCCGTGCATCGGAAAAGGTCATCTCCTTGATCGCGTCTATGAACAATGAGGTGGCCTCAGGAGCCGCACGCTCGGCCGCCCGGTTCATGCTCAGCTCGAAGGCGTCCACCTGGGAACCAAATCCAGCGACCCGAAGGATCCTTTCGACCTTCTGGACCGTCTCGGGTAGGGGGATACGGATGGTGGGATTCTTGTAGTACCCGTTCACCCGGGAGACGGTCGCCACGGCATTCCCCGTCCCGATCCTGAGGGCCTCCTTGAGTCCCTCGATGATCTTGCTGTCAGAAAGCTCCCCTCCCCCGATTGTTTTCTTGATGCTCTTGAGGATATCATCGAGCCCGATACCGGCCACGGGGTCATGCATGAGGCCTAATGCCATCACGAGTATTACGGCGAACCCTAACTGTCCCTTCATGGCGGTCCTCCTTTCCTCTATCCCACATCGTTTATCTCCTCGCCATTTCTATCCGAGCTCATACACAGGGAATTTGCCACTTATCATCGAGATCCTGCTCTATATAGTCCAGAAGAGCATCTCGGGTGC
>CAYGBW010000121.1:0-29511 GCA_964348185.1 uncultured Thermodesulfobacteriota bacterium | reverse complement strand
ATTTTTCGATTAAACAAAAAGACAAGAAGACCTCATCATTCGAAATTCCTTGTTCGATATTCGATATTTCACACCCGAGTTACCGCATTTTCCCCTCAAGGGGTCGGGTAGGGCAGGGGATATAGGGCTACCGGCTCGAGAGGTATTCATCGATTCCCCGGGCGGCCCGTTTGCCCCACGCAATGGCGTCGATGGCCCAACCTGGGCCGGTCACCACGTCTCCTCCGGCAAAAATCCCCGGCACAGCGGTTGAGGCGGTTTCGGGATGGGCCTCGATCGTTCCATCCCTCTTGATCTTGAGGCCCGTGTGGAGTCCTTTGAGATCGGTTGCCTGACCCACCGCGACGATCACCGTGCCGGCTTCCAGGGTATGGACCGATCCTTCAATGGGGACGGGGGTTCTCCTCCCCGAGGGGTCTGGTCTACCGAGCCTATTCCTCACACAGACGATCCCTCGAACCCTTCCATTGGAGCCGAGAAAGGCCCTGGGACCGGTCAGCCAGTGTATCCGAATGCCATCCCTCTCGGCTTCTCTGACCTCTTCGGCAATGGCCGGCATTTCCTTTCTCGATCTACGATAACAGATCTGTACCTCTCTTGCCCCGAGACGGAGGACAGAGCGGGCCGAATCGATGGCCACGTTTCCCCCTCCGATGACGACCACCTTCTCGTCGATAGCCACTTCCTCTCCCAGGTTGATTCTCCTCAGGAACTCCACGCCTCCGAGGACGCCCTCGAGGTTCTCCCCTTCGATCTCGAGCCGTTGGGACCGATGGGCTCCCGTGGCAATGAACGTGGCCTCGAACCCCTCCTTCGGCAGATCTTCAAGGGCGAAGTCGTGACCCAGAGCCCACCCGGTTCTCAGTTCAACGCCCAGGGAGAGGATGGCATCGATTTCTGCCTTGAGGATGTCCCGGGGGAGACGGTAGGGGGGAATCCCCACCCACAGCATCCCACCAGCCACGGGGAGGGATTCGAAGAGGGTGACCCGGTAGCCCCGCCAGGCCAGGTCGTGCGCTGCCGCAAGGCCTGCTGGCCCGGCTCCGATGAGGGCAACCTTTTTCCCCTGATTTCTGTTCTTCCGGGGGGGGAAGTTCCTCTTTTCTGCACCATACGTGGCGACAAACCCCTTGAGCTCTCGAATGGCTACGGGATCATCCAGAGGGCCTCTCAGGCAGGCCGCTTCGCAGGGGTGATGACAGACGAGCCCACAGATCGCAGGCAGGGGATTTGTCTTTCGGATCACCTCGAGAGCCTGCTGGAATTTCCCCTGGGCGATGAGGGCGACGTAGCCCCCCACGTCCTGACCGATGGGACAGGCCTGTTGGCAGGGTGGGAGGGGAGATCCTCTCCCCTTTGATGGGGAGGGGAGAGATCTCTCGTTTTGATAAAGACGTCCTCTCAGGCTATCGGTTTCCCGTCGGCATTCCACCAGGATCTCTGCCGGGCACTGGTGGAGACAGACGCCACAGGGGCCGCATTTGCTCTCATCGATAAGAGGCCTTTGTGTCCGTCCTTCAACCATGAACACTCCCCTGTCCGGTTTCAGCAGGGGTTTTTCCCAACGTGAATCCCCGACTCAGAGCCCTGAGATTGATGGCTCTGAAGCGTTCTGGAACGCGATCCGAAACCGCCGATCTCATCGACGTCCGAGAGACGACGCCGGTCAGAGCCGAAAGGGCCCCGAGCATCACGATGTTGGCAACCTGTTTGTTCCCGATTTCCCGGATGGCTACCTCTACCGCACCGATAGGCCGATGAAGAAGATTAAGATTCCCCGGCTTTACCAGCTGGGCGTCATAGATCACCAGGCCTCCCGCTTTCGTCTCCTCTGCAAAGCGGTCATAGGCTCCCTGCGACATGGCCACCAGAACATCCGCCTCCAAAACATGGGGAAAGTCGACCGGCCGGTCAGACAGAACGACCTCGGCCTTGCAGGCAGATCCTCTGGCCTGGGCCCCATAAGAATTGGACCCCGAGACCCAACGCCCATCGATGACCCCAGCATGACCGAGAAGGATGCCGGCGAGGACAATCCCCTGCCCTCCAAATCCGCCCAGCCGAATCTGGGTTACTCCAGACATGGCACAAACTCCCCGGTCAGGATCATTTCCCCCTGCTGCCCTTCAGGCATTTCTTCAGCCTCTTCCAGCCCCATACAGTGATCCATGAGATAGGTCATCATGTCCGATGGCTGATCGTAGCGATTCCTGCGCCCAAATTGGGTCGGGCAGGGTGAAAGGGCCTCGATAAAGGAGAATCCCTGATTCTTTATGGCCATCTGTATCGATTCGATGAGGGCGAGGGGCTGAGTCACGGCAAAGCGCGCCACATAGGTTGCCCCAGCTCCTTGGACAAGACGGCAGAGGTCAAATGGGCGAAAGGGATTCCCCTTGGCTGTCGTTGACGTAAGGGCCTGCTCCGGCGTGGTGGAGGCCACCTGTCCCCCTGTCATGCCGTAGATCATGTTATTGGCACAGATCACGCTCAGGTCCAGGTTCCTCCGGGCTCCGTGGATGAGATGATTGCCGCCGATCGATGAGAGGTCACCATCCCCGCTGATCACAATGACGGTGAGATCGGGGTTGACGAGCTTGGCCCCTGTGGCGAAGGGAATGGCCCTACCATGAAGGGTATGAAGGGTGTCTGCCTGGAAGTGGGGACTGGGGATCCAGGCGGCACAACCGATTCCCGAAACAAAGAGGATTCGGTCCATATCCAATCCGAGGCCGTCGATGGCCCGGAGGATCAGTCCCATGAGAATCCCGTGGCCGCACCCCGGGCAGAAAGGGGTGGTCTTGAGTTCGGGGCGAAGGTATTTTTCCATGGCCCTGGCCATCAGACGATCCTCCCGATCTCTTCGATTAGACGGTTGGGGTGGATGATCTCTCCGTCTGTCTGGGCAAGGGAGATCACCGTTTTTTGAGTGTATTTCCTGATCTCTCCAGCGACCTGTCCCTGGTTCATTTCCGGGACAAAGATCTTCTCGACTCCTGAGGGGAGGGTCTCCATCTTCTGATCTGGAAAGGGCCAGAGGGTCTTGAGTCTGAGAAGGCCCACGGGTTTCCCCCTTTCTCGAAGCGCTCTGACAGCATACCGTGCACTTCGAGCGGTGAAGCCGTATGCCACAACGGCCAGGGTGGCATGCTCCAGTTGGTACGCCTCTGTCTGGGAGATCGTGGTTCTCGCCTGAAGGATCTTTTTGTTGATCCTTTCTACAAGGGCGGCATGAACCCCGGGGTCGTCCGTTTTCCGGAATCCCCAGGGATCATGGGTCGAACCGGTTACGAGAAGCCGTGCGCCCTCGCCAAAGGCAGGCATGGGCGGAACAAGGTTCCTCCCCCCATCTCCAAAAGGGGCAGTCCCCTTTTTCTTCTTTCGGTTGAAGATCTCCACGGCCTCTGGGATCCTCACATTCTCCCGCAGGTGTCCCGTTGCCTCATCGCCCAAAAGGACCACAGGAACGCGGAATCGCTCGGCCAGGTTAAACGCTTCAAGGGTGAGCTCGAACATCTCCTGGACCGACCAGGGAGAGAGGGCGATGATCTGGTAATCCCCATGGGATCCCCATTTTGCCTGCATAACGTCGCCAGAACCCACCCGGGTGGCTTGGCCCGTGGCCGGCCCTGCCCTCTGGATGTCCACGATCACGCATGGCGTTTCTGTGAAAGCGCCATAACCAATCCCCTCCTGCATGAGGCTGAAGCCCGGACCTGAGGTGGCGGTCATCGCCTTACCCCCGGCCCATGAGGCCCCCAGAACGGCACAGATGGAGCCGATTTCGTCCTCCATCTGAATAAACGTGCCCCCTGCCTCGTCGAGCTTTTGGGCCATCCGTTCCATGATTTCACTGGAAGGGGTAATGGGGTATCCGGCGTAAAAGGAGCAACCGGCGGCCAGCGCCCCTTCGGCAATGGCCTCATTGCCCGAGAGATAATACTGACCCCCCTTCAAGGGGGTTTTGACCTTTTGGAATCCCATTGACGACACCGACCTGTTCAAGACCGCTTTGCTTCTATCCTACCGAATTCGTCCGAGTTTATCCATATCGAGGAATCTAGGGGGCCACCCCTGTCGATGAACGCGCGTGGGGCACTTTGAATCGGGGGCCAACCCCCAGGCTGTGCTCCATCATTTTCAGGGCGGCTTTTGGAGATTTCAATCCCATCAAACCGGCAGCCGCCATCGTGTAATCACGATCGATCAGGAACCGAACCCTTCCCTCGGGGAGAAGAAGGTCAGGATGGTTCACCTTGAAGGTTTTCTCGAGGATTTCACGCCCCCTGTTTAGTCTTGTCAGCGCTCCGCCCGTGCCAATTACCCAACGGACTGCTGTCAGATCCTTCCCATCTGCCACTTCTCTCTCCCCTTTATAGGTGAGGATCTTCTTTCTCTGCCCCACATGCCTCAGGAGAGCCGTGGAAAGGGCAACCCCTGTGAGAGTCCGCAAAAACGAGACCTCTTCGGCTGTTTTCGGAAACAGGGGCGGGAGACTCGGCAGATCCGATTCTTTCGTTCCCGGTGGCCCTTTCTTCTCGGCCAGTAATCTGAAGACATGGGGTGCGTTGATGTACACGCCGAGATCCCCTTCCACGGTCCGCTTGGCACGGGGTTCTGGACTTAACTGAATCTCCTTGATGCCGGGTGACCCCTCTGTGACGGAGTGAACGTCTGTGGTGGCGCCACCCACATCCACGGTGATGAGGTCCCCGATCTCTTTCGCCAGAATCCGTGAGGCTTCCATGACCGCTCCGGGTGTGGGGAGCACGGGACCATCGATCATTCGTCTGATCCTCTCCATTCCCGGGGATTCAATCAGGTGGTCTTCGAAAATCTGATGGATCAGGTCTCTGGCCGGCGCCGGATTGAGCCGGTCAATGGCTGGATAGACGTTCTCCGTGATGAAAAGTCGGATCTTGGAAGAGCGGAAGATTCTCTTGATCGCGGGTCTTATCGATTTATTCCCGGCATAGACCACAGAGAAACCGCCAGGGGTTGTGGCCAGTACTCTGGCGTTTCTCAGAACCTTTTCCCTCTCCCCTCCGTCGATCCCTCCCGCAAGAAGGACAATTCTCGGGGAAGATCTCATGATCTCTTCGGCCTGATCGCCAGAGAGGAGCCCACAGGTATCGGAAACGATAATTGCACCCGCACCCAGAGCCGCTTCCCTGGCGGCCTTTGAGGTCATCGATTTAACCAGCCCATGGGCCGCCATGCGGAGGCCACCGGCAGCGCTGCACGTGGCCATCATGGTTTTCCATTTCAAGGGGGAGGCCCCCAGCTTTCTCTCCATGTCAGAGATGGCTCTTTCCAGACCGATGCATACATCTCCTTCATTCACCGTCGTCGGGGAAACACCCTGTCCCTGCAATCGAGGAGGATGATGGGCGATCCTGGTAAAGCCACTCACCATGGTCTTTGTACTCCCAATGTCTGCAAACAGGATATCGAGAACCACGGTATGGGACACGGGCAACCCCGCTTTCAGGAGAAGCGCCTGGTCAGTGTCTCGAGGAAGGGTTCGATTCCGTCGCAGGGCGTTATGCCATACGCCTCGAGCTGATCGGTCACGTCCTTGGGCAGGGCCTCCCCCTGCACGTTCTGGTTCAGCCTGCCCCCCATAAAGACGGGAACGTCAACGCCTCGTTTGATCAGCTCTTCTCTGAGGAGCCTGGCAAACTCATAGGCCATGCCGTTGTGGGTACTGATGGCCAGGGCCTCCCCACCGCATTCGATGAGGGCATCGACAATCTGATCGGGGTTCTTCTCTGATCCGATATTGAAGACCCTCATGCCGACCGTACGAAGGGCCCTTTCCAATACGAATAACGCATGTTCATGGACATCGGTGGAGGTGATGACGGCCTTTCGATCTCTGAGTTCACGAAACCGAGAAGGGTCTTTTTTGATCATTTTCTCGATCGCGAGGGTCTTCTCCTGGATGGCTCTGTAATAATCAACGGTCGCCATCGGCTTTCGATGATGGAGAAAGGAATCGTCCCTTTCTCCCACGCCAAAATACGCCTCAAACTGGCCGGGGCCAAGCTTTTTCAAAACATAGAGGAGACGCACCGGATCCTCGATGTCGATTCCCAGTCCGTCCAATCGTTCGAGGGCCTTTTGAAAGACCCCTCTCCCCTTGTCTATAAGGCGATCTTTTCGATTCACCTCGTTTGAAAAATCGAGTCTGGGAAAAAGCGTTCTAGCGGCCGCCTCCATTTTCCTTCCCACGATTTGAGCCTGAAGGATCTCCTCTCCGCTCGGGACCCGGAGGGCCTCGGTCACAGGAATTGGTGTGATCGCATGGCCCGTCGGACAGTGGAGTTGAGCCAGAACATCCCAGAGGACGTAGGTTGCAACGACACCGAGATTGAGGTCCATATCGTCCGTGTAAGAGATGGTGTCTCCGTAGAACATGCTTCCGATCAGTGAATCCCCGAATACTTCCTTCAGGATCAGGATCCAGGAAAAGCGGATTTCAGGGTTGGCTGTCATCCCACCAAAGGAGGGAGCGAGTTTGGCACCGACCAGCTTTTCAACGATATACTGCTCCATCATGACCCACCCGACAGTCGTCGCGTAGTCGGTAAAGAGGCCGCCGTATCCGTCATCGAGATAGGAGTGGACCAGAGTCCCCTCTTTCTTGAGAGCCGCCATCATGGCCAGAGCCTTGGCGGTCTCGAGGGTTGTAAAAATATCATCGGTCCAGCCTGGAATTTCGTGGGCAAAGAACTGGGACAGGTTCCCGATGGTCGTGATTCCAGCGCTCAGGGCGAGGGCCGTGTTCTCCGCCGAGTTGGGGAAGCCGATCATGAAATCCCCTGCATGGGGCTGAATGGGGACGACCTGTCCAACTTCATGCCACTGGTCAACGGTCTCAAGCCTCGGCCCGGTTTCTCGGGGGATCTTCTCTCTCATGTCCGACGGAAGGCCCATGGCCCGATCGAGGCAGAGCCCGAAACGGTCAATTCTCAAGTCCCGTTTCTCCATCTCCCCGTGCAGAAACCTCAAGGCCTCCGCAGTCGCTTCCCAGGAATTGAGGCCGATGTGGGCGTGAAACATCATTCGGTTTTGTCCCATCATTCTCCTTTTGTATTCGGCTTCCGAGGGGACATCAAAGGCCTTCATGAAGGCGGTTTTCCCGATCTCGATCTTTTCCCCTCTGGCGAACCCCTCATGGATCACCTCCTTCCCTAGGGGCAGATCGATCTTTCGGAGTGTGTCCAAGTCCAGATATTTCTTCATGAATCTCTCTTTCTTGGATATGGGGTAGACGGAGAACGTTCCAGGGGCCGGTCTCCTCGGTTCGGTCTCAGGATGAGGCTGCCATTCCTTTCAAGACCATGGGCTTCAACGGGATAAGGGGCCGTGTTTGGATGCCCCAATGGAACCCTGATGGGTGTAGACGGATGATCCAAGGGGACCGACTTTTTCGGTAAGGGCGGGCTTTAATCGTCCCGCCATAGCCTTGGCGTAGGCGGATACCCTGCGTGTAAAGGTTCCTCTTTCCCCGAGAATTATGGGCGAATCATAACGTCGCCACGTAATAACTGACTGAAATAAGAGAGGTTAGACCCTCCACCCCCCTGTCAATCCCTGGGATACCTCTTGACAAGATTTTTCTGTATTGACTATATTCCAATCTATCAAAATTCTGCCTTTTCAACAACGGCATTGGCCTTCATAGAGATGCTCGTGGAATATTGCCTTACGCCTGCATGAATCGATGGCGAGGAAGGACTGAACATGGCCAATATCGAGATCACGGTGGAGAGCCAGGATCGCCTGATTGGGCTCATCCACATGACTGTTTGAAGGCTAAGGAGAGGGTGTGATGACATCTCGAAAGGGTTTTACCAAGGAGGAGTATGCATCGAGGATTGAGAGGCTTCAAGGGCTGATGGTCCAAGAGGACCTGGACGGGGTTCTCCTGACCCAAGCGGAGAATCTGATCTACTTTTCCGGATATCGAACGAGCCTGTACAACAGCAAGTTCCGCCCCTTTTTCTGTTTTGTTTCGGCAGAGGGTCAGCCCATTCTGGTCCTCCCGATTCTTGAGCTGGGGTTGGGGAAACAGACGAGCTATATCGAGGATATCCGATGTTGGGGAAACATCCCGGGATGCCAGGGAAAGGATCCGGTCTCTCTGATGGCTCAAACGATCAAAGGGGAGGGAAAAAGCCGTTCACGAATTGGGATTGAGCTCGATGGGGGACAGCGAATGGGGATGAACATGGCCCAATTCGGTGAGCTGAAGGGTCTGCTGCCCCAGGTCTCCTTCGAATCATCGGCAAAGGTCATCTGGCACCTGCGCGCCGTCAAGTCCGCCCGCGAGATCGAGTACTTGAAGGAGGCCTGCCGGATAGCCGACAGCGCCGTGGCTGCCGCAGCAGAGGTGATTCAAGAGGGGAGCCGTGAAAAGGAGGTCTCCATGACGCTGGGGATCACCATGGTGAAAGAGGGGGCCGATTTTCCTCGGTCCTTGAATGTCAGCTCGGGGGTGGGAAACTACGATGTGCTCAACGGCCTGGCCACGGACCGTGTCCTCAAAAAAGGAGACATGATCAACATGGACTTCGGGGCCCTTTATCAGGGGTACTGTTCCGATGTCACGCGTTCGGTTTTCGTGGGCCCTCCGACGAGAAGGCAGAGGGAATTCTATGAGACGATCAAGCAGGTTCAGGAGGCCACCTGCAAGGCGGTTCGCCCCGGCATCCCGGTCTCGGAGGTCGACAGGGTCGCTGAGGAACGCATCACTGAATTGGGGTACCGGGAGTATATGCTCCACAGAACCGGCCACGGCCTGGGACTCGAGGTCCATGAGCCACCCTCGATCGGTCCTGGTGAGGATATCGTTCTCCAGGAGGGGATGGTGTTGGCTATCGAACCCGGGATCTATGATTTTTCCATCGGGGCCTTCAGAATTGAAGACAACATTGTGGTGACCTCGGAGGGGTTCGAGTATTTGAGTAACAGCACGCGAGACCTTGTGATCAAGTAGGACGGGCAATTCAGCTTCTTTTGAGAGGACGCCAGTGGAACAGGGGACACGGGAAGTCATCGAACACATCGACGAAAACGAATTAATCGGACTGCTGGAGGAGCTGATCCGAATCCCGAGCCCCACAGGGGAAGAGGAAGGGATCTCCCAATTCATCTCCTCCTGGGCCGAAAGGATGGGGTTCACATCTGTCCATCAGAGCGATAAGGGGGATGTGGTGGCCGAGGTTGAGGGTCGGGGAAAAGGCCCCAAACTCCTCCTTTTGACCCACACGGATCACTCCAAACCCATCGATAGCGAGGCGGCCTATCGCCCCAAGGTCGTTGACGGTCAACGGTTCGGCAAGGGTGGGCGGGTCGTTACGGGAAAGGGGAGTTGTGCACCCAAGGCCACTCTCGCTGCGCTGCTTTATGCGGGAAAAATGCTGGCTCAGCAGAAAGAGCAGCTAAGAGGGAGCGTTATTATCGCGGCGGTTAGCCGTGATTTGCTGGCGAACCACGATGGGGTTCGAGAGGTGGCAGAAAAAGGGTGGATCGATGCTGACATGGCTGTCGTTGGAGAACCCTCGGGGAATCAGCCTGTCCTTGGTGCCAGAGGAATCAACCATATTGCGATTACCCTCCACGGGATTCCGACCCATTGGGGAAGACCCGAGGGAGGGGTGAACCCGATTTGGGCGATGGAGCCGGTTCTGGGCGTTGTCAAAGGGCTGATAGAAGGGCTCCCCTCCCATGCTTCGCTGGGGAAGGCCACCCTGGCCCCGATCGACATTCAGTGCGAGATGTCCCCCCCTCAGACCCCCCGTTCCTGCCGCCTTGTCTTGGACCGGAGAACCCTGCCAGGGGAAGACGCCAGGGAGGTCGTTGAAGGGATCCAAGACAAACTGGGTGGGTTGAGCCTTGAAAAGCTAAAAGTCAATGTTGAGACGATCAGACAGATGTATCCTTTTGAGGGAAACCCCGAGAGCCCTATTTCGAAAAAGGTCATGGAAACCCATGAGGCCATCACCGGGAATCGTTTGCCTTACGGCTATCTCACTTTTTCCAGCAACGGGGGGTTTCTGACGGGAATGATGAAAATGCCCAGCGTGGTGTATGGACCGGGTAGAATCGAGGATATGATGCCCAGTGAACACGTGGAGGTCGAAAGCGTTTTGATGGCCGCCAAGGTTTACGGGGCCACCGCTTTCGAAATGCTTCATCGGGATTCATAGAAAGGGGGTGGTATGGACAGCAACCGAAAGGGGGGGCGACACTTTCAGGGTTGGATGCCCAAGAACAAAAAGGAGAGACACATGAAAAAAACAACTCGCTCCGTATTGATGGTTTTTTTGGTTTTGTCTTTTTTCGTCATGCTGGGTCACCGTGATCGGGTAGAGGCGAAAAAGAACGTCCTGAACTTCGGTATTGGCGTTGATGCGATGACCCTGGACCCTCACAATTATAAGGCCACAGTCGATCTCCTTGTCGACAATCTGATCTTCGAGAATCTCGTCACATTTGATCTGAACATGAAAGTGGTTCCGGTTCTTGCGACATCCTGGGAAGCAGTCGATGAGACCAGCTGGCGGTTCAACCTGAGACGAGGGGTGAAATTCCACGATGGGACCCCCTTCAACGCGGAGGCGGCCAAGATCAACTTCGAGCGGATGAAGGTAGCCCCCCGGGGAAAGCCCTACTTCGGAATGATCGAGTCGGTAACCGTTGAAGACGACTATACGATCCTGATCAAGACAGATCGAACCTTTGCGCCCTTCATCAAAAACCTGTGCATCCCCGTGGGGGGCATGGTCAGTCCGAAAGCCATTGAAACCTACGGCAAAGAGCTCGGTTCCCATCCTGTGGGGACGGGACGGTTCAAATTCAAAGAGTGGCGTCCGAAAGAAAGAATCGTTCTCGTGAGGAATGAGGATTACTGGGGGGAGAAGGCAAAACTCGAGGAATTTGTCCTCAGACCCATTCCCGAGGAGGGAACCCGAGCCATGGCCTTTGAGTCGGGTGAGATCGACGTCATCAGCGATCCCCTGCCCCATCGAATTGCCCAGTACAAGGCCAAAAGAGATGTCAATGTGATCACGGGGCCGGCTACCCGGATTGTCTGGGTTGGCTTCAACAGTGGAGATAAGGTCCTGAGCAACGTCAAACTCCGACAGGCCATCGGCCACGCCATCAACCGGGACGAGATCGTGGAGTATGTGGTCGAAGGGCTGGCAATCAATGCGCAGGCCGTGATCCCCGGAATTATCCAGGAATCGAAGAAGACGTACAACTTCGAATACGATCCCGAGAAGGCCAAGGAGCTCCTCAAAGAGGCTGGCTACCCCGGCGGGTTGGAGCTGAACCTGTGGACTCCTGAAGGGCGGTACCTGAAAGACCGGCAGATCGCTGAAGCGGCCCAGGCCCAGCTGGCCCAGATCGGGATCAAGGCAAACCTTCGGGTGATGGAATGGGGGGCCTATCTCGATTCCCTGTTCAGACACGAACAGCAGATCTTTATCATTGGCTGGGGGTTCAGCACCGGAGACCCGGATGCGCCGTTCAGGGGTTGCTTTTACTCGGGCAGCAAATTCAACTTCTCTAACTACGAAGACCCTGAAATGGATAAACTCCTCGATAAAGCCGTGTCCACCCTCGATCCAGAGAAGCGGGAGGAGCTTTACGAAGTGGTGCAAAAGAAGCTCATCGACGAGGCGGTTCTCGTTCCCATCTACCACAAGCTGAATATCTATGCCACGTCGAAGAACGTGAAGGATTTCCACCCCCATCCCATGGAACTGGTGGACATCTCGGAGACCACTGTCGAATAAGGGCAGTCAAACAAGCCCCTTGCCTGGAAAGGGCAAGGGATGATCTGTTCTGTCGGCGAAAGGATTCTCCAAGGGTTTCAGGAGAATCCTTTTTGCCGAATGACGGATTCTTGAATGGGATGTCTAATCTTGGCCAAAGGGAAAGAACAACGGGGTGAAGACCAACGTGAGGGGGGACAGAGATGTTTCAAGACCTGCGCGAATGGATCGATGAGGCAGAAAAGATAGACGAGCTTATCGTCACAGAAGGCTGCGATACCCATGAGTTTGGCGTGATAAGTCAAATAACGGCGCGGAATCAAGGCCCGGCTGTCCTCCATCGGAGGGTAAAGGGGTATGACCCGGGTTTCGGGGTGATAACGAACATGATGTCGAACATTAGAACGTTCAATCTGACCTTTGGCTTCCCTATAGACCATAGCCTCAAAGAGACCGTTGAGGCGTTAAGTGAGAAGGCAAATGAATGGAGAGACCATGCGCCACAGTTCCCTCCAACCCCTGTGGACACGGCGCCTGTATTCGACAACATCGTTGAGGGGGAGAATATAGACCTCAGTATCTTCCCCGTGCCACAGTGGCATGAGTTGGATGGAGGTCCCTATATTGGAACGGCTGATGCTGTCATTACGAAGGACCCGGACACAGGCCTGGTCAATCTGGGAACCTACAGGGGTCAGCTGCTTGACAGCCAGAATGTGGCGGTATGGAGTGTGGAAGGGCATCATGGCAGAGTCCAAATGGACAAGTATTTTAACAGGGGCGAGCCGTGCCCAGTGGTCATGGTGTTTGGATGCGATCTCCTGACCTTTGCTGTGGCTGGGCAAGAGATTCCCCAGGATCTTTCAGAGCTCAACTACATGGGAGCCATTCAAGGCGAGCCCGTCCCTGTGGTAGCAGGAAGGGTAACGGGTTTGCCTATTCCCGCAGGATCGGAAATCGCAGTGGAGGGGTTTATCTACCCGGGGAAGACAAGACCAGAAGGTCCTTTTGGAGAATGGACGGGCTATTATGCCGGGGGGGTGGTGGAGCGACCGTTCCTGACACCCGATGTCCTCTACTACAGGAACGGGGCGATCCTCACTGGGTGCTCGCCGGCAAAAGGGTCCTATGGGGACAACGTATTCTCCAGCAGCATGTGGAGGTCAGCTCTCATCTATAATGAGCTCAAAGGGGCAAATGTCCCAGGTGTCAAGGGTGTCTGGTGCCCCCAGTTTGGGGGAAGCAAATACTTTGTCATTGTATCCATCGAGCAATTATACGATGGGCACGCGACTCAAGCGGGAATTATAGCAACCCAGGCACGGGCTTCTGCCATGCAAGGAAGATACACAGTAGTCGTCGATGATGACATCGACATCTATGACATCGAAGATGTTCTCTGGGCTATGGGGACGAGATCATACCCGGCAGAGATGGATATCATCAAGAAGGCTTGGAGTACCGCTTCAGACCCGACAATCCGTAAACCGGCCAAAGCGAAGACCACTTCAAGGGCGGTCATTTATGCTGTCAAACCCTATGAGTGGCGAGACGAATTCTCCAAAGTCTGTGTTGCGAGTGAAGAAGTGAGAAGGCGAACCTTTGATAAATGGAGCCATCTAGCCAAAGGAAGATGGCAGGTCCTGTGAGTATCAAGAGAATGTGATGGGATATCGATGTGATCCGCGTCCATGGATACAGCAAAGGGTTTCATGATTCCAGAGGCAACCCGTTTCAACGCGGTGAGCTAGATCGCTGAAGTCGAACCTGACCTCAATAGGCCAGGAAAGGCGGTTCAGCGGAGCCAGCGACGACGAGGCTTCCTGACTCTGAAGAAGTTTTTCTTGACAGGCTTGATTCGATAGATAGAATATACGTGGCCTTTTCAGGGGTGGCGATGGTAATATAAGGCCCCTTAAGGGGAAGATATCGTGCCCAGCGAATGGGGGGGAGGTCGACCGCCCTTTGAGGGCCACCCGGGGTTACGGGAACCGGGTTTTGAGATCCTTCACCCATGATCGATAGAAGGGGGGTGGTGGGGAAAAGCATCCTAGAGGGAGACATTCGATTCTTGAAATGCCCACAAAAACCAAGTGAGGGGGATATTATGAAGAGCATCGTTCGAGCAGTATCTGTCGCTTTCTTCGTTTTGGCCTTTCTGAGTCTTGGGGCACTGAGTGAGCCGGTAGAGGCCAAAGAGAACGTTCTGAGTTTCGGTGCGGGTATTGATGCCGTTACGTTGGATCCCCACAATTACAAAAGTAGCCATGATCTCCTCATCTGCAATCTGATCTTTGAGAATCTCGTCACATTCGATCTAAACATGAAGGTGGTTCCGGTTCTGGCCACATCCTGGGAAAGGATCGATGAGAAGACATGGCGATTCAAACTGAGAAAAGGGGTGAAATTCCACGACGGGACCCCGTTTAACGCTCAGGCCGTCAAGATCAGTCTTGAGC
The DNA here is from genome assembly GCA_964348185.1 of uncultured Thermodesulfobacteriota bacterium. Classification (GTDB taxonomy): domain Bacteria; phylum Desulfobacterota; class BSN033; order WVXP01; family WVXP01; genus CAYGBW01. Next base: position 15,266 of record CAYGBW010000121.1, on the reverse strand, counting down.
GGATGAAGGGGGCCATCAGGGGGAAGACCTACCTCGGAATGGTCGATTCGTTTATCGTTGAGGACGATTATACGATTCTGATGAAACTCAATCGAATCTTTGCTCCTTTTCTCGAAAATCTATCCATCCCGATTCTGGCCATTATGAGCCCCACGGCAATAGACAAATACGGAAAAGACCTCCTCCACCATCCTGTGGGTACGGGACGCTTCAAACTGAAGGAGTGGCGCCGCAACGAGAGACTGGTTCTTGAGAGGAATGAGGACTACTGGGGAGAGAAGGCAAAGCTGGACGAGTTTGTCCAGATCCCCATTCCCGAGGAGGGGACCCGTGCGATGGCCTTCGAGTCAGGGGAGATCGACGTCATTAGTGATCCGGTACCCCACAGGATCGGCCAGTACAAAGCCGACAAGAACATCGACGTCATTACCGGTCCGGCGACGCGGGTTGTGTGGGTTGGATTCAATTACGGAGACAAGGTGCTCAACAATGTCACGCTTCGAAAAGCCATCGGACATGCCATCAACCGGGATGAAATCGTGGAGCACGTTGTGGAGGGGATGGCGATCAATGCGCAGGCCTTTATCCCCCCCATAGTCCTGGAGCCGAAGAAAAAATACAACTTTGATTACGACCCCGAAAAGGCGAAGAGGCTTCTCAAAGAAGCGGGATATCCAGAGGGGCTGGAACTGAACCTGTGGACCCCGGAGGGCCGGTACCTGAAAGATCGACAGATCGCCGAAGCGGTCCAAGCCCAATTGGCCCGGGTCGGGATCAGAACAAAGGTACGAGTGATGGAATGGGGATCCTATGTGGATGCCTTGTTCAGACATGAGCAGCAGCTCTTCATTATTGGCTGGGGGTTTTCCAGCGGAGATCCAGACGGGGGGTTGAGGGGTTGTTTTCACTCCACCGCCAGGACGGGGTTTACGAATTACCGCTCACCTGAGATGGATGCCCTTCTCGATACAGCCGTATCCACCCTCGATCGAGAGAAACGGGAAGCCCTTTACGAGGAGATCCAACAGTTTCTGATCGATGAGGCACTCGTGGTCCCGATTTATCACAAACTGAACATCTACGCCGTATCCAAGGGGGTGAAGAACTTCTACCCCCATCCCATGGAACTGATCAATATTGCTGAGACCACAGTGGACTAGAGAAAATCAAAGGCGTCCCCTTTTCGGCGAAAGGATTCTCCTGACCTAGGGGGGGAGAATCCTTTCTGCCGGAGCCAGATGTCTGTTCTCAAAGGGTTGTGAGAACCCACAGAGCCATCGGTTGGGATCATCTCCAGGGGGACGAGGTGTCTTTTCCCGAATACGGGGGGCTGCTGAAGGAGAAGGTGAAAATATCTGGCCTTGAGATCCCCAGGGGGATCGGTAGAAAGGGGGTGGGATCAACGGGGATCGCACACGCGGGGTAGTCCTCGATTTCTTCAGATGCTCAAAAACAAGGAGGAACACGATGAAACGGATCATTCGCTTTGGACTACAGGTTCTCTTCGTTCTGATCTTTCTGCTCATGTCGGGCCAAGGCAGCCGGGTGGCAGCAAGCAAGAACGTTCTGAATTTCGGCATTGGCGTTGACGCCACAACGTTGGACCCCCACAATTACAAGGCAGGGGTCGATCTTCTCGTCATTAACCTGATCTGCGAGACCCTGGTTACCTTTGACCTCAACATGAGAGTGGTTCCGGCCCTTGCGACATCTTGGGAAGCGGTCGATGATACCACGTGGCGGTTCACACTGAGAAAAGGGGTGAAATTCCAGGATGGAACCCCCTTTAACGCCGAAGCGGCAAAGATCAACATCGACCGGATGAGGCAAGCCCCCAGGGGAAAACCCTACTATGGCATGATCGCGTCGGTGGCCGTGGAGGATGACACCACGATTATCGTCAAAACGGATCGCCCTTTTGCTCCCCTTTTGAGCAACCTGTGTGAACCGGTGGGGAGCATGATCAGCCCAAAAGCCATCGAGGATTACGGCAAAGAGATCGGCTCCCATCCTGTTGGAACAGGACCCTTCAAATTGAAGGAGTGGCGCCCCAAAGAGAGACTCGTTGTCGTGAGAAATGAGGACTATTGGGGAAAGAAGGCAAAGCTCGATGAATTTGTCCTGAGACCCATTCCCGAGGAAGGAACCCGTGCGATGGCCTTCGAGTCAGGGGAGATCAATGTGATCAGTGATCCCCTGCCCCATCGAATTGCCGAGTACAAAGCCAATAAGAACGTTGAAGTGATTACCACACCGGCCCTCCGGACCGTGTGGGTGGGATTCAATACGAGCGACAAAGTGCTCAGCAACCTCAAGCTCCGCCAGGCCATCGCTCACGCGATCAACCGGGATGAGATCGTGGAATACGTTGTCGAGGGGTTGGCAATCAATGCTCAAGCCGTCATTCCCCCCATCCTGCAAGAATCCGAGAAGACATTTCGCTTTGAGTACGATCCCGAGAGGGCGAGGGCGCTGCTTGATGAGGCCGGTTATCCAAATGGGTTGGAGCTGAACCTGTGGACTCCTGAGGGGCGGTATCTAAAGGACCGGCAGATTGCCGAAGCGGTCCAAGCTCAACTGGCCCAAGTCGGGGTCAAGGCAAAGGTTCGGGTGATGGAATGGGGGGCCTATCTGGACGCCCTGTTCAGACATGAACAGCAGCTTTTTATTATTGGCTGGGGGTTCACGGGGCATCCGGACTCGGCGCTGAGAAGCTGTTTCTATTCCACCAGTAACTTCAACTTCTCGAACTACAAAAACCCTGAAATGGACAAACTCCTCGATGAGGCTGTGTCTACTCTCGACCCTGACAAGAGTGCAGAGCTCTATGAGGAGGTGCAGCGATTCTTGATCGAGGAAGCAGCCCTGGTTCCGATCTATCACAAACTGAATATCTATGCCACCTCAAAGAACGTAAAGAATTTCTACCCCCACCCTCTGGAGCTGATCGATATCGAGGAGACGACCGTCGAATAGGGGGTGAAGACAGGGATACCTTCGAAAATCAACGGAGACCCAGTGAAGGCATTCTCCAGGAAAAGGAGAAGACCTTTGCTGGGTCAAATCATCCCAGATCCCATTGCGAGACAAAGGAGCGGTAGCATGGAAAAGACCTTGGATTTCTCGGTGGAAGAGTATGAAAGGAGACTGACCAAGGCCCGAAAACTGTTGGGAGAGAATCATCTGGATTTTCTCCTTCTCAGCGAGGCGGAGAATCTGATCTACCTCACCGGGTACAGGACCCTTCTCTATGGAAGCAAGTTCAGACCCTTTCTGGCCGTTGTCCCCAAAGAGGGTGAGCCCGTTCTCATTCTGCCGATTCTGGAATTGGGCGTTGGAGAAAAGACCTCCTATTTCACCGACATTCGGACGTGGGGGAACATTGCCGGCGTGGCAGGCCCGGATCCTCTGTCTGTGGTGAGGGACGTGATCGTGGAGAAGAACCTTGCCAAGGGAAAGGCGGGCATAGAACTCGGGGTGGGCCAATGGTTGGGGATGACCCAATCTCATTTTGAGGAACTCAAAAAACTCGTCCCCGAGGTTCAGTTTGACGACTGCTCCGGCGTGATGTGGGCCTTGAGAATGGTCAAAAGCAAAAGAGAGATAGAGTATATTGGAGAGGCCTGCCGAATTACAGACGTGGCCTACGAGACTGCCCTTGAGTCCTCTGGGGAAGGGACCACGGAATTGGAAATTGCCAGAATCCTCGGGCGGACCATGATCGATGAAGGGGCCGATATGCCGGGGTTCCTCGTCGTTGCCTCAGGGGTGGAGAGATACAACATGATCAATCCCTATGCCACCGCTCGAAAACTGGAAAAGGGGGATATGGTGAATCTGGACATCGGGGCCGTCTACAAAGGGTACTGGTCGGATTTGACCCGGGGGTTTTTCATCGGGGAGCCGACAGAAAGGCAGAGAGCTTTTTATGAGGCGGCCAGAGAGATCAATCAGGCCGCCATCGAGAAAGTCAAACCGGGCATTGAAGTGTCCGAGGTCGATAAGGCTGCGGAAGAAACCATTGACAGACTGGGATACCGTGACTACATGCTCCATCGAACCGGACACAGCCTGGGCCTGGAGGTTCATGAACTTCCCTCGATTGCACCAGGTGACCATACGATCCTCGAGCCCGGGATGATCCTGACGATTGAACCCGGTGTATACGATTTTCGTATTGGTGCCTTTCGGATCGAAGATACCATTGCGGTCACGGAGACTGGTTATGAGTACTTGACCCACAGTCCGAGGGACCTCGTGGTCCGATAAAGCCGAGCCATCCGATCTCAGCACTCCCTGGAATTCTCAGAAAGGAGAGAAACATGGAAGTCAAAATCCTGGGCATATCGGGCAGCCCTCGAAAAGGGAACACGCTGATCATGGTTCACGAGGCTCTAAAGAGCGCCGAGGCGGTAGGAGATGTGAAAACAGAGCTGTACAGCTTTAAGGGCAAAAAGATCAGTCCCTGCATCGACTGCGATCGATGCCCTGTGAGTGAAGAGCAGCTCTGCGCGATCAAGGATTCGATGGATGACCTCTACCCAAGGCTTTTGGAGGCGGATGGGATTATCCTGGGTGCGCCTGTCTATTTTGGAACCGTTAACGGGCAGGTGAAATGTATGATGGATCGATGCAGGCCTCTTGGAAGGGCCGGCAAACTCCTCCAGCACAAGGTCGGGGGGGGCATCACCGTCGGTGCCTGCAGAAGTGGCGGGCAGGACAATGCCATGCAGGACATTGTCTATTTCTTCATCCTGGTGGGAATCTATCCGGTGGGGTTGATGAAACAGCTTCAAATCGGCGCCATGGGACTGGGTTGGAGACCGGGAGCCATCATGGACGACAAGTGGGATGCCCGCCACCTGGGCCGGGATGTGACCGGACTCGAAGAGGCCCGGGATATTGGACGTCGCGTTGCCATCTGTTCCAAAGTCGTGAAGGCGGGACTCCAGAGCTTCGATCCCTCCAAATACCACGAGTCATGGGATTTCGATCGGGAAAAGATCCCCGATCTGAAAGCAGCGCGAAGGAGAATGCGGGAGATCGAGAGAAAACTCGAAATCGAGTATGTCTAAGGCTGAAAGCGTGTCTGGGAGGGGTATTCATTGACAGACTATATTGCCAAGAGAATCCTAACCTCCTTGGTTCTGCTCGTCCTGGTCTCGGCCATCATATTCCTTCTCTTGGAATTGGCCCCTGGGGACCCGGCTGTCATGTTGTTGGGTCAAGATGCAACCGAAGAGGGGATCAGAGAGCTGAGGGCTGAACTGGGATTGGACAAGCCCCTCTACGAACGGTACCTCATTTTTCTCACGGACGCCTTCAAAGGGGATTTCGGCCGGTCCTTTGAAACGCAGAGGCCGGTTATTGAAGAGATACGGAACGCCTTTCCCGCCACGATGGAGCTCGCCGTCGCCTCCCTGTTGATTGCCATTTTCGTCGGGATCCCTGTGGGCATTACCTCTGCGGTTCGTCAGTATTCCATGGTGGACCGAATCATTCGGTTCTCGGTCCTCATCGCCGTGTCCCTTCCCATCTTCTGGTTGGGATTGATGCTGATCTTCCTCTTCTCCATCATCCTGAGATTGTTGCCCTCTTTTGGTCGGGGGGGATGGGAGAATCTCATTTTGCCGGCGGCTTCCCTGGCCTGCTATTCGCTGGCCATCATCGTCCGGATGACCCGCTCCAGCATGCTCGAAGTCTTGCGCAACGAATACATCACCACGGCTCGGGCAAAGGGAATCCCCGATTTTTTCGTCGTTTACAAACACGCCCTCAGGAACGCCCTCATCCCTGTGGTTACGATCATTGGTCTCCAGTTCGGTACCCTCTTGGGGGGAGCGGTCCTCACCGAAACCGTTTTCGCCTGGCCAGGGATAGGCAGACTGTTGGTCCAGGCGATTTTTTCACGGGACTATCCCATTATTCGGGCGGGCATTTTGCTGGTTTCAGGGTGTTTCATTATTATCAACCTTCTGGTTGACATCCTATACACGTATATCGACCCGACGGTGGCACTGGGTCGCAAGGAGACCGCGTAGATTCTCGATAGATTGATTCCGTGGGGTGACCGTTGACATTATGGCTTCCGTACTTCGAAGAATAGCCCGAGACAGACTTGCCATCTTTGGCATCGTTGTTCTTGTCATCGTTGTGTTTTGTGCAGCCCTTGCTCCCGTTCTGGTTCACCATGATCCATACACGCAGAGTCTGCGGGAGCGGAGACAGGGGCCTAGCCTGAGACATTGGCTCGGAACGGATGAATTTGGCAGGGACATCCTGAGCCGTTTGATTTATGGATCAAGAAACACGCTTCTCATCGGACTTCTCTCTGTGGCCATTGGACTCCTTATCGGAACCCTCTTGGGGCTCATTTCGGGGTTCTATGGGGGCTTTGTGGATCATGTGATCATGAGACTCATGGACCTGATGCTGGCCTTTCCCTACTTCCTTCTGGCTATTCTGATTGTTGCCACCCTGGGTCCAGGGATGATCAATTCAACGATTGCCATTGGAATCGCTTCCGTGCCTACGTATTCCCGTGTCGTAAGGGGCTCTGTTCTGGCGATTCGAGAGAAGCTCTTTATCCAGGCCGAGGTGGCCTTGGGGAGCAGTGATTTGAGAATTGTTCTCAGCCACGTTCTTCCCAATGTATTTGCACCCATCATCGTCATCGGGACTCTGGGCATTGCCCATGCGATCATGGGCGGAGCTGCCCTGGGGTTTCTGGGGTTGGGGACCCAGCCCCCTGCTCCCGAGTGGGGCGTCATGTTGAGTGGGGGACGGGCGTTTTTGCTCGATGCACCTCACATCACCCTGTTGCCAGGAACCGCCCTGGCCCTGCTGGTACTCGCCTTCAATCTATTCGGTGATACCTTGCGGGATATTCTCGACCCGAAACTGAAATGAGAGGTCTTTCAAGAAGTCATTCGCTTCAGAGATCCTTTGATGTGTCATCGCAGGGACTATCCTTGACGCTGTGAGATGATCCGAAACCCTGAAAGGAGCCCAAGAAATGGTCGATCAACCCGTTACATTTCGCACAGCAGGAACTGTCCTCTTCGGAAACGACTCCCTCGATCAACTCGGAGAAATCATCGAACAGATCAGAGCCCAGCGGATTCTGGTCATCACGGACAAGGGGATTGTCCAATGTGGACTCCTAGACCGCCTCAAGGGGTGCCTCCGCCAATTCGAATTCTCTGTCTACGACGAGATCGAACAGACGCCCGATCTGGAAACCATTCGGAAATGCACGCACTTTGCCCGGGCGGGTCGGTTTGACCTGCTCATCGGATTCGGCGGGGGGAGCCCAATGGATGCCACCAAGGCTGTTTCCGTTATGATGACCAATGAGGGAGACATTGAAGCGTATCTCGGGAGAGACACGGTCCGTGTTCCCGGCGTCAAGGTGATCCTTGTTACCACGACCGCCGGCACGGGAAGCGAGGTGACCATCTATTCTGTCCTGGCCCAGAGAGAAGAGAACGTCCAGGCGATCACCGGAATTGCCGACAGACACATTCTTCCTGAATGGGCGATCGTCGATCCAACGCTGACCCTCGGTATGCCGCCATCCCTGACAGCGAATACGGGAATCGATGCCCTTTCTCACGCTCTCGAATCTTACCTGAATGTCAAGAGCAATTTTCAGACCGAACCTCTTGCGCTGGCTTCAATAAAACTGATCTCTCAAAACATCGAAAAGGCAGTAGCGAATGGATCTGATCTCCCGGTCCGGAACAACATGTCTGCGGGAAGTCTGCTTGCTGGAATGTCTCTCTGTCAAACGGGTGGTGGCCTTGCGCATGCCCTGGCCGAGACAATCCAAATCCCCTACAGGATTCCCCACGGGGCACCTATTGCGGTCATCCTCCCCCATGTGATGTCATATAACCTGGTTGAGAAGCCGGAAAAATATGCCGAGGTGGCAAGAGCCATGGGAATCGATGGCACCGGGTTTTCTGAAACCGATCTCGCAGAGAAAGGGGTAGAAAGGGTGAGACAGATCATCGATCGCCTCGCCTTGCCAAAGAGACTCTCCGACTTGAACGTTCCTGAAGGGGACCTCGAGAAAATCGCCAAATCGACGATGCTTCTTGCACCGGGCTTGTTGAAGGTCAACCCACGGCCTGCGGGTGAGCAGGATCTCATCGAGCTGCTCAGAGAAGCTTACTAGATTCCGATGGTTACTCGATCACAAAAAGCTCCACTCTCTTCGACAGGGGGCGAACCCGGCCCATTTCTCCTGACCATAAAGGACCTGAAGACCTACTTCTTCATCGAGGGGGGTGTGGCAAAAGCCGTCGATGGATTGGATTTGAATCTCCGCCCTGGGGAAACTTTAGGCGTCGTGGGAGAATCGGGTTGTGGAAAAAGCGTCACAGCCCTCTCCATACTCCGGCTCGTTCCCAATCCTCCTGGACGGATCGTTGGGGGACAGGTTCTTTTCGACGGGTGCAATCTCCTGGAACTTGAGGAAAAGGAGATGAGAAAAATCAGAGGCAATCAGATCTCCATGATCTTTCAAGAACCGATGACCTCTCTCAATCCCGTGTTCACCATAGGGGATCAGATCTCGGAAACCCTCAAATTCCATCAGGGATTACCCAGAAGAGACGCCGTGAATCGGTCGGTCGAGCTCCTTAGAATGGTTGGAATCCCTTCACCGGAATCGAGACTCAAGGCCTACCCTTATCAGATGAGCGGTGGAATGAGACAGCGCGTGATGATCGCGATCGCCCTCTCGTGCAATCCGAAACTCATGATCGCTGATGAGCCGACCACGGCACTGGATGTTACCATCCAGGCTCAGATCCTCGAGTTGATGCAGAGACTCAAGGAGGGGACAAAGACGGCCATTATTCTCATCACCCACGATCTGGGAGTCGTCGCTGAATATGCCCAACATGTCGCCGTCATGTACGCCGGGAAAATCGTTGAGTATGCAAACGTCAGGCGATTGTACAACAACCCCCTACATCCCTACACCCATGGACTGATGGAATCCATCCCGAGTATTGAAGTGAGAACAGAAAGGCTGAATGTCATTCCTGGCCTGGTACCGAGCCTTCTCAACCTCCCTCCAGGATGTAATTTCAGCGATCGCTGCTCCGACGCCTGGGGAAGATGTGTTGCCGGAGAACCGGATCTGGTAGAGTCTGAAAAAGGCCATCTTGTGAGATGTTGGAAATTCTCTGGATGAGGGGGGCTCAAAGAAGGAGTTGAAAGCCCTTCCTGGAGGCCCTGGACAGTTGATATGAACGGATTCGTAGACAATCTCGTTGTCGCAGAAGGACTCAAGAAGCATTACCCCATTCAAAAGGGTTTTCTCCATAAAACGGTGGCCTTGATCAAGGCGGTCGACGGTGTCGATCTCACCATCAGACGGGGAGGAACCCTGGGTCTCGTCGGGGAGAGTGGCTGTGGAAAAACCACCCTGGGGCGGCTCATTCTTCGATTAGAAAGACCCACACAGGGAACCATCTTCTTTGAAAACCATAATATTCTCACCTATAAGAAAAAGAGACTCCGAGCGCTTCGCCGGCAGATGCAGATCATCTTTCAGGATCCCTATTCTTCCCTTGACCCGAGAAAGACCGTGGGTAGCCTTATTGGTGAAGCTTTTGCTATCCACAGAATCGCCAAGAAGGGGGAACGGGAAGAGAGGGTTCTACAACTGATGAAAGATGTGGGACTTCGGCCAGAGCACATCAAACGCTATCCCCACCAGTTCAGCGGTGGGCAGCGCCAGCGTATCGGCATCGCTCGAGCGCTCAGTCTCAGCCCAAAGCTCATCGTCTGTGATGAACCCGTATCGGCCCTAGACGTCTCCATCCAAGCCCAGGTGATCAACATTCTCCAAGACCTCCAGAAGAAATACAGACTCACCTATCTCTTTATCGCCCACGATCTCAGTGTGGTAGCCCATATCAGCGACCGGGTTGCGGTCATGTATCTCGGGCAAATCGTCGAAAGTGCGGATCGTGATACCCTTTTCCAGAACCCCCTCCATCCTTACACGGAAGCCCTTCTCTCAGCGTCTCCCTCTTCGTCGCCTGACAAGAAGAAAAAGCGAATCATCCTGGAGGGCGATGTACCTTCCGCGATTAATCCCCCCTCAGGCTGTTACTTCCACACCCGATGCCCAAAAGCCAAGGCTCTGTGCAGCCGTGAAACTCCCGAACTGGTGACCGTAAGGGGAACCCACGAGGTCAGATGTCTGGATTACTGAGAAGAACCGATCAAAAGGAAACCGTCTGAAGCCCTCGACTGTTCACTCCTTGAAAGCCGTCAGGGGTTTTTCGATGGGGTTTCAATGGGGCAGGGAACGTCTCACCGGCCTTGAGGGGATTCATCACGGGTCCTGACTGGCCCCTTTCGCATCGTTCTCTGGTTTTCCGGGTTTTGTGTCCTTTTGGGGCGGTGAGTTCTCCCCAGACTCTCTCTTCTTCTTGTAGTCATTCACGTAGAACCCAGCCCCCTTGAGAACAAAATTGGCTGGCGAGAGGATCCGATGAGCCCCGCCTTTGCAGTATCTGCACTGTTCGATTTCCGGTTCTCCCACAGCCTGTAAGACCTCGAAGACGTGTCCCTCTGGGCATTCATACTCGTAGATCGGCATGGCTTGCTCCTGGTAGGACCTCTTGATTTTGCTTTTTATTTGCCAGGTCTAAAACCTTGGCCTTTAGGCGAACCGCTTTGGCCTGTTTTGCCATTTGAATATCGAATGTCGAACAAGGAATTTCGAACAGCAGAACCTTTTAAAGGAATAAGGCAACATTCCTCACTTCGATATTCTGCGGTTCCTTGTTCTGCGGTTTCTGCGGTTCAAAATAAGTGAATTCCAGTCCTAACAAAAATCTACCTCCTTTAGCTGATTGGGGTTTATCGGGCACGCCTGAAGGCGTGCCCTCTGGTCCTTATTAGCTCATTTGAACCGCGATCTTTTTGGGCTTGGACTCGGCGCGTTTGGGAAGGGTGATCTCCAGGATCCCGTTCTTGAGTTTGGCCTTGATCTTTGTCGTTTCAATCGTGTCGGGGAGGCGAAAGGTGCGGGTGAAGGAACCGTAGAAACACTCGGCCCAATGGTCGTTTTTCCCCTTCTCTTTCTTTTCAGATCTTTTCTCTCCCTTCAGGGTCATGTGGTGGTCCTCGACGGTAAGCTGGATATCTTTCGGATCGATTCCTGGGAGTTCAGCTCTGACCGTGACCTTCTTATCATCTTCAGAGACATCCATGGATGGACGCCATGTCACGGCAGGGTGAAATCTGGTGAAATTCCCAAAAAGATCGTCGATTCGGTTTTCAACCCGAGATAGTGTATTGAATGGATCCCATAACATCGGTAGCATGTTTTTTCTCCCTTCTCTCAGATGTTTTCTGAAGCCTCACTTTGTGCTTTCACTACTCTGTATATAAGCACGTTTTCGAAGCTTTCAAGGGGGTGGTCGATATTCTCTGATGGAGAAGGGGCTTTCGTGTCCAAATCGGGGTTGGTCTGCTCCTTATCGAAGACTCAGGTCGGCGGGGACTGGGTTTTCAACCAGGTCAGGGATCTCCCTGCCCACAAACTCCTTGAACCGTTTAAGGATGTTTTTTTCAATCTGTCGGACCCGCTCGTAGGAGATTCCGTACTTGTTGCCGATTTCGTGGAGTGTGGCAGGGATGGTCGCCAGGATGCGGTTTTCAAAGATATCCAGGTCCCTCCCCTTCAGGGCCTCGCGAAACTCTTCGAGCTTGCGGGTGAAAAGGGCTTTTAGTTCGTCATCAGCCAGCCTTTCGTCAAGATAGACCTCTTCCGAGGGAAGAAGATCCCCGAAACGCTCCCTCGAGCCCTCTTCAACCGGCGCGTCGAGGGACATCTCCCGGGTGGACAGTCTCTGGTCCATGTCGATGACCTCGGATTCCTTCACATCGAGCCTCTGGGCCAGGAGCTTGGGGCCCGGTGTAAAACCCTGGGCTTCGAGTCTTTCTCTCTCCTTTCTCAGATTAAAGAAGAGTTTTCTCTGGGCCTGGGTGGTTCCGACCTTGACGAGACGGGAGTTTTCCATGATGAATCGGAGGATGTAGGCTCTTATCCAGAAAGATGCGTAATAGGGGAGACGCACCCCCCGGTAGGGATCGAATTTCTTGACGGCCAGCATGAGACCGATGTTTCCCTCTTGAATGAGATCGAGAACGCTCGTCATCCAGCTGTTGTAGTATTCAAGAGCGATCTTCACGACGAGTCTCAGGTTTGAGATCACGAGCTTGTATGCGGCCTCGAGATCTCCTTTTTCCACGTACCGGATGGCCAGGGCCTTCTCTTCTTCAGGGTCCAGGAGGGGATGGCTCCGGATCTCCGCAAGATACCGGTGGAGTGGGTCAAAGGGGGCAGGAAGATGGAGCTCATCGAGCTTTGCTTCCTCAATCTCGTCAGATTGCTCTGGCTTTTTAATGATCGTGAACTCCTTGGTTTTCGTGGGGCTCTTGGAAAAGGGCTGGCCCTTCAAAGAAGGTAATCAATGATGTTTGATTTGTCAATAAAAGGGGGATTACCCCAATACACCGTCATCCTATCGATATCTTTGCCTGGGGGAGAAAAACCGATTGCGGATCTGCCTGCTGCGCCTCATAGAGGAAATCTTCCTCAATTCAGCGTCTTATGGAGAACAAACCGCCCAAATGAAGAATTTCTGTTGCCTAAATGAGGGGCTTGACAATTGCCCAGAATGCTGAGTAAATTTACTCAAGACTCTGAGTAAATTGTTCCATGAAGTTCTCCGAATGTTCAAAAGGCCTATTCACAAAGTGGTTTTAGACAGATTGTCTGAACGGAGGCGCTTTATCCAGGTTCTGTCAGGGCCTCGTCAGACGGGGAAGACTACGCTTGCACGGCAAGTCATCCAGGACCTCAACATTCCAAGCCATTATGCTTCAGCAGATGAACCCACTCTGAGAGATCGAACCTGGATTGAGCAGCAATGGGAGTCAGGACGCATCAAAGCCACGTCGAGGAGAAGATGGAAAAGGGCATTACTCGTTCTGGATGAAGTTCAAAAGGTCACGGGTTGGTCGGAGACGGTCAAGCGACTGTGGGACGAAGACTCGGCCAACGGTCTGCCCCTCCACGTGGTTGTATTGGGTTCATCGCCTTTGCTTGTCCAGCGAGGACTGACAGAGAGTCTTGCCGGGCGATTTGAGATCGTGCCGGTTACGCACTGGTCGTTTGCCGAGATGAAGCGAGCTTTTGGCTGGAATATCCACCAATACGTTTTCTATGGAGGGTACCCTGGTGCCGCTGAGTTGATCAAGGATCATCAGCGATGGTCTCGCTATATCATCGATTCTCTCATAGAAACGACAATCTCACGAGACATCTTGCTTATGACGCGAGTCGATAAGCCTGCCCTCCTGCGTCGCCTCTTTGAGCTGGGGTGTTCCTATTCTGGACAGTCCCTTTCATATCAGAAGATGCTCGGCCAGCTTCAAGATGCTGGAAATACGACTACTCTCGCCCATTATCTAGGCCTGCTTGAGGGAGCGGGTTTGATCGCCGGACTGCCAAAATACGCAGGAGAAAGATTTCGTCAGAGGGCGTCCAGCCCGAAACTCCAAGTTCTCAACGCGGCGCTGATGACGGCGACATCTCACCTTACACTCTCAGAGGCGAAGCAGGACAGTGATTACTGGGGCCGATTGGTTGAGTCATCTGTGGGTGCGAGTTTAGCCAACGGTCTGATGGGTAAGAATGCTCGGCTGTTCTATTGGTCCAGCCGAAATCGAGAAGTGGATTTCGTCCTGGCTAGGGGCAAGGTATTGGTGGCCGTAGAAGTGAAAAGTGGACGTCGAAAAACCACGATGCCTGGGCTCGATGCATTTTCAAAAGAATTTAGGGTAAGACGGAAACTGTTGGTCGGAACTCAAGGCGTCGCCCTGGGGGACTTTCTGCTCACTCCTCCAGAAGAATGGCTGAAATGTAATTCAGGGTCAGGCGTTGACCCCTGGAATAAAACAGAAGCAGACCAGGCCACTCCCCAATAGCTCATCGAAAATGCGTTTCTACCGAATCTCTGACTCGCTCAGCAATGGCCATACATTGCTTGCACACTTCTAGGTCCGGTTCAAACTCGGGTAAGACACTACCAAGGGGATACTTCGATGGGAGATAGATGGAATCAAAAAGATCACATTCTTCTACCCCAATATCGACGTCTATCCCTTCCGTCGCAAGCGCCATTTTCAGTTCGTTAATACTGTGGGTTTTTATGAATTTCAAGGAAAATTCCACGAGCATTGCCTTCAATAATTTTTCAACAGCCTGCTGGACATTTTGTAAACACGGATTGAATAGGCCACTATCCAACAATACTTTAGCTGATTGGAGATTTTCATCTGCGTATCTCAGCCAAGCTTTTGTTTCGTCTTTCATACACAACCTCTCCGCGGGCTATTTCGGACAGAAAAGAATGGCGATCGGCGTCTGACTTGACGGGAAAGATGTCAAGAGGGATTTTGTTGGCGACAGATCTCGTTTTCCTCCGATATTTCATCGCAAGGGGCAAATACGACTCATTGCTCTCTTGAAAAACCGCTACGTCCAAATCGCGAGGATCGCTTGAGTTAACAAATGACCCAAAGATAACGATTTTTAGAACTTCCTCCTCTGAACTAAGACAGGAGACCAATTCCTTTTTCAACTGCTCTTTTTGTTTCTCTGTAAATATCATGAGTACCCTCCTTGTCTCCCTATGTCTAACTCGTTTTTCTCGCTATTGCAAATCTGATTCCTCTCCAAGAAAACCCAGAAGCCCACGGCAGCTCCTGCTGAAGCCTACTCCTTACGCCACAAGCTTTCTATATGTTCATCAGGTTGGTCTAAACTGGATAAAAGGTGATCAACAAGATTTGCTCTTTCTATCGGTGGGAGCGCCAAGGCGCTCTTTAATATTTTTTTGTTTCTGCTGTCATTTCGAAATCCTCCTACATGATGCTTATATTCTTGGTATGGATTTCTTATCTAACGAAGGTAACGCCGTGAAATGACGGACTCCTTTGAACTAGCCGATTAACTGAGGTGCAATCTGCTCAACAAGGGGTTTCAATTCTGACAAGGACTCAGCAGTAGCTTCGACTGCTTTATCGGTATCGGCCTTAGACATTGGAGTTGATATAGCAAAGAAACCTCTGTTGGGCATAAAGATGCCTTTGTTCATCATTGACAGATGAAACAACCTGAGCACGTCCCTATCTTGCGTAAAAAAAGCGGTTTGGGCATCGAATAC
>CAYGBW010000120.1:0-27568 GCA_964348185.1 uncultured Thermodesulfobacteriota bacterium | reverse complement strand
CGAGTTTTGATATTGTCCTTCGACTTGGCTCAGGATGGTGAGTCCTTCGACTCTGCTCAGGACCGTGAGCCTGTCGAACGGCTCGTCGAACCATTTCGGGTTTCGAATTTCGTGCTTCGGGTTTTGAATTTTGATATCTCAATACGTACGATCAGTTTTAGTGTAGCTTTTGTAAACTAGTTTTGGAACGTAATACTAGGGCGTTGTTCAATCGTCCGTCTGTGCAGGGAATGATGCTGTGTTTCTGCCAAACCGGCCGGTGACCAGTTTGGCAGAAACCACTTCCCTCCTGTCAGGTCCCTAGAAGAGGACAGCCACACCGTCCTTGACGATGTACATGAGCATATCCCGGACCATGTCTCCGTTTTCGTCGAATCTGTTTTCCCCCATGGCGCCCATGACAGGGGGACGATAGGGACCTATTGAGGAGAGTCCCACAGCCAGGTCGAGACGGTTGGCCCCGCCGACTTCAATGGCCTCAGCCACTAAGAGGACACAGTCATTGGCCAATCCCTCGACCAATCCCGGTTCATAACCGAGTTTTTCCGTAAAATCCGCAGCCCATTTCTGGATATAGGGCCGTTTGTCAACCAGGGAAAAGTAGCCAAGATAGATTGTTCCCTCGGCCGCCTGTCCGGCGACCTTGATATATTCCGGGTGGCCAATCCCGTCGGTACCCAGGATCTGAACATCCATGCCTAACTCGCGAGCCTGCCTGGCGATCAAGGCCCCTTCTTTGTAGTGGCCAGCAATAAAAAGGGCATCTGCCTTCAAACCCTTGATTTTGGCGAGCTGAACGGAGAAGTCGGTGTCGTTGGGCAGATAGGCCTCAGAGGCGACAACTGCCTTCTCAGAAACGCCGGCTTCTTTCAATCCCTCGATAAACACCTCACTCAGGCCTCGACCGTAGTCGTCATTGACGTAGATGACCGCATAGCGATTCCACTTTCCCTGGTCCTTGGACCATCTGGCCATGTACTTCCCCTGGAACGCGTCGGTTGGACAGACTCGGAAAGAATAAGGGCCGGCCTGGGTATACACCGGCGCAGTGGCTCCGATGGCGACCTGAACCAGTCCGTGTTTGTTCAAAATTGGCGCACCGGCCAGGGCCACGGTGCTGGTGATGGGTCCGATCATCGCCAGGATTGCGGGGTTGTCGACAAACCGTTGCGCAATCGCAGCGCCTTCCCGGGGGTCGTTCTTATCATCGGCCACTTCGATGAGTTTCAACATTCGGGCCTCCTTTTCTCCTCTGGGCACCACCCCGCCAGCAGCGTTGATCCGCTCGATGGCAAACCGGGTTGCCTCCTCGGCCTTCTTGCCCCAGGATGCTGCGGCCCCGCTCATGGGAGCACAGAGCCCGAGCCCAAGCGGTTCGGCGGCCATAGACGTCGTCGCCAACATGGCCGCAAAGACCCATACCAACGTCACAACAAAGCGTTTTCCTTTCATGGTTCCCTCCTCTTATGATGGATTTTTTCGAGGAATCCTATTATTCCTCGCCCAAATAGGCTCTGATGACATTCTCGTTTTGCAGGAGATTATGGGCCGTGTCTTTCATAGCGATTTGCCCACCATTTAGGATGTATCCCCTATGGGCGATGGAAAGCGCCTTCTTGAGGTTCTGTTCAACCACAAAGATCGGAATGCCGGTTCCACTCACCCTTTGGGTGATTTCGAAGACCTCATCCACCAGTTTCGGGGATAACCCCATGGATGGCTCATCCATAATGATCATTTTCGGTTTCGCCATCAACGCACGGCCGATGGCGAGCATCTGCTGCTCACCCCCGCTCAGCGTGCTCGCGTCCTGCTTCAGCCTTTCTCTCAGGCGGGGGAACAGTTCGAAGATTTTGCCCATCTCTTCCTCGATGCGGTAATCTGGGTTCCGCCGATGGATAAAGGCTCCCATTTCAAGGTTTTCTCTGACCGAAAGGCGGGCGAATATTCTTCGAGCCTCCGGTACGGGAGAGATTCCTCGGCGGACAATGGTGTGAGTGGGGAGGCCGTCGATCCGCTGGCCCATGAATTCCACCCGACCGGAAGTCGGTTTCACGACCCCCAGGATCGTCTTCATGGTGGTGGTTTTGCCAGAAGCATTCCCACCCAGAAGACAGACGATTTCCCTCTCGCCCACCTCGATCGTGACATCATCTAGAACCTGGATCGGTCCGTACTGAGTGGTGACATGGATGAGTTTGAGCATCACCTGGCTCGCAGTCGGTTGAGGGTTTGTTTTTTCATTCCCCGGGCATCAGACCTTCGGCCTTCAGGCGAACAGCCTTAGCCTGCATTTCATTTTGAATATCGAATGCAGAACAAGGAATTTCGAACAGCAGAAGTGTTCTGAGGGAATAACTCAACTTTCTTGACTTCAATATTCTGCGGTTCCTTGTTCAGCGGTTCTGCGGTTCAAAATAAATGAGGTTCGGTCGTAATGAAAATCTACCTGGTTAAGCAGATCGTGGCTGATGTTTCTCGCTCAATCTCGGCCCAGGTAGGCCTCAATCACTTTTGGATGACTGCGCACCTCTGAGTAAGTCCCTTCGACGATCTTTTGTCCATAGTCTAGAGCGATCACGCGCTCGCAGAGGTGTTTGATCACGTTCATATCGTGCTCGATGATCAGAACCGTGACTCCTTTTTGATTAATATCGAGAACGCTTCGGACCAATTGAAGCGTCTCGGCTGGGTTCATTCCCGCGGTAGGTTCGTCGAGAAGGAGGAGTTTGGGGTTGGACACCAAAGCCCGAGCGATTTCCAAACGCCTCCGGTTGGCATAGGAAAGATTCCACGCCGGGTTGTTCTCCATGCTGAGCAATCGGTCACCGAAAATAGCCATGACTTCATGAGCCCGATTCCTCAGCCATTCCCTGTCTCTGCGTGCCCCGGGAAGGCCAAGCAGCGCCGAGACGATCCCCCCTCTCGTCCGGCAGTGCCCGGCGACCATGATGTTTTCCAGGACGGAGAGGTTATTGAAGGGGCGCTGGTTCTGAAAGGTTCGAGCGATACCGACCTGAATAATATGATGGGTTTTCTGGGTCAACAGGTTCTTGGACACACCGTCAAAATAGACTTCACCCCCATCGGCCGGGTACATGCCGGTCAACACATTGAAAAAGGTGGTTTTCCCAGAGCCATTCGGGCCGATTATTCCGACAATTTCCCCGGTATCCACCTGAAGGCTGAAGTTGTCCAAGGCAGTCAACCCGCCGAAATTCTTCGTTAGAGATCGAACAGTGAGTAGCGGCATCCTTTCACACCTTGTATGCCTGTTCATACAACTTCTTACCAAACAATCCCTCAGGTTTGAAAACCATCATCAGAACCATGAAGGCTCCCAGCGCCACCATCCTGTATTCACTGGCCGACCTAAAGACCTCGGGAGCAGCAATCATGATGATCGCACCGATGATTGTGCCGGTGATGCTTCCCAGACCTCCTAGAATGGGAATGGTAATGATGATCACCGATTCCAATATGGTGAAGCTATTCGGGCTGACAAAGCTCTGGAATGCGGCGAAGAAGCTGCCGGCCAGGGCTCCGAGGGCCGCCGAAAATCCGAAGGACAAGGTTTTGTAAAACACCAGATTGATTCCCATCACCGCAGCCACGTCTTCGTCTTCCCTGATGGCCATCCACGCCAGGCCGACCCTGGAATCCCTGACCTTGATACAGGCATAGACAGATAAGAAAACAAAGAAGAGAATGAGATAGTAGTAGGCGGGATAGCTGTCTATCACAAGATGCCAGCGGGAAAAACCGATTCGTGGGGCGGGGATACCCGGGATCCCCCTGGGACCGCGGGTTAGGGCCATCCAGTTATTGGCGACGATATAGACAATCTGCCCGAAACCGAGGGTGACCATGGCCAGGTAATCGTCCCTGACCCTGAGGGTTGGAAAGCCGAGCAGGATGCCCAGACTCATGCCCAGGACCATCCCGATGGGGATGGTCAGCCAGAAGGACGTGCCATACGAAGTCATCAAGATCGCCGTCGTATAGGCCCCCGTGGCATAGAAGGCGGCGTGGCCGATGTTCAGGAGGCCCGTGAAACCCATCACGACGTTTAAACCCAGGGCGAGAACGACATAGAGACAGATGTAGATGACGACTCGCATGACATAGTTGCTCTGGATGACAAAGGGAACCAGCAGGCATGGGAGAACGATTAGACATTTCGTGTACCACCGGGAAAGCGCGAAGACCTCTGCGATCCTTATGAGAGGACTCTGCTTCTGAACGGCGGTTTTCGGCTGAGATCTTCCAGACAGGTCATCTAGCCTTAACTGACTCATGGGGTTTTCCCTCTCCCAGCAGCCCCTGCGGTCTGAAGATAAGGACCAGGATCAACACGCTAAAAGCAAAGGCATCGCGATACATGGAAGAAACATAGCCCGCTCCCACTCCCTCAAATATCCCCAAAAGGATTCCTCCGAACATCGCCCCATAGATGTTGCCGATGCCCCCCAAGACGGCGGCAGTAAACGCCTTCATGCCGGCGTTGAAGCCCATGATCGGGTCGATACTGTTGTAGTTGATGGCGTACAGGATGCCGGCCACACCTCCTAGAGCCGACCCGATCACGAAGGTCAGGACAACAACGGCATTGACGCTGATGCCCATCATTTCGGCTGCTTCGCGGTCAGCTGCAGCCGCTCGCATGGCCTTGCCAAGATACGTCTTTTTGATAAAGAGGCCGAGAGCGATCATGAGTATCAGGGATACGACGAGGATGAAGACCTTCTTGATGGGAATGATCACGTTCCCTATCCAGATCGGAGGGTATCCGAAGTCGACGTCAAAGGTTTGAAATTCAGCTCCCCAAATAATCCTGGCCATGTTCTGGAGAAAGATAGCCATTCCCAAAACGGTTATGAGAACGGCAAATCGTGGGGCATTCCGGAGGGGACGGTAGGCAACCCGCTCGACACCCACCCCGAGGAGGCTGGCCAGCAGGACACCGATCAAAGCAGCCACGGGGAAGGGGAGGGATAGGGTCGTCATGAACCACCAGGTAAAGAAAGCACCGTACATGAAGATTTCACCGTGAGCAAAGTTGATCAGCTTGATGATGCCATATACCATGGTATAACCAATGGCCAGCAGGGCATACATGGCCCCCAAATTGATCCAATTGACGAGCTGCTGCCAAAACAAAGCCGCTACCTCACTCAGCGTTTAGATGACTCATGTTAGCATCCCTCCCCTTGTTCCAACGAAACGTCTCGACCGACTTGTCCTGGTGAGGAACCCTCACCATTATGGTTTTTTCTGTGGCGTTAGTCAATAGGTTCGGAACGTATCGATAAGGTGGGGGACTCTTTTGGGCGAGCCAAGGTGCGGAAGGATCAATCCGGTGTGGCTGAAATGACCTGTTGACAACCGGTGATTAAAGACCAGATCATACAAAGGAGGGGAACCATGGACCATTGAGAGAGCGGCGGAGTCGGGGCCAAGAGTTGACTTCAAGACGCGCCTGTGCTATACGTGCGGTAAATGAGGAACAGAGTAGGACTGAGTCAAGGGGAGGGGGTGAGGACCGAGCTTCGAGGCGAGTAGGGTTAGTTGGCAAGTTCGAAATAGAAAGGAGGTGCTACCGTACTGATCCCATTTGATGGTATTCAAGCACAAGGGAGGGAAGAGATGAAAAAGTCGATACTACTTGTATTTTTCTTGGTTGGAACGGTGTTGGTTTTCTTTGGGCCTGGGTATAGTGCCGATGTGTCCAAGGGGATCCATGTGGGGAATGCCGGTCCTTTTACCGGGGATGCGGCTGCGCCGGGCATGGAGATTTTCAATTCGGGTCAGCTTGCCGTGGACGAGTGGAATGAACGCGGTGGGATTCAAGGCGTCAAGATAGAACACGTCATGGGCGATGATGCCGGGGATCCTGCCCAGGGAGTCAATGTCGCCCAGAAATTCGTTGCAGACAAGTTGATGTATGGCGTTGTTGGCCCACCCATGAGCCATGTTGCCCAAGCCACAATGAAAATCTACGGTGGCGCCAACCTTGTCTGTATCACATCCGCAGCCTCAAAACCCGATCTGACAGAACAGGGCTACAAGCACTTTTTCAGGGTCAACGCGAGAAACGATGCTCATGGATGGAACTGCGCCCTGTTTATGAAAAAATGGCTCAAGGTTAACCGGGTAGCGGTCCTCAATGAAAAGATGGCGTACTGTGAGAATATTGCCAAAGAGACGATCAATGGCCTCAAAAAGCTGGGAATAACTGACATCATGCAGGATACCATCGTGGCAGGGGTCAAGGATTATTCACCGGTTCTGACGAAAGTCAAAGCCTACAACCCCGATGTAATATTCTTTGTTGCCACGTCGGCCCCGGATCAGGCCATCGGCGTCCGTCAGACAAAGGAGTTGGGAATAAAGGCCATCTTCTTTGGAACTGAAGGGGCCCGTGACAAGAAAGATTTCATCGAGGCCTCTGAGGGTGCGGCTGAGGGCGCTTATGTGTATCACTTTGGGCCGGATATCTATTCCATTCCAGAGGCAGCGAGCTATGTAAAGAGATTCGAGAACACATACGGAGTCCTGAGTGGTTTCGGTCCTCCGGCTTATGAGGCCATGAATATCTTGCTGGGAGCCATCGACAAGGCTGCCAAAGACGGAGAGATTAGCAGGGAGGAGGTTCGAAAGTACGTATCTCAGACCCAAGACTATAAGGGAATCCTGGGCTTCCCCGTGACCTTCGATAATAAGGGAGACCTGAAGGGTGGTTCCACCTACTTCTTTCAGGTTGTGGGGAAAGACTTCAAACAGCTGACCGTTATGACCGGTCAATAGGATTGCATGGGAGGAAGGTCCTAGCCAGATCATGAGGTTAGGACCTTTCTTTTTTGTTTTTGCTTAGACAAGGCGGACGCTATGGATGTTTATCTTCAACAGTTACCCCAGCAGTTGGTGAACGGCCTCACCCTCGGGGGTGTTTATGCGCTAATTGCGATTGGTTATACCATGGTCTACGGGATTCTGTTCATGCTCAATTTTGCCCACGGTGAGGTCTATATGATTGGTGGTTTTGCAGGGTGGTGGGTCCTGTATCTCCTCAGCAGGAATAACGTACCCATAATGAACGCTGCCATCGTGATTTCTCTGATGCTTGTCATTGCCATGGGGGTCGCCGGATTGCTGGGAATGACGATTGAGCGATTTGCCTATCGCCCGCTGCGAAAAGCCCCCCGAATGAACCTCCTTCTCAGCGCCCTTGGTGTTTCAATATTTCTGCAGAATATGGTTCTGACCTATCAGGGAGCAGAAATCCGATTTTTCCATGTGTCTTCCCTCATTCCTGAAGGCATCCGCGTTTTTCACATTGGAAATGTTGTTTTCTCCTTCATGAGGATACTGGTCATTCTGGTGACATTCTTGCTCATGGGCCTGTTGACCGTCATGGTGAAGAAGACCAAGGTGGGGAAGGCCATGCGCGCCACAGCCCAGGATACGGAGGCAGCCGCCTTTATGGGAATTGACGTGGACAGGATCATTGTCCTCGTGTTCCTTATCGGGTCGGCTCTTGGGGGAGCGGCCGGAACGCTTGTGGGGCTGCTTTTCACGCAGGTCGATTACTATGTGGGGTTTCAGGCAGGGTTGAAAGGATTCACCGCCGCTGTTCTGGGAGGGATTGGAAATATCTTTGGCGCCATGATGGGGGGGATCATTCTCGGTCTGGTCGAGTCCCTGGCAACCACCTTCTTTTCTGCCACTTACAAGGACGTTGTTGCCTTTACCATCCTTATCCTTGTTCTCATATTCAGGCCGTGGGGTTTGATGGGTGAAAAGGTCCCTGAGAAAGTCTGATGAACACCAATCCTACGAAGACCGAGCTAAGTAAGAAGAACAGACTGGCACTCTATGTGGCCATTGCGATCGTTCTTGTCGGCGCGCCCCACATCATGCCGAATACATACTGGTTGAGAATCCAAACCATGACCGGTCTCTGGGTCATGCTCGCCCTAGGCCTGAACGTTGTGGCAGGTTTTGCCGGTTTACTGGACTTGGCATATGTTGCCTTTTTTGGCATTGGGGGTTACATGTTTGCCTTCTTATCTTCGAGCCAGTTCAATATTCACCTGCCCTTCTTGCTGGTTCTTCCCATAGCCGCATTTATTACCATGGGGTTTGGGTTTGCCCTGGGCTCAACCAGCATGCGGTTGAAGGGGGATTATCTGGCAATTGTCACCCTGGCATTCTCCCAGATCTTTAAACTCTTGTTGCTCAACCTCGACCGGCCTGTCAATATCACCGGCGGCGTTAACGGCATCTATAACTTCGATCCGATCAACCTTCTTGGTTTCAGAGTGGTCTCCCCTGTGGCCTATTCGTACCTCATCTGGTTTTCGGCCATTATTGTCATCATCGGGTCTTTCCGGATCAAGAGATCGCGCTATGGCAGAGGCTGGGAGGCAATTCGCGAGGATGAGCTCGCGGCAGAATCCATGGGTGTCAATACAACACGGATGAAACTCACGGCCTTTGCCGGAGGAGCATTCATTGCGGGCGCCACGGGTGCTCTGTTTGCCTCTTTCCAGGACTCTGTTTTTCCAAACAACTTTGATTTTCCACAACTTGTGATCGCGTATTGCATGGTCATCCTCGGGGGACTCGGTAACATTGTCGGCGTGATCTTGGGTGCCATTGTGCTCTCAATCCTGCCGGAGTTTCTGAGAGAATACGGGGCCTATCGAATGATGTCTTACGGCCTCATCCTGATCGTACTGATGGCATTGAGACCCCAAGGTATCATGGGAGAGGTTGGCTTTCTTGTCAGGGGGAGGAAGCGACCGGACAAGGATGAGACCGGTGTTCTCAAAGCCTCAACGGAGCTCTATTACGATGAAAAGGGACAGAGAATCGAGAGGGGCCGGAGAAGATACTCAAAGGGCGATCGCGCGATACTCGAACTCAAGAATGTAACCCAGGACTTCGGTGGACTCAGGGCGGTCGACAATCTCAGCTTTAAGCTCATGGAAAAAGAGGTCCTGAGCATAATCGGACCCAACGGATCTGGAAAGACCACAGTGTTCAACCTCATTGCCGGCATATATCCTCCAAGCTCTGGCCATATTCTTTTTGAAGGGTCCGACATCAGGGGATTAAAGCCTCATCAGGTCGTGAGAAAGGGAATCTCGCGGACGTTTCAAAACCTAAGGCTTTTCAGTAACATGACCGTCCTGGACAACGCCAAGGTGGGGCAGTTCTGTCGAACGAAATCGGGCCCTCTGTCGACCCTTCTTCACCTTCCTCGTCATGGCAAAGAAGAGGCTCAAACAGAGCGAAGAGTAAAGGAGGTACTAGGCCTTTTTGGAGCCAGGCTTACCGGCTATCGATTTGACCAGAAGGCGGTGTTTCTCTCCTTTGCCAATAGAAGGCGCCTCGAGATTGCCCGAGCCATGTCGACAGACGCCAAAGTCCTGATGCTGGATGAGCCGTCGGCAGGAATGAATCCGCAGGAGACCATAGAGATAACGAACTTCATCAAGACACTCAGGGATGTTTATGGGTACACAATACTCGTGATAGAGCATAAACTCAATGTGGTGAGGACAATCTCTGACAGAGTCATCGCTCTCGACTATGGGAGTAAGATCGCGGAAGGCACCTATGAAGATGTGGCAAAAAGCGAACAGGTTATCGAAGCCTACCTGGGAAGGAAAGGGCACTAGTCTATGGATGAAACCCCCATCCTAGAACTTGAGGATGTTGATACCTATTACGGAAGTATCCAGGCGCTATATGGGATAAACATCAAGATTCGTGAGGGGGAGTTAGTGTGCCTTCTAGGCGGGAATGCGTCAGGCAAGTCAACAACTCTAAAAACGATTGTTGGAGTATGCCAACCCAGAAAAGGGACCGTCAAACTGAATGGCGAGCGGATTGAGGGGAAACCGACAAAGCATATCATATCGAAAGGTGTGGCCATCGTTCCCGAGGGTAGAAGGATTTTCCCCAGATTGACCGTCCTCGAAAACATGGAAATGGGCGCCTACCTCAGGACAGAGACGAATCAGGTCAAAATGGACATGGATAGGATGTTGGACCTTTTCCCACGACTCAAGGAGCGGTTGCACAACCTTGGGATAACCTTGAGTGGGGGTGAACAGCAGATGCTTGCCATGGCGCGAGCCCTGTTATCCAACCCCAGAATCCTTCTGATGGATGAGCCTTCGATGGGCCTCTCCCCCCTTCTCGTGGACCAACAATTTGAATTGATCCAGAGGGTTAACCAGCAGGGGACCACCGTCTTCGTAGTAGAGCAGAACGCCGCCATGGCACTTTCCATTGCCGATCGAGGGTACGTCCTTCAAACGGGTTCCATCGTACTGGCTGATACTGCCCAGAACCTTCTCGACAATGAAATGATGCAGAAGGCCTATCTGGGGGGAGACACCTAAGGGTTCATGAACAAGGAAGCGTTTTTGCGAGCCCTGAGAGATGCGTTTGTATGGGTGCCAGCCTGCTCGGAGTGATCCGACCTTCGCCACCTCCACTGCCGGAGCAAAGACGGTAGTCCCACCAAAAGAGAAAAACAGCTCCAGCGCATTTAGGTCGGTGAGGGAATATTAATCCGGATCCAGGTTCTCAATGGACGAAAAGGACGTTGAAAGAGTTCGGGAAGAGCAATTTCCACAGCTCAAGGACTGCATCTATCTGAGCAATTGTAGAATCGGTGTCCCTCCGGTTGTCACGATGAACGCCGTGATGGATTTCGTCAAAGGTCAAAACCTCAGAGCCGATGAGGCGATTCTAAACCGCCATGAGAAGGAATGTGTCCGGGAGGCCGCGAAGCTGATCAATGCAGAAGAGGCTGAAATCGGACTCCTGAGGAGTACAAGTGAGGGGATGGGTGCCTTCTCCCAAATGCTCGATCTCAGAGCAGGCGATTCCGTGATCCTAAACAACCTCGAATTCATGTCCAATGTGATTCCTTGGAGGGTAATGGAGAAGGAAAGAGGCCTCGTGCTGGAAGTGGTTCGTCACAGAGAGGGGAGGGTATTGACTTCTGATATCGAAGATCTAATCGACGAACACACCAAGGTCATCGTCATTTCATCTGTTCAGGAGGTAAACGGTTTTCGCTGTGAACTAGAAAGAATCGGTGACATTACTCGAAGGAACAGCATCTGTTTCTTGGTCGATGCCATTCAACATCTGGGTGCATTGGCACTCGATGTCAAAGCCTCCAATATCGATATGTTGATCGCCGGTGGACACAAGTGGCTCCTGTCCCCATTTGGCACCGGTGTCTTCTACGTTCGAAAAGAACTTCTCACCCTGATGAAACCACCCTATCTTGGCTGGATGAGTGTCGATGAGGATGATTGGAGGGACTTGGGCAAGCCCAGTTATTCACCGATCCGGGAATACACGATTCGCAACGATTCTGCCAGGAAATTCATGATATCGGTCACGGACATTGTTCCCGGCCTCCCCGCCTTATGGAAATCACTCAGATTCATCAACGAGATAGGCATCCAAAACATTGAGAAACGCATTCTGTATCTCGGGTCTTTACTCATCGAGGAATTAGACGGGAAAGTAGAGATCGTCTCACCCCTCGAAGAAGCGTATCGATCAGGAATTCTAACGGTGCGGACCGAAGATGACGAACGAATAGCACAGGAATTGGCTGAAAGAAGGATCTATGTTTCACCGACTTACGCCTCAGGAACCGGCGGTATCCGTATCGCTCCGCACTTTTTCAACACTGTCGAAGAGATCTTGATGGTTGCGAGAGAACTCAAACGGATGGTGTGATGTCAAGTCTGGCATATCGGAAGGATGCCTCCAGATCGTTTGGCAAACCGTTGTGGCCGTCGTACTACTCCCACTTTTTCGTGTAAACCGGGCAAGAAGCCGTGCTGTGCTTTTCCCTTGACTGGATCCGTTGTGTCTGATAAATGTATCGCTGATTTTGCAGGAGACTACAAGAATGAAGGGGTTGGGAAGGAGGAGATGGGAAGATTTCCGAGAGAGATGGGAACGGTTTCTCCTCGTCTCCAAGAGCCGGTGGGAATCAATGAGAAATCGATTCGAGTCGGAGAAAGGTGGTAGAAATCGATGGGCCGGAAGTTCTATACCTCGGATGATATCGAAGCGTTAAGGCTAAAAGGAATCAAGGAACTGGTCGCCGATGAAAATGACGTGGTCCTTGAACTGGCGAAAGACGCTGCTGCTCGCTACGGGATCGCAATAAGATACAAAACGGCCGATGTGGTGCTGCCATCAGTCTCTCCGGGAGTAAGGAGAGCCCCCCCGTTCGACATGGAAATGTGGCGAAAGGAATTTCCCATATTGAAGGGAGGAATCCATCTGGCGAACTGTTCCCAGTCTCCCCAGTCAATCCGTGTGTGTCGTGCCATTGAAGGGTACCTGGACAATTGGAATGAAATGGGTATGGACTGGGAGCGATGGATGGATGACGTGAATGAGTCCAAAGCAGAGTTTGCCAGACTCATCAACGCCGACCGATCTGAGATCGCCATGCTCACCTCCCTGTCCCAAGCCACATCGTCCATCGCCAGTTCTCTCGATTATTCGGGGAAACGGAACAAAGTCGTCGCGACTGAGGCAGAGTTCCCGACAGTTGTCCATGTCTGGACAGCCCACCAGAGGTACGGGTTTGATCTCGAATTGATCCCTGTCGTCAATGGGGAAATAGACCTGGGGGCCTATGAAAGAGCCATCGACGAAAGAACGCTTATCACCTCTATCCCCCAAGTCTACTATCAAAACGGGTTCAAACAGGACATCGCGGCAATCTGTCAAATCGCTCATCGCAAGGGTTCCCTTCTCTATGTGGATGCCTATCAGTGTTTGGGTACCGACCCGGTGGACGTCAAGGCCATGGACATCGATATGTTGGCATCGGGCAACCTGAAATATCTCCTCGGTCTGCCCGGCTCCGCCTACCTCTACGTGAAAAAAGAACTGATTCCCTATCTGAAGCCCACTGCCACAGGGTGGTTTGGCCAGGAAGACCCCTTCGCCTTTGATATCTTTCATTTCCAATACGCCGGCGATGCGAGAAGGTTCGACACCGGGACACCTTCTGTCATCACAGCCTATGCGGCGAAGGCAGGAATGGAGATTGTCAATGAGGTTGGCGTCGAGAACATAAAAATGTGGGTCGACGAATTGTCAGAATATACGATCCAGGAAGTGCAGAAGAGGGGGCTAGAGACGACCTCTCCACTGGATATTCGGAAAAAGGGACCGACGACCGCGATTTCGGTGCCCGACCCTCATGCCGTGGAGGGCGAACTAAAGAAACGGGGAGTGGTGGCTTCAGCCCGGGGGCCCATCATTCGATTTGCCCCTCATTTTTTTGTGACTCATGAGGACATTGACAGAGCCTTGGATGCTCTGGAAGACGTCCTGCACGAAATGGGGAACAACCACTGGGTGCGCCCTTTGGATGGTCTGAGCTTTAGGCATAGCTGATTGGAAAGGTGGTGATCAATCTTGATTGTTTGCAAGGTTATCGGGCAGGCGGTTTCAACGATAAAGGACAAGCGCTTATCAGGGCATACGATGCTCATTGTCGGTCGGATCGACAGTGAGCTCGAGAGGGTTCTCGATCAGTTCGTTGCCGTGGATGGGGTAGGGGCCGGAGTGGGAGAGATCGTCGGTGTCATTCAGGGGACACCGGCACAGAAGGCCCTCGGCCCGGAGGGGCTACCCGTCGATGCGCTCATCGTTGCTATCTTTGATTCTTTGAGTGTTGAAGGGAAAGATCTATACACAAAGTAGAACCGCGTCCATCGGATCACAAAGGAACAGGAGGAAATATAGGAAAATGAATGCATTAGGAATGATCGAGACCAGAGGTTTAGTTGCAGCGATCGAAGCTGTCGATGCCATGGCCAAGTCGGCCAACGTTGCCCTTACGGGCATGGAAAAAATCGGGGGAGGATACGTTTCTGTATTCGTCAGAGGTGAAGTGGGGGCGGTCAAAGCGGCCATCGACGCCGGAACGGCGGCAGCAAAAAAGGTGGGCGAGATCGTTTCCATCCACATCATTCCCAGGCCCCATCCCGATACGGAGACACTCGTTCCTCAGGTAAGGGAGAAAAAGGCCAAATAGGACCCCTACGCAGGAGAGAGACATGGCAGCGAACGGGCAGAGTGCCTACGAGCTGAGGACCTATGCCTTTATCGACAGAATGCAGCCCCAGTACGCCGCCTTCTTAGGCTCTGAGCTTGTGGGAGACGTCCCAATAGCCAACATGGCGCAGCTGATTATCGAACTGTCTCCAGGAAGTGGTGTCTATTCTCTGCTGGATACAGCGTTGAAGCAGACCGACGTGAAGCCTGGACTCCAGACGGTTGAGAGGGAATTCGGGTTGGTTGAACTCCATTCTCTCTCGATTGAAGACGTCCATGAAGCCGGAATGGCCATCCTGTTGGCCTGTGGACTCCAGATGAAAGACCGAATAAGACCGAAGCTCGTCTCTTCAACTGTGGTGACCAATGTCTCCCCCTATCAAGCCCAACTCGTCAACAAAATGCGGAAAGGCTCCCTCCTCGTCCCTTCCGAGAGCCTTCTCGTCATGGAGGTGGAGCCCGCTGCGTACATCGCTTTGGCCACCAACGAGGCTGAAAAGGCTACTGAAATAAAGCTCATCCACTTCAACCCCATTGGCCGGTTTGGGCGTCTTTTCATTGCCGGGACAGAGGCCGAGATTAGAACGGCGAGAATAGCCGCCGAAGAGGCCATTCGGCTGTCCCAACAATAGATACAGGAATCAGGGTCGATGAGGAGATTTATCACCGCCTCGGATTTGGAAATTCTCTCCCTCACCGGGCAGAGGATTCTCTACATCGATAGAGACGATGTTGTTACGCGAGTGGCCCGGGAAATGGCTGAAAAACTGGGGATTGAGATCGTTCAGGGTTCTCCTTCCCAAAGGGAGGGAAGCAATCTGCCGCCCGAGGGGGCTCCCCCCCGACCTGCCAAGACCGCTCCAACCCATTCGCTCCAACCCGTCGCCCCCTCCGGACCCTGGGTTCCCCCGGAATTCCTCTCCCAATCGGGAGAAGAACCGGCGGGCGCTGATGACATAATCCTGAGAAACGGGACAATCGTCTGGCCAGGCCAAGGAATGCTCAAGGGGGATATCCGCATCTCCCGAGGCAAAATCGCCTCGATCCATGAAGGGGGTGAGGCTGTCGGCCCACAGGAAATGGACGTTTCCGGCAAATACGTCATTCCGGGCGTCATTGACCCCCATGTTCATCTCGGAGTCTTTACCCCTTTTCAGGTCGACGTGAGGGACGAGACAAGGGCTGGACTTTACGGAGGGGTGACGTCCCTTGGGTGCTTTCTCTATGAGAGGGAGTCGTACGTGCCGAAGCTCGATGCGGTGTTCGAGTCCGTCCGAACCTACGCTTCGGCAGACGTTTTTTTTCATCTCACTCTATCGTCCCCAGAGCATCTCGAGGAGATACCCCGGTATGTCCACGAGTATGGCATACGGTCCTTTAAAATCTATATGAGTGGTGTTCCAGGTCTCATCCCCGATGTGGACGATGGATTCATGACAAGGGCTTATGGGAAACTCGTCGAGACGGGCACCCATTGCACGGTATGTATTCATGCGGAGAACCCCTCTCTGGTCAGATACGCCACGGAAGAGATTATGGCCAAAGACGGGAGGCGCACCTCAGTTCAGGAGTGGTCAGAGACCCATCCCCCGATCGCCGAAGAAGAGGCCATCCAGAGAGCTTCTCTGCTGGCGAAGGACTTCGCAGGGATTTCCACCTATTTCGTTCATATATCGACCAAAGGGGGTATTGATGCGGTCTCCAAAATAAAATGGGACAGGGACAACATCTTTGCCGAGACCACCTCTCCCTACCTCTTCTTTTCGATCGAAAGAGTCAGCGGAAACATTCCCAAATGGCTGCCTCCCTTAAGAGACCGGGAGAGTCAGGAGGCGCTTTGGGAAAAGCTGAGGCGTGGGAAGATCGACTCCCTGGGTACGGACTCCGTTCCCATGAGTCCTGAGAACAAGGGAATCGACAAGTCGATATGGGAGGCCATGCCCAACGCCCCGGGCATGGAGCATCACCTGCCCGGTCTGTTGACAGAAGGGGTAGCCCACCGTGCAATTTCCATCGCCACGATCGTCGATATGATGACCCGGAGGCCAGCGGAGATATTCGGGATTTATCCGGGAAAGGGTTCCCTCTTGCCCGGCACGGACGCAGACCTCGTTGTGGTCGATATGGACAGGTGGCAGCGGGTGGGCAAAGACCAGATCAAATCAGCCGCTTCCTTTTCCCTGTTCGAGGGACAGGTCCTCACCGGTTGGCCTACCGTTGTGATTAAGGGTGGGAGGGTTGTCATCAGGGAAGGGCAGTGGGAATCCGATCCCCATCCCTGCCAGGTGTTAAATCAGGCCCGAAAAGGAAAATCCTCCTAACCCAAGCGGGCGACCCACTCACCGACCGAGAGATTGCCACACAGATCTCCTTCTTTCCCGGGCCCACCCCACCGATGGCCACCTTGCGGGTAATTCAACGATAGGGAGATGAATCCGAATGTCAATTTGGAAATTGAGCCCAAACCTCCTTGATTCATCCCGTTTCCTCTGCTAATCTTAAGGAGTGTGATTGCGTTCAGGCAAGGGGCTTCTGTCGTCCTTGCCTTTTCTTTCGAGGCCTTTGTTAGGGGAGGGGAGATATGTCGAGGGTTCCCATCACAAGAGAGGGTTACAATGAGCTGCTGAAGCAACTTGAGTATATGAAAAGTGTGGAGAGATCTCGGATCAAGCGTGAGATCGAGGCGGCTCGTGGCCACGGAGACATTTCAGAGAATGCGGAGTATCACGCTGCAAAGGAGAGACAGGGGCACGTTGAGGCGAAGATCAGAGACCTGGAGAATAAACTGGGTGAATCGGACATTATTGAGATAAGAAGGCTTCCTGAAGACCGGGTGGTTTTTGGTGCAGTCGTTGTCCTGGAGAATCTGGAAACCGGAGACAAGGTCCAATACCGGCTGGTTGGGCCTCATGAGGCAGACATCAAGAAGAATAGGGTATCGGTAACCTCCCCCATTGGGCGGGCCGTCATGGGAAAGGGTCCGGGAGATGTCGCAACGGTGCAGGCCCCGGGCGGAAAGAAGGAATATGAAGTCATACGGATTGCCTCCGAATGACGAGAGGAAGCCTCTGTTGGTGGCAAGCGTTTACTTTGCGCAGATCTCTCCGAAAAGACCCGCATAGATCAGGTACGCATAGAATCCCACGATGGCCGAAATGATCCAGCCTAGGACGGGGATCATGAAAATCATGAGAAGAACAATCGAGATAGCCACCGTCACCAGCCACGCGATGTAATAATCCCCCTTGATCTTTTGGATTTCCCCCCAGATATCTCCGAGCTGAAAGGCCTGAGAGAAGTTCCCCCCCACGGCATACCGGGCCAGAGCCATGGGAAGGAGAAGGGCAGCCGCGATGAACGCCAGTATTCCCAACAGGGGATGGATGGCAAGAAGGATCAAAGACGGAAGGTTATAGAGGAGACCGATGAGAAAGACGACGAACCCCTGAACAAAGAGGTCCCCCCAATCCTCCCATTCCGGCAGGGAAAATAGCTCTCCCTGTAAGGTATTCCGGAAGAGGCGATAGGCGTACCCGAGGGAAAGGAAATTGATGATGGGGACGAGGTTGAGCAGCCCGCCGATCAGAACCTTTCGTGTCCATGAACTATCTCTTGTGGGAAGCTGGAGTGCGCTCTCAAGGTCTATCATGATACCTCCTCTGTCGGTTTTTTCATTAGATATCCGTACCCTTTGACCGACGTTTTTCTTCCGGTGAGGGTCAGTAATCTCCAGAGGGTTGCTTGATTTGATGAAATCACAGGTTTCCCAATGTCTGCCTCAAGGGCAGAAATGATCGGAACTGCCTGAAAATCCGTACAGGAGATAAGCATCCCCTCCGACTCCGCTGTGTCTGCAGACCTGGCCAAATCAAAAATGGCCTCCGGGGAGACGCTCTTGATCTCATCAGAGCGAGAAAGGCGAAGGGACTTGAGGTTTGCCACCTGGAACCCTTGATCGTTCAGGTATGCCTCCATGAGCTCATTGATAGGGTCCGGGTATGGGGTCACCAGGGACAGCTTCACCACTCCCAGGTTCCTCAGCGCCCAAACGACAGAATCAGACGTGGTTGTTGCGGGAGTGATCATCTTCTCCATCCGCTCAATCAGGTGCCTGTCCCACTGAGCCCCCTTGATGAAACTTCCCGAGGTGCAGGCGAATGCGACCGCTTTGACCCTGGCGTGGACAAGAGATTGGAGGGATTCATCTAGATAATCCTCCAAATGTTCGAGGTTTTCGACCGTGGCTGCATCGGACGGGACAGGGAGCCTTGCAAAATGGATCGTGAGCCCAGGGGGGGCCATCCTGTACATGTCCGGTTCCACCACCGTATTCACGGAGGGGACCAGAACCCCGAGCCGGACCAGATCAGCTTGCCTAAAGGATGATTGAGCCATTTTCTCCCGGTCCAAGAGACCCACGGCGATAGGGATCGCATGGGGGGTCCCTTGGCCAAGGGGCTCCCCGCCGCAGTGGGCTCGGCCCCTTCGTTTTTCGATTCGCCAGGTTTAAGACCTCCGCTTTTAGGCAGACAGCCTAAGCCTGTTTTGCATTTTGAATATCGAACAAGGAACAAGGAATTTCGAACAGCAGAAGTTTTCTGAAGGAATAACTCAGCTTTCTTGACTTCGGTATTCTGCGGTTCCTTGTTCAGCGGTTCTGCGGTCCAAATCAAAGGGCTTTCAGCCTCAAGAAAAATCTAGCTCTTTTAGCGTGTAGGGGTTTAATTCCTCTCAGGTAACGTAGGCATCCTTCAGAAGGATGAACCCGTCTACCCGGGGGGCAAAGTTCTTGATCCGGTCACGAACCCCATAGAGGTCCTGGCCATAATACATGTACAGGTAGAGACCGTCGTCGAAGACGATTTTTGACAGTTTCTGGTAGATGGCGTTCCGCTTTCCGACGTCAAAGGTCTCTCCAGCCTCGTCGAGGAGTCTGTTGAATTCGTCGTTATGGTACCCCATCCAGGCATAGGATTTGACCCGGGAATCCATGTTCTTGGAGAAGTAGCGCTGCGCATAGGGGCTTTCCTCACCGATGAAGAATCCATGGAGCTTCTTGTAGTTCTTGAGAAACATTCCCCACTCCATGGCGACCACCTTCATGTTGAAGCCACCTTCTTTGACCTGAAAGGAGACCGCCTCAACCAGCTCCTTATCCTTGAGATAGCGCCCCGCCGGCGTGAGGATTTCGATATCCACTCCATCTGGATAACCGGCCTCGGCCAGGAGTTTTCTTGACATGGCGGGATCGTAAGGGTAGGGCTTGATATTCGGATTGTGGCCATCCACGTCGGGTCCCAGAGGATCGGACATGACGTAACCAGCCCCCTTGAGCACATACTTGACAAGATCTTCTTTGTTGGCCGCATAATTGAAGGCCTGTCTCACCTTTACCTTATCAAAAGGGGGTTTTGCGCAGTTTATCATGATCCCCATACGCCAGAGTGATTGCCTCCGAAGGACCTTCATGCCCTCACCAGAAATCTCGCCGATGAGTTCAGGGGGAACCTTGTTGATGATATCGGCCTTACCGGTCCGGAGTTCGACGATACGGGTGGATGGTTCTGTCACAGGCCTCCAAATGATCGTTTTGACCTTTGCCTTGGGTCCATAATAGTCTGGATTGGCATCGATAACCGTTCTTTCCATGGGAACCCACTCTCTAAACAGAAAAGGCCCCGTGCCAATGGGTCTCCGGACAACATCCTTGCCCAGCTCCTTCACGGCTTTCGGTGACATCATGTGGATGTCCCGAAGGATATAGATCAGAACGGAGTAAGGGGTTTTGGTCTTGATTTTGACCGTGTATGGGTCCATGATCTCGATGGATTCCAACGGCTGGAGGAGTCCCCTGAAGAGGGCTTTGGTCTTGGGATCCATGTACCTTTCCAGGTTGAATTTCATGACAGACGCATCGAAGTGCTCTCCATTGCTAAAATCAACGCCCCGTTTAAGGTGGAATATCCACGTCAGTTTGTCTGGATTCTCCCAGGAAGTGGCGAGCATGGGTTGATAGTCGCGTGTAACGAGGGACTCAAAGATATGGGCACCAATCATCCGGCCGTCATCGGAAATCCAGGAATGAGGATCGTAGGAATCCGCATCGGCGGAGGTCACCACGTTGATCGTCCCGGTGGGTGACTGGGCCAGGGTTGATCTCGGCGAAAATACATCGGCCATGCCTCCTGCGGCCATCCCCGCAGTCACCGCTGCAGAGGTTTTGAGAAAATCCCGCCGGGATAACCGCCTCTCCTCTCTTGGGCTGGCTTTCGTTTTGCTCATCGATCCGCCTCCTTTTTGGTTTGGACATTGGAGTCAGCCTTAAAGGCAAAAGCGATCCGACCATAGCAAAATCGAAGGATTTTGTCAAACGGTTTTTGAGTTTCAAGCTCTCAGCCTCGTCCAAAAACAGGACAGGACGGGCAATTGCCCTCGGACTTGCCCGATTGGAATGGCCACCCAACCGATGCACGAAAGGGCACCCGGGGGTCCACCCCTTTTGCCTCTTGCCAACCTTCCCCTTGACCTCGTATAATGGGACATCTGCTATCCCAAGGCCGAGAAAGGAGGTTGACTATGAGAGAGAGTAGGAAGAGTTTTTCTGTCCTGTTATTCGCTGTCTCCCTTATCCTTGCGGTCCCATCACTCAGTGTTGCCCAACCCATCGTCATGAAGTTTGGCCTGGCTGCACCCGATATCAATCCGAGTTTCTGGGGAACCCATTACCATGTGTTCAAATACGAGGTGGAGCGGAGATCTGACGGACGCATTCAGGTGGAACTAATCTGGGGCGGTGCCCTCGGAAGCCCGCTGGATAGAATGAAGCAGGTCATGATGGGGCAGATACAGGGAGCCGACACGGCTGAAGGCCCCCTTGCGCAAGTGTTTAAGCCTGTCCAAATCCTGTCTATACCCTATCTGCTGGAGGACGAATACCAGGCGTGGCGCCTCTATGACGGGCCCTTCATCCAGAACCTCAGCGAGGAGCTGCGCAAAAAGACGGGGTTGCGGATCCTCCACTGGTGGGAGTCGGGTGGATTCAAACAGTGGACCAACTCGAAACGGGAGGTTCGGACCCCAGAGGACATGAGGGGGCTGAAGCTCCGCGTTATGCCCTCTCCCATCTTTCAAAAACTGGTCTCAAGCCTCGGTGGATCCCCAACACCGATCAGCTTCAGCGAGCTCTATGGGGCCATGAAAAGCAAAACCGTTGATGGACAGAATAATGCCCTCTCCCTGGTCAATCTCTTTAAGTGGTATCAGGTACAGAAGTACGTCACGGTAGATAACCACGTCTATGCCATCTCGGCTATGCTGGTAAACGATCAGTTTTACCAATCTCTGCCGGAAGACCTCCAGCAGGTCATCGATAAGGCCCAGAAATTCGCCCTCGCCGTGAACCGTGGGGTCTCCCGATACACAGACCACATGGCCATCGACAACCTGAAGAAGGAAGGCATGGTCATTTATGTCCCCACAGCGGCAGAGAGAGCGCAGTTCAAGTCCAAGGCCCAAGGCCCTGTGCTCGAGTGGCTGCGCCAGGAAGTGGGTGATGAGTGGGTTAACGGCATGCTGGAGGCAGCGGCTGCAGCAAAATGATCAGCCCCTGTCAGGGTTGCTTTCGGTGCCTACCCGTGTCCTTGGTGGGCACCGATCCATTTCAAGGCTCACCTCGGGGATATCCTGCACGAATGTGGAACGTCTCACCCTCTCGGTCTGGCAGCGCGGCCACGTATCTCCCCGCCGAGATCAGGAGAGCCTGTGTTCCGAGAGGTTTGAAATGCCATGAAAAGAATTTACAGAACTCTGCGCTCCTTTGAGAAAATGGAAACAAACGTCTGTATCTTTCTTCTGGTCATCATGACCGTTGTGGTCGTTCTGCAGGTCTTCTCGAGGTACCTGTTCAACTATTCTTTCGTGTGGGCAGAGGAGTTGGTTCGTTACCTGATGATCTGGACGGTTATGATCGGTGCCGCCCGGGTTCAGTCAAAAAACGATCACATCCGTATTGACTTCTTTCCAATGGTGGCCGGTCCTCGCGGGAGACGAGTCATGGAGACCGGTTTTCGCCTGTGCACCCTGGTATTCCTCGTTATCTTAATCGTCAAGGGAATAAAAATCGCCTATTTCAATCGGCTCTTTGAGAGTTCCGGGTTGCGAATCACAATGTTCTGGCCCACTCTGGCACTTCCCTTGGGAGCCCTACTGATGGGCATCTACACGGCACGCGCCCTGGTTCGAGATATCTACCGGCTTTTGTTCTGGCCCCCTGAGGAGCTTCGTGAGGAGGATGGACGGCTAGCCGGGGAGAAATAACAGACCCCTCCTGGGCCAAGCGAGGGGAGCCCTTCTGGGGGAGACGCGTGAAATGTCTCTCGGCCTGATGATCCTTGTTTTTGTTGCCCTCCTCCTGGCGGGAATGCCTGTGGCTTTTATCATGGGCTTTTCGGCCTCCCTGTATCTCCTCTTTTCGCCCCAGGCCTCCTTTCTCGATATGGCCCCGCAAAAGGTCTTTTCGGGGATGGACTCCTTTGTTCTCATGTGCATTCCTTTCTTTATCCTGGCGGGCGAGATTATGACCCGGGGTAGGATTGCAGA
Organism: uncultured Thermodesulfobacteriota bacterium; assembly: GCA_964348185.1. Classification (GTDB taxonomy): domain Bacteria; phylum Desulfobacterota; class BSN033; order WVXP01; family WVXP01; genus CAYGBW01. The sequence continues at coordinate 4,843 of CAYGBW010000120.1, read as the reverse complement.
TCGGATCGTCGATTTTGCCAACCTCATTGTGGGGCGATGGCGGGGGGGGCTGGCCCACGTGAATATCCTGGCTTCGATGCTCTTTGCCGGAATCACCGGAATCGCCCTTGGAGACATCGCTGCCTTGGGATCCATCTTTATTCCGGCCATGAAGAAACAGGGGTACGACGGGCCTTTTTCGGCCGCCGTAACGGCTTCTTCATCCATTATCGGTCCCATCATTCCGCCTTCCATGATTATTGTCATCTACGGCGCTGTGACCGCCGTCTCAGTCGGCGCTCTTTTTGCCGCGGCCATCATTCCGGGTATCCTGATGGGACTTTCTCAAATGGTTATTGTGGCCTATTTGTCCAAGCGGCGCCAATATCCCAAAGTCACCATTCCCGTCACGCCAAAAAAACTGATTCTCGGCACCCGGGATGCCCTGGTTCCTCTGATGATGCCGGCGATCATCATTTTTGGCATCTTGTCCGGCATATTTACCCCCACCGAGGCGGCCGGTATGGCCGTGCTCTATGCCTTCGTTATTGCCTCCTTCTTCTATCGGTCCCTCAAGTTGCGAGACTATGGCCCGATCTTTCGAACTGCCGTTATATTCTCTGCCAAGCTACTATTGATCGTCGGCTGTGCGTCCATCCTGGTATGGGTTCTCGGAATCGAAAACGTTCCAGAGAGGATCAAGGGCGCGTTCTATTCGGTCAGCCGGAACAGGTACGTCCTGCTCATCTTGATCAATCTTTTCTTGATTTTCTTGGGGATGTGGCTCGATTGCTCGTCGTCTATCATTCTGTTTGCCCCCATGCTGACGCCACTGGCCATCGAAATCGGCCTGGACCCCATTCACTTCGGAATACTCATGATTGTCAACCTGAATATCGGCCTCCTAACACCGCCCTTGGCCGTGTGTCTGTTTGCGGCTGCCGACATATCCCGTGACACCGTGAGTCGGGTGATCGTCGCCGTACTCCCCTTTCTGATTTCTTGCCTCTTCACCTTGGCCCTGATTACCTATTTCCCAGCAATTACAATGACCCTGCCCGAACTGTTCGGTCTTTTGTAAAGGGGGACATGGGGTCAGGAATCGCTGGCGAACCCTGAATGGGTTGTCCACCTGGACTTTTGTATTCTGATCGGCAGGGATTTGGGTTGACACGTCTATCTAACTGGAGTAAAAAGGAGCAGGGTACTTCGTTCTACGAATTCCTGGGGACGTCCGACTGAGGGAATGGACGGGACAGATCAGCCGAGGAAAGGGGGGATGGGAACGTCATTGATTCAGTCTTTGCTCTATTGGTGAAACGATTTTGAAACGCAAGGAGGATGTCATGGAAACAAGAGGATTCAAGACTGTTGCATTCGTCCTTTTAGGTACCTTGGTCCTTTTTGTCTTCGTTGTTGGGCTGGGGATCCAAACCGCAGAATGTAAGACCAGGGTTATCGTTGCCCAGGGTGTGGAACCGACCAAATTGGACCCGGATATGCACCGTGAAAACCCGAGCAACAACGTGATTCTTCACATCTACGATGCCTTGCTCGAACGGGACTGGGATGAAAAAATCCAACCCGATCTCGCCGAATCCTGGAGAATTATCAATGACACAACGGTCGAATTCAAGCTCCGCAGGGGCATCGAGTTCTCTAATGGGGAACCCTTTAACGCGGAGGTCGTCAAATACAATTTTGAGCGGGTGGCCGGGTTGATGGCGGATGCGAAAAAGACCCTCAATGCCTCTGACTACAAAAGCATCAAGGAAGTCAAGATCATCGATGACTATACGGTACAGCTCATCACCAAATACCCAGACCCCCTGGTGCTCTCCTACGTGGCCCAGAAGTATATGGTTCCCATCGAGTATACGAAGGAAGACAACTTCGCCAAACTGGCGACCAAACCGATTGGGACTGGACCCTATCTATTGAAGAGTTGGATGAAGGGTGGGGAACTCGTCCTCACGGCCAAGAAAGACTACTGGAAGGGGGCACCGAAGATCGACGAGGTCGTTTTTCGGCCCATACCCGAGGATGCAACCCGTATCGCCGAGCTCAGAGTGGGGAGTGTCGACATTATCGCCAACTTGAAGCCAGACAACATCCAAGAGGTCAAGGCGGAGAAGGACCTGGAGGTGAGATTCGTTCCCAGCGCTCGGGTGGCCATGCTCTTCATGAATACGGAAATTGACAACATGAAGGATGTTCGGGTCCGCCGGGCCATCAATTATGCCCTGGATGTGCCGTCACTGATAAAGAATGTGATGGGTGGGAATGCATACCGGGTCTCGACGATATGTCCGAAATACATGGTGGGCTGGGACCCGGATGAGCGGTTCTATTCCCATGACCCCGAAAAGGCCAAAAGGCTTCTCGCAGAGGCAGGCTTCCCCGATGGAATGGACGCCACGATCCTCACGCCGAGAGGCCGCTACCTGAATGATGTGCAGGCCTGTGAGGCCATTGCAGGGATGCTAACGAAAGTCGGGATCAGGGCGAAAGTCAATGCCGTCGAATTTGGCGTGTTTGCCAAGCAAACCCAGGCCCACCAGATTCCGGAGTTGATGTATGCCGCATGGGGAAACAACCATTTCGATGCCTGGGATACCCTCCAGGCCCTGGTCAGAAGCGGCGAGATGTTCTCTTGGTACAAAAACGAAAAGGTTGACGAGTACATCGACAAGGCCGGCCAGACGATCGATCCGGAAAAACACGCCGAATATCTCCGGTTGGCCCTTCGGGAGATATTCGATGACCCGCCCTTTGGGTTTCTCTACGCCCAGAGGGACATCTACGGGGTGAATAAACGCGTGGTCTGGGAGCCCCGCTCAGACGAGGACATCAACCTCTATGGGGCATACATAAGGCAGTAGCAATCTGAACGAGAGGTCTTGCCTATCTTGTTAGGCAAGACCTCTTCTCTGCACGCTTCCCTCTTGAATTTGAAAATGTCCGGATATCTCACCAGGAGACTCATCCATTCGATCATCATCATCATCGGCATATCGGTTGCGGTTTTTGTGATTTCACGCCTCACGGGGGACCCGGTGAGCCTGATGGTTGACTTTGATACCCCAAAGGAAGACCGGCAAATCCTGAGGAAAGAACTCGGTTTGGACCAACCCCTCCCTGTCCAGTATCTCATCTTTCTAAAGGGGGCGGTCAAAGGTGACTTCGGGACCTCGATCCGTTATGAAGAACCGGCGATCGACCTCGTCTTCCAGAGGATTCCAGCCACCTTGAGGCTTCTTGTTTTCACTATCTCCTGGTCCCTCATTGTCGCCCTTCCAATCGGTATTATTTCCGCCCTAAAACGGAACAGTCTTTTTGACATGGTCGGCATGGCGTGTACGTTTCTTGGACAATCCATCCCGAGTTTCTGGCTGGGCATCATGTTAATCATGATTATTGGCGTTCACTTTCGACTTCTACCGATTTCCGGATATGGCGGTGGGGATCTGGCACACATCATTATGCCAGCCGTCACCCTTGGCGGCTTTGGGATGGCGACTTTTGCCAGAATTACCCGATCCAGCATGCTCCAAGTCCTGGACATGGATTACATTCAAACGGCGAGGGCGAAAGGGCTTTCGGAGCTATTCGTCGTGATCAAACATGCCCTCAGAAACGCCCTGATTCCGATTGTGACGATCATGGGGATTCAGGTCGCCACGCTGATGGGCGGTGCCGTGATCACCGAACAGATCTTTGCCTACCCGGGGGTCGGCTGGCTTGCCGTGCAATCCATCTACAACAGGGACTTCCCCGTGATTCAGGCGATCGTCATGGTCGTCTCGATCGGGGTGGTCGTGACGAATTTCCTGATCGACATCATCTACACGGTCATAGACCCCAGGATTCGCTATGAAAAGGAAAAGTAATCTCCTGCGAAAAATGCAGGGGAACAAAATGATTCTCTCGAGCAGCCTGGTAATCGTCCTCACCATTGTCTGTGGAGCATTTGCAGGATCTATCGTTCCATTCAATCCCTATGATCAGGATCTCGCGAACAAGCTTAAACCTCCGCTCTGGAGAGATGGAGACGATCAAATCCATCTATTGGGAACGGACCAACTGGGGAGGGACGTTCTCAGCCGGATCATTTATGGTGTCAGGGTATCTCTGCTCATTGGCATCCTGGCGGTGACAATCTCTGCGATATTCGGGGTTATTCTCGGACTCATATCGGGTTACTATGGTGGGATCTTTGATGACGTGATCATGCGGATTGCCGATGTCCAGCTGGCAATCCCCCTGATCTTGTTGGCCATTTCTGTTATCGTCGTTCTCGGGGCCAGTGTCAACGTGCTGATCCTGGTCATTGGATTTACCCAGTGGATGGCGTATGCCCGTATGGTCAGAGGTGAGACCCTCTCCCTGCGAGAAAAGGATTTTGTCACATCCGCCCACGCGGTGGGGGCGAGCGACCTGAGGATTATCTCCCGTTACATTTTTCCAAACACCCTATCATCCGTCATGGTATTGATCACCCTGAATATGGCCCTGGTAATCGTCCTAGAGGCTGGTCTGAGTTTCCTGGGTCTGGGAATTCAACCGCCTGAGCCCTCGCTGGGGACGATGCTGAGTGAAAGCAAGAACTATCTGAGCCGGGCATGGTGGTTGAGCACCTTTCCTGGACTGACCATCATGGTGATTATCCTGGCCATCAACCTCTTTGGAGACGGCCTCCGAGACGTGCTGGACCCACGCTTGGAAAACTACTAGGCAGTCGTCACTGAAAAATGTCCCTGAAGCGAACATTACGGAGTTTTTGGGGTTACCCGTCTTGGCGAAGAGCCTGTCCTGAGCTTGCCGAAGGAGAGTGTCCCCGAAGGGGCGAGATTCCGCTGTCTGA
>CAYGBW010000119.1:0-28611 GCA_964348185.1 uncultured Thermodesulfobacteriota bacterium | reverse complement strand
TCGGATGAGAGGGAGGTAGACTCTAGATCTTGGAGGAACCGCGGGGTGGCAGAAGGGAGGTGGGATGGTGGGGTTGCGATTGGGCTTTATCGGAACGGGTAATATAACAACAGCGCTTGTCGAGGGTTTGTGCACCGCTCAGGACGCGCCGGCGAGCGTCTTTGTGTCACCGAGGAATCCGGAGAAGGCAGCAAGTCGGATTTGCTGGCTGAGGCAGCAACGCCCGGGGGGTTCAACGAGCAAGCACTCAGAGAGATCCGAAAACAAGATGGATATCGGGCCTTCCTGGATGCTCTGGATTCTGTCATGGTGCGGCTGGGCGAGAGTGCTCCCCAACTCAATGACCCCCAGGGACGAGGAACGCATGAACAATGACGCACAGTCTGCGAGAGGGGTTCTTTCCTACTCTATGATTCCGCTTTAATTCTCTTTTGACAAATCTGGGCGTAGCCTTATAATAGTCGAAAAGAAGAGGGTTGAAGAACCATGAAGAAAAGGATCTTGATATTCATGATTCTCCTTTCAATGTTGTTTTGGTGTTATGGGGGCTGTGCCGGTAGCTTCTATTTTTCCACATTAGACGATCAGCAGGACCAGAAACGAGAGCCGGAACCGGAATCGGGACTGGAGACATTCTTTGACATCAGGGGAGAATGGTTTGTTGATCTTGGGAACGAGAAATATGGGTATCCCTATCTCAGATTTGCGATTCATGAGGTCTTGGAAGAGGAGGTGATCCGGGAGGATAAAACTCTCGAGGGAAAAACCGCATATGAAATCAGAGGTGTTCTCGTGGCTTACGGGGTCGGAGGTCATGAACGCACAAGGCAGTGTGATATAGAATTCGTGATTGATCACGGTTCCCCAAATGGAGATGCTTTTGAAATCAATTTCTACGCCGGATCTGATGACCGGTCACTATGGCATTATGTTTGGATCAAAGCCGAACCTTCGGGCTGTTGGGCGTGGCGTGACTATCTAAAGGACTCCATGGAAGAGGGGAGTTTTGTATTTGACTGTCAGAATCCTCCCACCTCCTGTCGTTTCTCCCAGAGGAGCGCATATCCAGATAGCGACCGATGGGATGGAATCTTTATTGAACAAGAAAGATAGGAAAGGGGGCGTGCAGGAGACGAATTCGTTGCCACTGAAAAATGCCCTTACGTGACCGAGTTGGCGACGGGAGCGTCGAAAGGTCAGGGTATCTCATCGATTGGGACGTCCTTTTCCGAGGAAGAGGGGCGGCATCATCGAGATGACGATTTAACCCCGGCCAGGTCCCTCAGATAGAGGATCCCGCCCTTTCGCCCGCTACCTTTTGGCTTTAAGCCCTTCCCATCCCATGTTCTCAATCACTCTCTTGGCTTTTCTTTCAAACACTGGCCCTTTTCTTACCCATCCCCAGGTATGTCATTTCCCGTCAAGACTGACTGACCTAAAAAAGACCGGGTAGGATGGTTGCGTATGGATCGAGAATACCTGGTCCGCCGCGGAGCCAGAGAAGACGCCCCGGGTGCCCCCCTCGAAGGGTTCCAAGACTCTGCTCAGTGATCGAAAAGGACATGCTTCGGTGTGCGCCAGCTGCCTCCCCTTGACAGAGGCGTTCTCTTCGACTAAAAACTAGGAGGGTGAAAGAAATGAACAACTATGTCAACTACGAGAGAGAGAAGATATATTTTTCCCCTCCGAGTCGATGGAATCTGATTTCGAATCAGGACAAACCCCCTGTTTCCGGAGTGACGAACCCGCTGGAAGAGATCAACCGGGCCTTGGACGATCCGATTGAATCCCCGAGACTTGAAGAAATCGCCCGTGCCGGGATGGAGGTCGTGCTGTTGTTCGATGATCTCCAGCGGCCAACTCCGGCCCACCTGGCTCTTCCGGAGATCATGAATCGGCTCAACCGGTCCGGCATTCCAGACAACCGGATCAACGGGATCTGTGCCTTGGGAACCCACGCGATCCCCACCCTAGAGCAGCTGAAAGGGAAGGTCGGGAGAGAGGCCTTTTCTCGTCTAGAAGGACGGATTCTCTCTCATGATCCACGCGCTTCCGACAACGTTGTTATCGGCAAAACCCACACGGGAACACGGGTGGAGGTCAACCCCCGTGTGGCTTTCTCCGATTTGATCATCGGCGTGGGAGAGTGCATGCCCCACCCTGTTGCCGGGTATGGAGGGGGATGTAAGATCATCATGCCAGGGGTATGCTCCTATCGTTCCACAGCAGACCATCACTTTACCTGGATGCGTCATCGGAACTGCAAGGTCAACCTTCTCGATGGAAATCCCTTCCATGAAGATATTGTGGATGCCGGACGTCTGGCAAGATTGACGTTTAAACTCGATCTGATTATTAACGAGAAAAGGGAGGTCATCCGGGCCTTTGCAGGAGATCCTGTTGCCGAACATCGGGAGGCTTCCCAATATGCGGCATCTCTGTATTTGGTCCCCATGTCAAAACTCGCCGATGTCACCATCACCTCGGCTTTTCCTCTGGAAGTTGGCGTTCAGGCGACAAAGGCTTTGCTTATGGCAGGCTTCTGTACGCGATCAGGAGGGGTCATTATCTGGGTTGCCCCACAGAAAGAGGCAGGCCCGATAGGGCCGTTGATACAGGAAATGGGAAGTTCGGAAAGTGCCGGGGATTTCCACCGTCGGCTGATCGAAGGGGATGTTCCCGATCATCTCAAGAGGTTCGGGATTTCCTATATCATGCAGGTCGTCTACTTCAAAGAGTTGGCCGAAAAGTTTAGGGTGGTCCATGTCACCGAGGGTCTTTCACCGGAGCAGGTGAAGATGATGAAGTATTCACATTTCCCCATTCTTCAAAAGGCCATCGACTGGGTTTCTGAAGCGTTCCCACAGGCAGACGTCGCGGTTTTCCCATCAGGAGGAAATACGATTCCTGGAATGGGTTAGGGGAGAGAACCGGGAGATCCCCTACTGCTCCGGCTACAGGCCCAAAGAGATTTGGATTGTCAAGGGGTCGCTGCAGATGGGGTGTCAGAAAATTCGGCCGATGGCGTGACGAAGCAGTTGCACACGCGGTACCCGGTCTTGGGAGTCTGCCTTGAAAGGTCTTAAGGGAGGTTGGGTCAAACGTCGAGCCCCGTTACATCCATTGAAGCGGTGTCTTTCTTTCGCCCTTGCCATCGTTTCGTTCCTTCCCATTTCTGCCCATGCCGAGACTGTCCGCGCAGCCTTTGTCCGCGAAGGAGCTTTCCTTCTCGGTGAAGAGGCGACCGTCTGGAAAAGTGGGCGGCTCGTCCATGACTTGATCGGCTATCTTCCCATCGGGACGGTTGTGTATTTCGATGCTGACTCGAAAGTGAGAGAGCTCTTTAACTACGGTCGCGACCGGTACGAACACTATCTGTTCGTAGAGACGGACATCGGACTCGCCGGCCTTCTCAGGAGGGACCTGAAGGTCGATCTGGACGAGACTCGTGTGCTTGTCCCGGTTGGGAATCGGCGTATCCCAATTCGCACGCAGGACTCAACCAAGTATAACGCGCGAACCCTCTCTGAATTCTCTCGCTCCGACGGGGTGTATGCCATTCTCATCGATGACCGGGATCCAGAATTTTACGATGTTGAGCTCCCGTGGACGGGAAGGGACGGACGCCCGCCTGACAGAGGAAGGCTGAGAAAGCGATGGGTCACCGGGGGGGAAGTGCTCCTCTTCTCTCCAGAAACCCTGCGATCGGAACGCCCACGGATTTCGGCGGGGGACAAAGCCGAAGAGAACGGTTACGTGAAAAGAATCGCCGAAAAGGTGTGGGATAAGGTTGGGATGGAAAAACACGCCATCATCTCTTTTCTCGAGGACCTGGACGCCTTGCAATGCATGCTCACCGCAAAGGCTGACGTCGATCTCGGTGTGAAGATATTTGGGGCCGGGTTAGGGCTGGAGTTCGCTCTTGCCCTCAAAGATGAGGATAGAATCTACGATCTTGGAGAGCGGATTTACTATCGGGGTGATAAAGTCTACATGCGATTCATCACCCTTAAAGATATATCATGCAAGGACAAGCGGCCACACAGGCTGGTCAACTTCGTCATCCAGGAGGCGGGCCTCGACCCCACCAAGCGGACGATTGTCTCGATCGATGACTTGCCAGAAAACGTGAAAAGGGAATGGAAACAGTCATTTCAGGGGAAGGACGCCCCCAGGCGTATGATTCGGATTGACGGGTATGACAGTTATCATCGTGCTTTCATTTTCCTTGAGAGAGAATCAGCCGAGGGCGGTGGATATCTGTCGACCTTGAACCCCTACGATCGGCGAATCGTCATCAATATGATCCTCTCCGAAATCGCGTATTTCACCCGACCTGAAATTACCAGGTAGTCGTCACTGAAAAACGCCCCTGACCCTCTCTGTACAGAGTTTTTGACCCGTTCTAAGGCTCGGTCCTTCGATCTTCCGAAATCGGCCTAGCGGCCTCAGACAGCGGAATCTCGCCCCTTCGGGGCCACTCCCTTCGGCAAGCTCAGGACAGGCCCTTCGCCAAGACGGGTACCCCCAAAAACTCCGTAATGTCCACTCCAGGGACATTTTTCAGTGACGACTCGGTAGACGCACCCCTGGACCCTTTCGCTACCTTTGAGGGTGGTCGGATAATGTGTAGAACTCCCGTAAGTCTCTGTCCATGCCGAGGGTTTTGACAAGGCGAGAAGCAACGTCTGATTTCAGTTGGTTTTTGGGTGTCGCGCTTTGGGTGAAGATTCTCACGCCAAGCTGGGGTCTATCCCCGAATCTTTCTTGGGCGACGATCATGATCGCCAAACGATACTACTGGGGCAGCAAGTCCCTTGTGATCAACAGGCCATCACAGGTCCATGTCGGGTCTCCTCTATGGTTGTAGATGACCCAAGCACCTGGCAGCCATTCGGTTGCCTCAGCTTTCACGGAAAAGGAGGAGAGGCCACTGGGAAAGGTTGAATAGGAGAAGTATTTGAGTTCTGAAACGTCAACCCCCCGGTTTTTGAACTCCTCGGGACCTGCCGTATAGTATTGACTGTGCTGCATGTAGTAGAGGGCCTGTGAGCGGATTATTTGAGGCAAGACCTGATAGATCTCAAAGCACCTGGATTCAGTTTCAAATCCCGCAAGGGCGAAGGACGCCGCCCCCATCAAGACCACCAGGATATCAATGGCCACGAGTAGCTCAACTAACGTAACCCCTTTTTCAGATCTTCTTCTCCCGACTGGTTTTGATCGAATGGTTCCCATGCCAAATCTCCTCCCAATGAAAAACAAGAAGCCCATCCGACAGGATGGGCTTCAATAATTCTGGTATCTCCGGCAGCCCCGCCACCATTGCCTCATTCAAAAGGCCTCAGGTCGGTAGCTTTGCGTCCTATCCTTTCGGATAGTTTGCCCTTGTCGGATACCTCTATACCGGTTTCCAGTTTCCCGGAGAGATGCAAGGTTCATACCAAGCAAAAGGAGCCCCAATGTTTTGATAACTATTCAATTTTAAATGGTTTCCTGAGCCCGCTTGGAATTGCCCTTCTACGCCCCGATGACATTTTGTCCAGCGTTTAGGGAAAAACCCTGGAAAAACGAATTCTTAGAGGACTGACAGAAGGTCACCCCCAGACTCACCGTCCGACCATCTCCTCCAGGGCCTTGCAGACCGAGTCGTGGACCACCAAATCCGCCCTGGAATCGAGGGGCGTTGCATCCCGGTTGATGATCATGAGCTTTGCCCCCCCTTCAACCGCATGGAGGGGTACAGAGGCGGCAGGGTAGACGACCAGTGAAGAACCGAGCACGATGCAGAGATCACATTCCCGGGCGCAGGTAAAGGCTTGCCGCATCTTTTCTTCGGGCATGGCCTGGCCAAAGGAGATGGTATCCGGTTTCAGAATACCGGAGCAGTCATCGCACCGAGGCACTCTGACACCCGACTCTATCCGCGCTTCGATGGAATCCCGGTCGTACGTTTTCCCGCAATTCAGACAGGAAACCGAAAAGGCGGTGCCGTGTATCTCAATGATTCTGTCCGGCGAATTTCCCGCCCTGTGGTGCAGGGAGTCGATATTCTGGGTGACAATAGCGATCAGCTTTCCCCTGTCTTCCAGAGTCTTGATCGCCAGGTGGGCTCGGTTGGGGACAGCGTCTCTCATGGTCCGGTAAGATTCGGTGCTCATTTGCCAGTATTTCACCCGGGCCTTTTCGTCCGATAGGATTCCCTCGAAATAGAAATCCGACGGATCGTATTTGCTCCAGAGGCCACCTGGGCTCCGGAAATCGGGAATGCCCGATTCCGTGCTCAGCCCGGCTCCTGAGAATACCAGGATCCTTTTGGCTTCTCTTATCAGCTCCGCGCCTTTGGCGATCAAGGGATCCATGTGACCTTTCTCCCCTGAACTCTCCCCGATCTTCTAAGACCGTAACGAAGCTTTTTTACCCCAATTCGAAAACCCCGTCAATCCCGGTTCGAGGAGGAGCCGGATGCGAAGGGTCAGAGGGAAAGCGATGGGCTCTCAGCGAGAAAAAGAGGGTTGACTTCGGGGAAGGGCATCATTTCGAGGCCTCTCTACCTCCACGAGAGCAGATGTATAGGAATCAGGGGAGGTGAGCACGGGGGAACCAAGAAATCTATTGACAATTTCATCAAATTGAGTATATCGGTAGTATGACAAGATCAGATCGCTCGGGAAACTCGATTCCGAGTTTTCTGATTCCATCAACCCTAACAAAGGAGGCCGTTATGAAAAGAGTCAGTCTTATTGTCTGCGTCGGTTTATTGTTCCTTTTTTTCACGGTGAATGGTCTTGCCGCGGTGAAAAACCCGGACACCTTTGTGCTCGCCAACTACGGTAACCTGAGGACCCTCGATCCATCCGTGGCCTACGATGTGACTTCGTCGCAACGGCTGTGGAATATCTATGAACCGCTGATCTTTTTCGACGGGCCCCACACGGACAAGTTCAAGCCCCTGCTGGCCACGGCAGTGCCCACCCTCGAGAACGGGGGCATCTCCCAGGACGGAAAGACTTACACCTTCAACATTCGCAAGGGGGTAAAGTTCCATGAAGGCGGGGACCTGACCCCGGAGGATGTGGTTTACTCCTTCAAGCGGAACATGATTGCCGACCCGGATGGCGGCCCCATGTGGATGCTGTTGGAAGCCCTGACCGGTGAGGGCTCCACGAGGGACAAGGACGGCAAGATCATTGCGGGCATTTTCGAAACGATCGACAGGTCCGTGGAGGCCAAGGGGGACAACGTAATCTTCCATTTGCCAAAAGCCTATCCTCCCTTCCTGGGCATTTTGAGCTATTCCTCTTCAATCATTCTGGACAAGGAGTGGGCGATTTCCAAGGGCTGCTGGGATGGCGACATCAAAAACGCCGCCAAGTACAACAACCCAGCCCCTGGGCATGAACCTCTGCTGAAGCTGGCTAACGGGACCAATGCCTACAAAATGAAGAGCTGGGAACCGAACAAGGAGTTTGTCTTTGAGCGGTTTGAGGGGTACTGGGGGCCCAAGCCGAGGCTCAAGACCGCTATCGTCAAGTACGTCAAGGAGTGGAGCACCCGCAAGCTCATGCTCCAGAACGGTGACGCCGACCGCGTCAGGGTGGACAACCCGTACGTGCCTGAGGTCAGAGCCATGAAGGGGCTGACCCTCTACGAGGTCCCTCAGCTTTCCGTGACAGCGGCTTTTTTCTGCCAGAAAATCAACCCCACGGGCAATCCGAACATTGGCAGCGGTAAGCTCGACGGCAACGGCATTCCGCCCGACTTTTTCTCTGACATCAACGTGCGCAAGGCCTTTCTCCACGCCTTTGACCGTGAGACCTACAAGAGGGACGTCTTCAACGACCTGGTGGTCATGCCCTCCAGCCCCAACATCGAAGGGCTGGCCTTTCATAAGGACGTGCCCGTGTATGAATTCGACCTGGAAAAGTCAGCGGCATTCATGAAAAAGGCCTGGGGCGGAAAGGTCTGGGAGACGGGCTTCAAGATGATCGTCACCCACAACACTGGCAATGAGATGCGCGAAGCCGCGGCCCTGATGCTCGCTGAGAACATCATGTCCCTCAACCCGAAGTTTCAGATTGAGGTCCGCAACGTGGAATGGAAGGACTACCTCGTCCAGTACCGGAACTTCCAGTATCCCCTGTTCCTCATCGGCTGGGGAGCCGACTATGCCGATCCCCATAACTTCATGTACACCTTCATGCATTCTCGGGGTGTCTACGGTCGATTCATGGCCTACCAGAACGACGAGGTGGACCGGCTTTGCGAGGACGGTATTGAAACCATCGATCCAGAAAAACGTGAAAAGATCTACCACAGGCTCCAGGACCTCTGGTATACGGAAGCGATCGCCATTCCCCTCTATCAGCAGATCGATGTGCGCGCCTATCGGGATTGGGTCAAGGGTTACGTTCCCAATCCCATGCTCACAACCGCCAATGAGATGCTCATGGATATTTGGAAAGAGTGACCCCCTGATCCCTGAGCTTTGAGGCCGCCGGGGAGCGCTGCTTCCCGGCGGTTTTTTCCATCACATTCCCGGAAACCGCGCCGTCCATGTTGACCTACATCACTCGAAGGCTTTTGTTATTGGTTTTCGTTCTGTTTGGGGTCTCTGTCCTGATTTTCGGCATCCTCATGACCTTCAGCCCGGAGCGGAGGGCTGCGGCTTATGTGACTACACCCCAGCAGGCAAAGGACATCCCCAGGCTGATCCAGCAGTTTGGTCTCGAGGACCCCTTCTACGTCCAGTATGTCCGATGGATCAAAGAGGTTTTCAAGGGTAATATGGGGTGGTCCCTGGTCGCGGCGAGACCGGTTGGAGAAGCCTTTTGGCGGTATTTTCCCGTGACTCTGGAGATGAACCTCTTCGCCGCACCCATTGTCATCCTCTTTGGCATCTGGCTGGGCACGGTGTCAGGGATACACCGAGACACCTGGGTAGACCATGTCACCCGGATATTCGCCATTGTGGGCTGGTCCTTGCCTACCTTTCTCTTCGCCCTGGTCCTCCTGATGATTTTCTACGGGTATTTTCAGCTGTTTTCGCCGGGGATCCTCAGCGACCAGTTGACCATGTTCATCCTGGACAACCCGGACAAATTCAGCCCCGTTACCGGCATGTACACCATCGACGGCATCCTCAACGGCCGCCTGGACATTACCTTGGATGCGTTGCGCCACCTGGTCCTGCCCGTACTGAGCTATGTGATCGTCGTCGTCGCCCTGAACATGCGGGTGATGCGCTCGGGGATGATCGAGGAGCTGTCCAAGGATTACGTTACCACGGCCAGGGCCAAGGGCGCGGACAAGAAGACCATCCACATCAAACACGCTCGCAGGAACGCCCTGCTCCCCGTGGTCACCGTGGCCGGCCAGCTCGTGGCCATGTCCATGCAGGGAAGCATTGCCGTGGAGGTGGTGTTCACCCGCCAGGGCATTGGCTGGTGGCTGGCCGAGTCTGCCATCCAGCTCGACATGCCCGTGCTGATGTGTATCTGCCTGTTCATGGGGGTTGTTATTGTCTTCACCAACCTTACACTGGATATTCTTTATGCCTACATCGACCCGAGAATACGGCTAGACTAGTTGAATAGGTTAAGTTAGTTGAATTGGTTGAATTTGTTCTACTCGTTTGATTCGTTGGGCTTCTTGAATTCCTCTGGGCCAGACCTAGGGAATCGAACAACTAGGGTGAACGAAACCAATAGAACCCATAAAACCAACAGAACCAATACAACAAGTGGTTGAATGATGAACCCGGAACATCCCCGGCTGCGGGAACTCAAGTTTACTCTCCATAGAATCTTCCGAAACCCTTCGGCCATCATTGGGTTTACCCTGCTTCTGTTCTTTGCCGGGGTGGCGCTTTTCGCCCCTCAAATCGCCCCACCGAAATACGCCTACAATCCTTACATGATGCCCCACAAGGGATACTCGCCCACGCCTAAACCACCCAGCCGCGCCAATATCTTCGGAACCACGTCGGGCCAGTACGACATCTTTTACGGCGCTGTCTGGGGGACGCGGACGGCATTCAAGATTGGACTCTTCGTGGTGGGTATCGCGGGCCTGGTCGGCGTCACCCTCGGCGCTGTATCTGGCTATTATGGGGGAATCATTGATGAAATCCTGATGCGCATCACGGACGTCATGTGGGCGATCCCGACCCTCGTGCTCGCGATGACGATCGTGGTGGCCTTTGGTCGGGGGCTGGACAAGATCATGATCGCCCTCGCCATGGTCCAGTGGCGGTGGTATGTCCGGGTCATACGCTCGGAAATCCTGACCCTGCGGGATGAGGATTTTGTCCAGGCGTCGAAAATCATGGGCGTTTCGGACCTGAAGATCATCTTGCGCCATATCCTGCCCAATGCCATCTACCCCGTTTTGATTATGGCTTCCATGGACATGGGTTCTATGGTGATCACCGCCGCGTTCATGAGCTTCGTAGGCCTCGGCGCGCCCAAGGGCTTTTCCGACTGGGGCCAGATGGTGGCCCTGGCCAGGAACTACATCGTGGGTCCTCCAGACGATCCCTTGAAATTCTGGTACACGATCGTCATCCCTGGAGGCTGTATCGTCCTGTTCGTGCTTGCCTGGAACCTAATCGGCGATGCCCTGAGAGACGCCTTTGATCCCAAGCTCCGCCGCCGATAAGAGGGAGATACCATGCCCGTGTTGCTGGAAACAACCGATCTCGTGACCAACTTTTATACCTATGAGGGGGTTGTCAAGGCCCTGAACAAGGTCAGCCTGGTGGTGGATCACGGCACCACGTTCGGTCTGGTGGGCGAGTCAGGGTGCGGCAAAAGCGTAACCGTCCGCTCCGTTATGCGCATCGTCCAGGAACCTGGACGCATCGAAGGGGGGAAAGTGATTGTCTACCTCGACGACACGAACAGGGAGGCCGGCATAGATCTGCTCGGGCAGTCTGAGGCCTATATGGAGGCCTTTCGGGGCGACCAGATTTCCATGATCTTTCAGGAGCCAAACGCGGCCCTGAATCCGATCATGAGCATCGGGGACCAGGTCTGCGAGAGCTTCCTGTTTCACCAGAAAAAGGAGATGTGCGAGAGAATTCTGGACGATCTCTCTGCGCCGGAATGCAGGGTGTTTTATCCCCTGAGAATACTTCAACAGGCGATATACCGGACTGTGGCTCAGAACCCTGACGCCGTGGCACTGAAGATACTTGACAGAATTCCCCTCCTAAGGCTCTGGCAGAAAAGGCTCAAGAGAGAAGCGAAGAGACGGGCCATCGAAATCGTGGGCAAACTCGGCATTCCCCACCCGGAGCAGATCGTGAGGCAGTATCCCCACAATCTCTCCGGCGGCATGAAACAGCGCATCGTCATTGCCATCGCCCTGGCCTGCAGCCCCATCCTACTGATCGCGGACGAGGCGACTTCGAACCTGGACGTGACCATCCAGGCACAGATTCTCGAGCTCCTCCGCCGGCTCAGAGAAGAGGTTATCTCCTCAATCCTGCTCATTACGCACGATCTCGGGGTCGTGGCGGAAACCTGCGATCGCGTCGGTGTCATGTACGCGGGAAACCTGGTGGAGGTTGCAGACGTCAAGGATCTGTATAGCAAGCCCCTGCATCCTTACACGAAGGCGCTGCTGGACGCGGTGCCCAAGTTCTCCATGGAAGGAACACTCAGAAGCATTGAAGGCAACGTTCCGAACCTGGTCACCCCGCCGTCTGGATGCCGGTTCCACCCGAGGTGTCCCCAGGCCAAGGAAATCTGCAAGAGGGAGGGCCCGGATCTGATCGAAGTCGAAGGGAATCATATGGTGGCTTGCTACCCATTCTCATGACCTTTTCCCTGGGCATTCTGTGAATCATGGAGAAGATTCTCGAACTTAAAAATCTCAAGAAGCACTACCCCATACTGGGTGGAGTTCTCCGCAGGGAAGTGAACTCCGTCAAGGCCCTGGACGGGATCGATCTGGACATTTACCGGGGCGAGTGCCTGGGCCTGGTTGGCGAATCCGGTTGCGGCAAGACCACCGCAGGGAAGACCATCATTCGCCTCCACGATCCGACAAAGGGAAACGTCTATTACTACGCAAAAGACAGAAGGCCCGAGGGCCGGGTGGACATCGGATCCACAAAGAGGTCTGCACTCAAGAGGCTTGGTATTCGGGGGAGGCTGCAAATGGTCTTTCAGGACCCCACGACCTCGCTCGACCCCAGGATGCTCGTCAAACACATCATTGCTGAGGCCATCAAGGAGCAGGTCAGCCTGGGAGGCAGGGACCTCGAGGACCGTGTTGTGGCCCTGCTCGAACTGGTGGGTCTGACCCGGGACCACCTCCTTCGCTACCCCCACGAGTTTTCCGGTGGCCAGCGGCAGCGAATCGCTGTGGCCAGGGCCATCGCCACAGACCCTGAATTCATCGTGCTGGATGAGCCAACCTCGGCCTTAGACGTCTCCGTCCAATCCCAGATATTGAATCTGCTCAGGTCCCTTCAGGAGAGGCTCAATCTCACGTTCCTCTTCGTGACACACCATTTACTCGTGGTCAAATACATCAGCGACCGGACCGCGGTCATGTATCTTGGGAAGATCGTAGAGCTCGCCCATACGGAGAGGGTCTTCTCAAAGTCGGTGCATCCCTACACACACGCCCTGCTGTCGGGCATTCCGATCCCGGATGTGGAACACAAGCAACGGCGCATTGTCCTTTCCGGCGACGTCCCCAGCCCTGTCAACCCGCCATTGGGCTGCCGGTTTCACACACGGTGCCCCTTTGCCATAGACCTCTGCCGGAATGAAGAGCCCGAGCTGGAGGAGGTGGAAACCGGGCACACGGCGGCCTGCCACCGCAAGACAGAAGTGAAAAAGCTTGTGCGGGAAAGGTTTGGCAAGCCGATCCACTGAGGGTACCCTCCCTTTCGTCTCTAGGGGGGCAAAAAATCGGATGGATGCTGCCTAGACCCTACCCATCCCCTTGAGAGAAGGGGCGGCTCTATTTCTTTCGAATGAGGGCCTCCCATTGGGCCTCTGCCTGCTCCCTTGTGTCGGGTTGAGCGTGGGTCTCCTCCGACGGGCGGAATTGGAAATACTCGCAGAAATTCCCTTTTTCACGGGCCGACACATATTCGGCTTGGGGCTCCCTGCATCGGTTGTGAGCGTATTCATCGTAGAATTCGCAATTCCGACAGCAGTGGAGATCACTTGCGCAGTGAGGGCATTGGTCCTGTCTGGACACCTTTCCATCGAGGGTCAATTCTTTTTGACAATGAGAACAGATGTAGGGCACGGCCTTCTCCTCAGTGGTAGAGCCCATCCAATTGATACCATTAGGATAATAGACGCTTGATCATATCCCCAAAAAACCGATGCCGTCGAAGGACGATGCCGGGTACGATACCTGCGAGGTGGTAAAGGAGGAACTGCTGTACCGTCGCGTCCCAACCCATCCCGAAACGCAGCAATGCGTAAACCCCCCATACCCCTATACCGAGGGAGGATAGGATGGTTCCGAAGGTTTTCAGTGAGTCCCTTTCCCTTTTACCCTCCATGCTTGCCCTGCTGTTCAAGTGAACCGAAAAAAGGAGAGAGGGTGCCGACGGCACAAAAGGGATCCAATACCATCGCCGACTATGGCCTCCCCTTTCCTGGGCCATCACGTTTTGCCAGGGAACAGCTGGCTTTAAATCAGTACGATATGAATATTCCCTCTGTCAAGGTCAAGATCGAAAGGGCTGTCTCGATTCGGTCTCTCCCGCGCCAGAAATCTCCCCCCCATCTCCGCCTCGGAAGCCTGAAAGCTAAATTATCCTGATTTTTTGCCGATGAGGGAGTTAACAAGACGAGATTGAGCATTCGCTGCTATCCGCCATCTCTGTTCTCTGCCCGATAGGATGGAATTCCATGACGCGATTGAAAGGGGAAGGGCAGAACAGAGAATGGGATAAGATGAACGGCCCACTCGCGGACGAAGACTAAATCTCATTGCGTTGGAAAGGGAAGGGGGAGAGCCTTGAAAGGCATCGACCGATCAAGGGGAATGCCGAGGGGAACGCAGGGCGTGCTTTGAAAGGCTAACCAGGGGCTCCCAAGGAGTGCTCCTTTATGAATCGAAGCGATTTTCTGATTCTCAGTGAGGTTCGCCGCCATTTGACAAGAACACAGGCAGACCCGGCCAGGATTCAGTTTGGGGTCACCCGGGGGGTGGTCTATTTCGCGGGAGAATTCTCGGTCCGCACGGGAGCGAGGGAACTCGAGGGGCGAAAATACTTCGACCTCGTCACCAACACCCTGCTCGGACTGGAAAAACAGCTCAGGCGGATCCCAGGGGTCGTGGATGTCTTCTTCAGATTCAGCAATATGCAGAAGGAAAGTGGAGTGTGGCGTCACGGAAGGGTCAGGGCAAGGTCAGCCACCGGCGTGTACACTATTCCTATTCCCGGGCGTGGAGAGACCACCGCGGAGAATCGACCAACGAGTAAAAAGGATGAGGAGGAATCATGAAAGCATTACGGGTTCCGAATGAGATCGACCTGATGATCACTGCGGTAGAGGAAACCGTTGCTGTTAACCCGGGTTATGCCGCTCTCCGTAACCGATTGGGACTCCTCTATATCTTCAAAAGACGCTTTGAAGAGGCTCGTGCCCAATTCCAGGAGGCCCTTGTCATCAACCCTTTCTATCTGGAAGGGAGGGTGAATTTGGCCTTCCTCTATATTCAAGAGAAGATGTGGGGAGAGGCAGAGTTTGAACTGATGGAATGCATCGAAGTAGAGCCGGGCAACGGTCTCTGCAACCATACTCTCGGTGTGGTCCTTTTGATTCAGGGAAACCGGATCGAGGCCACGAAAAGATTTGAAGAAGCCGCCAGGCTCGATTCATTTTATCGACTTCAATACGAGAAGCTTGGAGCCTTGACGGGCCAGAGGGTCATCCTCACTGGGACGAGTGAGACGAAGCTGATAGAGCACGTGGAGAATCCTCATCGGGCAGACCTTCACCGTCTCATCGGGGAGTGGTACGCTGAAATGGGAAAAACAGCAAAGGCTCTCCAGGAATTCCAAAAGGCCAGCAGAATCTATCCCAACGATTACCGGTGCCATCTCAGCATTGGAAAGCTCTACGACCTTCAGGGAGCGTATGGAAAAGCCATCGAGGAGTTTCAGGAAGCTGTGGGACTTTCTCCTGATTGTGGGACAGCCTATGCTGAGATGAGTTACGCGTATGCGGCGATGGGAGACTTGGACAAGGCGCTGGCCTCTTTGAAAAAAGCCGTGGGAATCCACCCCCAGTATGCCGATCTCCGCTATCAGTTGGGAGTCCTTTACGAGGATCTGGACATGTGCTCCGAGGCAATTGATGAACTGACACAGGCGCTGAAAATAGACCCAAAATACCTCTTTGCGAGAATCCATCTCGGTGTCCTCTATGAAAAGACCGGCCAGATGGACAAGGCCTTGGAAGAGTATGAAATAGTGGCAGAACTCGTCACGGAAGATAAGACCCTCGTAGATCGGATTTATCAGATAAAACAGCAGAGGGGGTCTTCGCTCTTCCATGCCCCTTCGAGTCGCCTGTAACCTTTCGAGCGTTCAATCCCCCTTCGGCACTCATGAGGCTCCGGTTTCTTTGGGTCTCTTACAAGGCCCTGGGAGTCTTTCCTTTCACCCAGTCCTCATCTCTACGGTCCCCTTTTCAGATTCGGCGAGACAATTCATGTAAAATGATGTAAAATGCCGAGGAAAGGAACCCCGGAGTCCTTTTTCGTGCGCTTTTGCGGCCTTCGTGGTCTCTGTGCCCTTTCTATTTGAAGGGGGCGGTGGGAAGGGACATGATCCTTGGCGAGATGTTCCTCTCACAAATCCGGCCAAAGCCGAATTTTGCAACGCTGCGGTCGATTCGGGCCTGAGGGAAGGGGGTGGGAGATGGAGTATGAAGAAGGGAACCATGGCGCTGGCAAATCCAGAGGGGAGGAGATGAATGAGAACTTGGGAACGTAGCGTGTGTGTGATGAACGTCTCCGGTCTTCTTCTCATGAGAGAGAAAGGGGTATGGCAATGATAGGCAAGAAGAGTTATGAAGGGTTGCCCACGACGGAGGGGGTCAACGCCTTTCTTGGGAAGGGGTCAAGCTCTGAAGGGAGAATGAGTTTCCAAGGAATGTTCCGTGTTGACGGGAAGTATCAGGGGGAAATCATTTCCGGGGATATTCTGGTCATAGGAGAATCAGGCGAGATCAATGGGCAGGTCAATGTCAACACCCTCATCGTCCACGGAAAGGTGAAAGGCAAAGTCACAGCCACTAAGCGGATAGAAATCCACCCGCCCGGGGGGATTCTGGGTGATATTCAAACCTCCGTGCTGGTCATCTCAGAAGGGGCGACATTCGAGGGGACCTGTCAGATGGGAAAAGGAGAAATCAGGCTAGAGAAAAAGGTCTCCCCTCTGAAAATGCAGGAAAATGAGAATGAGGAAACCGAGGTGAGGGAGACAGAGTAAGAACCAGGGGCTGATCCCAAGAAAAGGTGTCTCAAACCCCCTCCATGATCGAGGAATCGAGAGATGGAAACCTCTCGAGGTACTCTCTCCGTTCGGCCCGCAAGTCGGCGACCATTCTCTCGATCTCGGATTTCTCGTAGAATCTAGCTGGCTCGTATTTTCTGATGTCCATGCCAGGGACCTTTTTCGGTATTAAGGTGTCGAACCAGGGATCTTCCCCCCAGTCTATCGTTTCCGTTGCGATTCCGCGGATGATAGCGGCCATTTCCGGTATCTCTATGCGCTTGACGTTGCGGCGCAGTATCCGGGTTCCATCTGGTTCCACGTCTCTGATCTCACCCACGCCACCGGTATTGAGGAGGTAGCACTGAATTTTCTCTGGAAACGCTTCGGTCAACCCCTGAAGAATCCGGGAAAAAAGGTTGCCCTCCACAGCCGGATCCCCGATGATGAAAGGATTGGTGCCGACCTCCCGAACCGATTCGCCAGCCCGCCTCGGGTCACTCCCTGAAGTTTCAATACTTTCCCCTAGCATGAAGGCAGCCGCAGCCTGCAGCGGGGTCAGCTTGGAAGCCGGGGGAACGACCGTATTCCGGCGGGTGATGAAAGCGATAATCAGGCCGTCCAGATCACTGAGGGGGGGGAGGTTTACCGACTCGGCCATGTTGTCGCCCAGGTCGGCCCGCTGGATGACGCATCGGCCGTTCCCGGTCAATACCTCATCCTTGAAGTCCACCTCGCCAAGGTAATCCACCAGCACGTTTTCAAAAATGGCATCTGGGCGCGTGGCCGCGTGGTAGAGAATCGGTTGTTGTTCGGGATCCAGACTGTCTGTCTTGATGTAGAATCCTTTCTCTGTACCGAGAATGGCGCCGTCTTCTTTCATAAAGACGACGTCGTCCTGGAGAATGTTTATGCCCTGTCCGTCACGGGTTAACCCATGACTGTGACACGTATGCGTGGTCTTGCCGGTGGCGGTCAAACCAAAGAGCAACATTCCCATGGTCTTCAGCTTCCCGTCCCTGCCCCGGGCATGAACAATTTTGGCACCCGCATGAAGGCCCAGCATTCCACGTTTTTTGGCCTCCCACATGGCCATTCGCAGAAACCCCTTTTTGGCTTCCCCGTAATAGTCGGTGCCGAGGACAAAGGTGATGTTTTGGTCAGGGAAGACCAGAATCTGCCGGTCCTTCTCTTGCCATTCAGGAATGTAGACGAGTTGGAAGTGGGGTCCCCTTTTGGTTTCATCGAGGGTGAAGAGGGTCTGGCTCACCATGTGGGCGAGGCGAACCATTTCCTCCCTGTGGACGGATTGGTATAAGGTGCATCGGGGTGCGAATTCATCGTTCTGGCCCATTGTCCGTTCGATGCATAAGAAGGGGGCCCGATGGAGATAATTCTCAAGGGTCTTCAGGGTTTTGGGCAGATTCTTTATCAGCTCTCCCTGGCGCGGGGTGATCGCGCGTTGCGCTGCTTTTTCAGACCCGGCCACCACGGTGAGCGCTGCGCTTCGGTTCTTTACGGTAGAAACGAAATTGTAGTTTCCGAACTTTGTGCGCGACCCAAATGGCTCCGCCATCCGACGAACCAGGTACGGGGGAAGATGCTGCACGTTCGGCGTATTCCCCATCGCCTGAACCATCCTCTGAACAGCGGCGTAATCCAACCGGGGCATGACCTCGATGCCTCTTAGCTTCCGTTCCGCTGACGGTTTCACGGCCCTCTGAACATACTCCGCCTTGGTGAAGACCTCCCGAATCCGAGCGTGCACGTCGAGGACGGGCAGGGAGGAATTGACCTTGTAAACAGCAACAAAGTCAAGGAGCTCCTTCATGAACTCGGCCTCGAGGGCGATCCGCTCAGGGGTCCGAACGAGCATATGGGGATTGAAAAAGGGTTCCGAATAGGACCGCATCAACTCGAGGGCCTCTTCCGCCCCCATCCGCACGACCGCCTCCTTGTGTCCATCTTCCGGGACCAGTACGAAAACGACCTTGATCCGAGTCGTGTCGATGGCCTTGTTGAGACCGCCTATCCAGAGGGGGTCGAGGAGGAAAAAGTCGCCGTGGCGCTCGCATCGCTTGATAAGGTCTTTCAACCGCGGATGGATCCGGGTCACGTCGGAGCGGATGAAAAATGAGCGCTCCGAGGCATGGGTGGAAATCCGGCCCTTTTCCCCACCGAGATGCTCTGCAAAGATCCACTCGTGAGAGTGGATGCGGGCCCTTTCCATCTGGAGGAGCATAAAGCTGTGGGTGGTTCGGCCCGCGCCGGTGCTCGAAAGGAAGGCAATCCCCTCGCCCCCCACGTCCACCAGGGCCCCCCGGATGAAGTGCATCTCCTCCCTTGGTTCCACAACGTCCATGAGGATTCCCAACGCCAGAGAACGGACCTTTCCGTAGAAATCGACGTTCAGGGCAAAGGCTGTCTTTGACTCCGGATGGTAAACGCAACGGGGTTCGGTCTGCTTCAAGTCGGTGACGGCGTAAATGATACCGTGAGGCTGATTGGCCGCATCCCCCATCATGGCCGGGTGCCAGTTGTCCCGCCAGAGATGGAGAAGCTCGGGATTGTTCGTACGAAGCTGAATCTTGATGCCGTTGATATTAACGTCCCAGACGTATCGGGACTCGTATCCCAGCTGGCGCTCTGCTTCGATTCGAAGCTCCTTAATGCGGTCCAAATCATCAAGAATCTCAACAGGCAGCTGCATCTGATGTTCCACTCTTGGCCTCCTTCTTGTGAGTCACTCTGGGCAGTTATCCTTGGTTGACGAGCACCTTGGAAGACCTACCAGCAATCTGGTGCCTTCCTGGTCCGTCAGGAAAAGATACAGGAAAGCCATGCCTGAAGCAAGGCTCGCCCGGTGATCCCGTTCGGATTATTTCGGCTCTGGTGTTTTGTTACGCGCCCGAGCGTGGAAATGACGGGTCCTTTGCCCAGATATTCTATCCCGGCCATTCCTCCTCCTGTCAAGGGGTAGGAAAGCACTGCTTCCTCTCCTTCGAACGAGACTGTGTCATGAAAAAAACAGGCGGGGAGGTTCCCTTCCAATGCAGGAGCTTGCGATCTCGTTTGGCCCTGTGATATACACAAAGGGTCCAAAGATTTCGATGACGGTCACCCGAGAACATGACTCGCGACATCTGGAGTGCTTTATGAGAAGGCGTTTCCAGAAGGTGCTGGTGAGCAGCCTCTGGAGGTTTTTTTCGTCCCTCGGAGGCTTTCCTCCCTTAGTCCTCGTTAAGGCGCATGGTGAGGGGAAGGTAGATTCCCGAGGCTGCGGCTCTAAAGACCCGATGGGAGAGGCGGTTTGATGAATGAGGGCGACGCACTATTGAGAATCAAGAATCTTATGGTGTTCTACGAGAATGCAATCGCCCTCAATAATGTCACGATGGGATGTGGGCAGGGCAGAATCACAGGCGTTTTGGGTGCGAACAGCGCCGGAAAATCCACGCTTATGTATACCATTTCCGGAATCCTCCTGGACGTCAAGAAGAAAGAAGAAATGAGAGGGGGCGAGAGAATAACGATTCTCGGAAGTATCCGCTATGAAGAGGCGGACATTTCCAGCATGAAGCCCAGCGAACGGGCCCGAAGAGGAATTATCCTTTGTCCTGAAAGACGGAGGATTTTCCCTGAAAGCAGTGTGTTGGAGAACCTGAAAATAGGCGGCTACCTCGCAACGAGGTCGCAAGCCAGGAAAACCCTTGAGTACGTGTTTGAAATCTTCCCCGCCCTAGTGAATTTGAAGGGGAGGGAGGGAGGCTTTCTCAGCGGGGGTGAACAGCAGATGCTAGCCATTGGAAGGGCCCTAATGGCGCAGCCCAGACTCCTGCTGCTGGATGAACCCTTACTCGGATTAAGCCCGATGATTGAAGCCATGCTTGCCCAGGCAATAAAGGGGATCAACAGGGAAACGGGGATTACCCTATTCATAGCGGAACAGTACGCCAGGCCGATCCTACCCATTATCGATTTCGGATATGTGCTCGAAAACGGGGGGGCGGTTCTGGATGGGACCTCCCAGGAACTCATCGATAACCCGGATGTGAAGTCCGCTTACTTTGGGCTGTAGTTCCGATAACCATCGGCTCCCGTGGGATGGTAAAACGGGCCCCAACAGAATCATCAGTTATTCCGAATCTGGAATTGGCCGTTCACAGAACCAAAGAACATGGATGGTGGCAAAAATGTAGGGGTTCGATTTATCGAACCCGTAAGGAAACCATCAAAGAGGAAAGAGATAAGGCTAAAAGGCTACGACTATAGATCGAATGGTTACTATTTTGTCACGATTTGCACTCATAGAGGAAAACCTAATCTGAAGCGACATCGGGAGGTTGTAGAGCGGATTCTACTCTCTTTGCCGGGGCGATTTTCTGGATTAAGAATAGACTGGTATGTCCTTATGTCTACCCATCTCCATGCAATTCTGGTCTTTGACGGGATGAAGGAGGGCCTCCCAGACGTAGTAAGGACATTTAAGGCTTTGGTTACCAGAACGACAGGGGTGAGATTTTGGCAGAGGAATTACTATGAGCATGTGATAAGGAATGATGCTGCTTTGTTCAAGATTAGAGAATACATACAGAACAATCCTTTGACAGAAATAATGAGATTTGAAACGTTCTATGAAAGCGGGTCGGATAAATCCGACCCCTACCAGAATTCACCCCACCCCCCTTTTAGAAAGTCAAAATCCGGGCATTGTGGGGGGAAACACATGGCCTAACTATACGTAATTACAAGATATTTTGGAGTGGAGGTGAAGTAATTCTAAGCTAGTCAGAAAATATTAACTATTTCAATGTATTAGGAATTTTGTGAAAGGCTAAATCTGGAACGGAAAGGAGGTGGTAAAAAGAACCAGGCAGGTAAGGAGGGTAGCATTGTAAACCCAAAAGGAGGATGAACATCATGAAAAGGAACGCTTTTGTGGCTCTTACGCTTCTTGTCCTGGCCGGCATGGTCGCCGCTCCCGGCAACTCCGCCTATGGTGCTGAACCGATCGTCATCGGAGCACCTCTTTCCACAGCCTTCCTCTATGGCTGGGATGCAGAGAGAGGAATGCGGTTGGCTATGGAAGAGATCAATGCCCAGGGTGGGGTCAACGTTGGGGGTGTGAAGCGCCCATTTGAGCTGGTCGTCATTGACACCCGGGATCTCGAACCCGGGGTTCCGGTGAGTGAGGCCCTTTTGGTGGTGGACAAGCTCATCTTGGAGAATGAGGCTGATTTCATTATGGGCGGTCCCGTTCGGTCTGAGGCGGCTCTGGCAGCCATGGATTTGCTCTCCAAGTATAAAAAGGTCTCCATACTGACGACCGGGGTCCTCACTCCCGCGTATCATGCCAGGGTCGCTGAAAAATACGACAAGTACAAGTACTGTTTTCGGATCACCGGTGAAGGGCAATGGATGGTCGGGGGGGAGATCGTCCCAAGTCTCCTCTTTATCGAGGAGAAATACGGTCTCAACCGGCTATTTATCATGGTCCAGGATGTGGCCCATGCCCGGGGTGGGGGAGCCTTGCTCGCGAAGGTCATGCCGGGTAAAGGCTGGGAGGTCATTGGAAAACCGGAGATCTATCCCACCGGGACGACCGATTTTTCCATGGGCCTCCTCAAGGCCAAAAGGGAAAAGGCCCAGGTACTACTCATCTGGATGGACATGCCAGAGACCTCCATCCTGCTCAAACAGTGGTACGACCTGAAGGTTCCGGCGCTACCCTTTGGCTCGATCATCGGGGCGGCGGAGCAGCCTGGCTTTTGGAAGGCGACCGGGGGAAAGGGGGAGTATACCTTGGCCAATGTCGTCAATGCCGGCAATGCCCCGTCCAATGCGACGCCCTGGACAATGCGGTTTTTCGAGGCCTATAAGAAGAGATGGAACATCGAACCCGAGGGATATGGAACCTCAAGCAGCTATATGGCTCCCTATGTGCTCAAAGATGCCATCGAACGGGCCGGTTCCCTCGAACCCGATGCCGTCATCGCGGCCCTCGAAGAAACCGATCTAATGGGCGTTTACGGGAGGATAAGATTCGATCCCAAGAGCCACCAGATCATTCCCAGCCTTGATCCAGAGGAGGGGGCTGTGGGGACCATCTTCCAGTGGCAAGGAGGAGAGCGGGTCGTTGTTTTTCCGCCAAAGATAGCGATGGGGGAGATCAAACTCCCGCCTTGGCTGAAGCCCGACTGATTCGGCATCTGCAAGCCCTGAACCTATCCTGTTGATAGAGGGGGAGGGGCTCACCCCCATAAGCGCTAACTTAGGCGATAGATACAGTGTTTCTAGGCGGTTCGGATGGTTTTATTCGTTTTCATGAGGTGTACAATTTCGAATATCGAACAAGGAATAATGAATGTCGAAGGAGAGTAGGACAATTGATCTTGAAGAGCGCTCATGTGCCAAGCGCAAAAACCGCCAAATAAAGGGACAAGAAAACCTCATGATTCGAAATTCCTTGTTCGATATTCGATATTCAATACCCTTTTGAATTAAATCAGCTTCTTAAGTTAGGGCTTATGGGGGCTCACCCCTCCCCCGATTTTGGTGCATTGGGGGCCCAGGTGTCTCTGCGTTTCCTCGAAGTCACAGGAATAGAATCAATGGGCATGTGATATGGAAATATTAATCTACGGGACAATCAATAGCTTCTCCCTGGCCTTGATGGCGATAGGCTTCACATTGGTCTACGGAATCAGCAGACTGCCCAATTTTGCTCATGGCGCTCTATACGTGGTAACTGGATTCATCGTCTGGAGTCTGGTGAACATGCTGGGCATCCACTATGTCGCCGGCATCCTCCTGTCCTTGATTATGACGGGTCTGATCGGAGCTGCCATTTATCAATTCGTGTTGATCCGGGTCAGGGGCATGGCGACTTCTGAGATTATCGCGTCCTATGCCATAGGACTTGCGATACTGGAAGGGTTACGTTGGGGAGGGTTCAAGGGGATGACCTATACCCTTCCCCCATTTGTCGAGGGAAGTATTGAGATAGCCGGGGTACCCGTCGATTACCAGCGGATGATTGTGGTGGGAATAGGGGTGGTGGTCGTGGCCTTCCTCTGGGTTTTTACCCATTACAACAGAGTCGGCCTAGCGCTCAGGGGGATGGCCCAGGATGAACGGGCAGCCATGATGCTCGGTATTGATTCTGATATGATGGCATTGATCGCCATGGCCCTTGGGTCCATCTTGGCTGGGCTTGCCGCGGTCGCGCTGTTACCCCTCGGCAATATCGTGGTGGAGGCTGGGTACAAAGTCTTGATCCTCGCCATTGCCGTCTGCATTGTGGGCGGCCTGGGCAGTTGGGTTGGCGCCGTTCTGGCCGCCTTTATGATCGGGTTTGCTCAAATCATTACCGTAGTTTACATTGCATCTCATTTCCATATTGTGGTCGCCCTCCTGGCCATTATCGTTACCCTGATATTGAGGCCCTCGGGCCTCTTTGGGAGGCAAAAGGAATTGGAGGAGAGGGTTTGAAAATGGAAATTGGAGAGAAGCGCAGGGAGCGGTTAGATCGGGGCATAAAAGTGCGCACGGAGGGTATCTACGCGATCTCCTCATGGCAGGAGATGAATTATCTCGTGGTGCCCAGGCTCGCTTTAATTCTAGGGATGGGGGCCCTTCCCCTGGTTATGCCCAGCGCCTATTGGCAGAGGGTCATATCCATTGTCTGCATCTATGCGCTCCTTGCCGTGGGTTTCGATTTTTTGGCTAACTTCGTGGGGCTGGTTTCTCTCGGGGGTGCCCTGTTCATCGGGGTTGGCGGATACACGGCTGCGGTCCTCAACACATTACTGGGGTTGCCCGTAAGCCTGACGATCCCCATGGCAACCCTGGGGGGGGCAATGATCTGCACCCTTCTCCTCCTCCCGGGTCTGCGCCTGAGGGGTGTATACTTCGCTATCGTAACCCTCATGTACCCCTTGGTTCTGGCGAGGATCATCGAGGCGTTGAACATCCTGGGAGGGACCAACGGTATTCTCGGGGTGGCGAGTTTTCCCAATAAATGGGTTGAACAGTATCTCATCATTGGGACAGTCATTCTCTCCCTGTTCGGTTTGAGGAGGTTTGTCAATGAGGATATCGGGTTGGTCTTTCGCGGCGTAAAGGATAACGACCAAACCGTCAGGGCTTCAGGACTCAGCATAACCCACTACAAGTCCATCGCCGTATTCATTGCATCGGGGTTGGGCTGCCTGGGGGGGGCCATCTTGGTTCACGTCTATATGTGGGCAGGGATATCCCAATTCGCCCTGGATTTCTCGATCTTGCCCATAGCCGCCACGGTTATCGGCGGGGGTGGGACGTTGGTTGGCCCCGTACTGGGATGCTTTATCCTCGTCCCCATCTCTGAACTCTTGCGGACTTTTGGTACCCTCAGGATCGTCTTTTATGCCCTCATCTTGACAGCATTCATCGTGTTCAGGAGCGAGGGAATCATGAACTATGCCCAGAGGAAATATCACCAGTTCGAAAGGTGGGTGAAGGTATGAAATCAGAGCCCATTCTTCGGGTCACCAACGTCCGAAAGGCCTTTGGAGGCATTCAGGCGCTCGTGAACGTGAGCTTTGAGGTGGGTGAAGGTGAGGTATTCGGGATTATTGGCCCCAACGGCTCGGGGAAGACCACCCTCATCAATTGCATTACAGGCTTCGTAAAGATGGACTCTGGGAGTGTCCTTTACAGGGGAAAGGACATCAGCAGACAAGCGCCCCATAAAATCGCCAACCTTGGCATCACGAGGACTTTTCAGATAATGAGACCATACTACAGTCTGCCCGCATACAAGAACCTTGTCGTACCTCTATTCTCTCCCAGGGCCAGGCAAACCGGCGGTTGGAGAGGGGGAGGTAAATTCGGAGATCGGGACATCGTCAGCATCGACATCCTGGAAGAGATCGGCTTCGAGCGAGACTCCTTTGTCCCCTACAAATTAGCATCGAGCCTCCCCACCGGTTATCTGAAGCGCCTTGAACTTGCCCGGTGCCTCGCCTTAAGGCCAGAGATAATCCTCTGCGACGAGGTGTTTTCGGGCTTGAGCATGACCGAAATCGCCAGCATGGTCCCCCTCATCCAGAAACTCCAAATTGGCGGCATAACCCTGATCATGATAGAACACCGGTTGAGGGAGCTTTTCCGGGTCGCCAGCAGGGTCATGGTCCTCAATTTTGGGGAAAAGCTCACCGAAGGCAACCCAGAAAGAATCATGGAGGATGAGAAAGTAAGACAGGCGTATTTGGGTTCTGAGGTCTCTCTCCAACTGCACTGATCGCCGGAAGGGGTCCCTTTTCTTGTGGATATTCTCTCCCAAAAGACCCTTTTCGTGATCTCAAGGGGATTTATCTTCTTTGAAGGGATTTGCATGAACAATCAAAGGGACGCTGACAGGGGAAGCGGGTGAAAGGTGATGGGAGTCCTGGAGGAATGCACGTTTACGAGATTCGAACAGATGTGTGACAAGTACCCCGACAGGGCAGCCCTTGTTTATCTGGGGGAGGAGTTCTCTTATGCCCGGCTGAGGGATTTGATCATCCGATTTGCCGGTGCCCTGAATGACCTCGGGGTGGGCAAAGGCGATAGGGTGATGATTTACATTTCAAATTGCACTCAGTGGGTCGTTGCGTGCCTCGGGATTCAGAGAATTGGAGCAGTCCCGGTTCCCGTATCTCCCATCTATACCTCGTTTGAGATCGAATATATGATTAATGACTCTGGCGCAGAGACGATTATCTGTCAGGATACCAATTTTTGCTATGTCAGAGAGATATTCTCGAGAACGTGCCTGAAAAACCTCATTGTTACGAACCTCGTTGATTTGCTTCCCCCCTGGAAGCGCGCTGTTGGAGAACTCTTTAGCAAGATTCCCCGAGGTACGGTAAAGAAAGACAAGAATACATATTCATTCAAAGAGCTGTTGAAAGCCCGGCCCCGAGCGCTCAATGTAGAGATCGATCCATGGAGGGATTTGTCCTATATTCTCTATACGGGTGGGACCACCGGCTTCCCCAAAGGAGTGCCGGGTAATCACATCGGTATGGTTTCCTATGTCAATGACATTATGGAAGATGTGGTTGGTGGGTACATTGAAGAGGGAAAGGATACCTATATCGCCGTGAATCCGCTTTTTCATATCATGGCCCTGGGCTTTTTTGTGGCTGTTGGCCTAAATTACGGTAACACGACGATTCTCATGCCCCTTCCTCAGATCGATGCCATTCTGATGGGTATCGAGAGGTACAAGGTAAGATTCCTCCTCGGTGTCCCGGCGCTGTATCGAATGATTCTGGAGAATGATCGGCTGGATCGCTACAGAGCAGGCTCCCTTCGCTACTGCTTCTGTGGCGGGGATGTCCTTCCCATCGAGGTGTTCAATCGATGGAAGCAGGTTTTCGGCATTCCCATATACCAGGTATACGGTTCAACTGAAGCCGGCCACGTGACTTACAGCCGATTGGATAGAGAGCCGGAGCCGATGTCTGTGGGAGTGCCCCTGAAAACCCGCAAATGCAAGATCGTTGATCCCGATACTTTGAAGCCGGTGCCCCCAGGTGAAACCGGGGAACTGATGGTCACGTCCGAGTATACCTTGAAAGACTATTGGAAAAAGCCGGAAGAGACTGCCAGATCCTACGCGGAAATAGAGGGAAGGGTCTACTATCGGATGGGAGATTATGTCTGGCAAGATGAAAAGGGGGAGATCTACTATGTCGAGAGGTCTGCGGATATCATAAAGTACAAGGGGTACAGGATTTCTGCATCAGAGATCGAGGCCGTATTGCAGGACCATCCAACGGTCATCGGGGCCTGTGCCGTGGGGGTCCCTGATAGTAGGGTTGGGGAACGCATCAAGGCGATGGTGGTCCTCAAGGAAGACGCGAGAGGCGTGGACGCACCAGAATTGATGAAATGGTGCCGCAAGAGGCTGGCTCCTTACAAAATCCCACAGTACATCGAATTCAGGGACATGTTACCAAAATCCAAAGTTGGAAAACTCCTGAGGCGGGAGATCCGAGAAGAGGAGCGGAGAAGAGTCAAGTGACGGTCCGTCCACCCCATCCGTCTTGACAGGATTCGAAGCAATGGGATATGAATCAACTTGGATGGAGACGCCATTCTGCGACTCTGAGGGGGTTTTCGCAGAGACGAAACCCGAAATCAATCCAGAACCTCTCTTCTCTCGGCTTGAGTAGAATCATGGCGAGTCACCAGAGGCGGTCGATCCTCTGCCCGAACTGTAGAAAGTTGATCAGCGTGGATGAGTCTCGTTGTCCCCACTGCGGTGTGACGAGACCGGGATCATGGTGGAAGAACAACGTATGGACTCGGGGACTGCGCAATACCGACCAAATCATCAGGGCCGTAATCTACGCCAACGTCGGCATGTACGTGATCTCTCTTCTGCTCAATCCCCGGGCGCCCAGTCTTACCTTCAATCCATTCAACCTCCTCTCGCCTGACGGCAGAAGCCTTATCCTTCTCGGCGCAACAGGGACGGGTCCTATTGACCAGTTACATCGTTGGTGGACGCTCGTTTCTGCCAATTACCTTCACGGCGGCATCCTGCACATCCTCTTCAATATGCTTGCTTTCAGCAAGTTAGGCTCTCTCGTCCTTCAGGAATACGGCCCTTATCGAATGCTCACTGTCTACACCCTGGGCGGGGTCGTCGGCTTTTGGGTCTCCTATCTGGCTGGCGTAACCTTCACCATCGGTGCCTCTGCCGCGGTATGCAGCTTGATCGGTGCCACCCTGTACTATGGCAAGAGCCGGGGAGGGGCCTATGGGCAGGCCCTTTTCAGGCAGGTCGGCGGCTGGACGATAGGAATCTTCCTCTTTGGTCTGTTGGTGCCGGGGATTAACAACTGGGGCCATGGCGGAGGGATCTTTGCGGGTGTGGTTCTTGGCCTCTTGCTGGGGTATCAGGAGAGAAGACGGGAAAGTCTTTCTCACAAGATCCTTGCCGGTGGCTGTGTGGCTTTGACCGTGATCATCCTCGCTTGGGCAGTTGGTTCCGGCATCTACTATCGCATTCTCCGATAGCGTCGCGGTCGCAGCAAAAGCGATCAACCTCTCATCGACCCCACCGTGTAGGCAAAGGAGCCCAGGGTCATGGG
>CAYGBW010000118.1:0-25259 GCA_964348185.1 uncultured Thermodesulfobacteriota bacterium | reverse complement strand
ACCCTCCCCCCCAAGACGGCCTTCGGCCGCAACCGAATCCGAATTCCGAAATGCGAAATCCGAAACAAATTCGAATGGCCAAAATCCGAAATTGGAAACGATTCCCATACCCCTTGTTTCGGTCATTCACGAATTCGAATTCTGAATTTGTTTCGAAATTCGAAATTCGGATTTCGAATTTTGACTTCTTCTCAAAATGCAAAGAAGTCTTCGACTAAGGAACTAAACATAGTCCTCCAGACGAACCGCATCCGCGCCAGGCACCACCTTCCGTTCGAACTCTTCCCACTGGTCGAGGGGAGCCGTTGCATCGATCCCCAGTTTTGACTGATGGATGTTGAACGGATCGCGGGGAAAACCCAGGGCATTTTCCATCAGGAGGAGCCCCGTCTCCGGCCGGCTTCTCGTCGCCATGGCCCACCAGACATCATTCACATCGAATACATCGACGTCGTGGTCAACCACAACACAGTACTTGAGCCATGAGTAAGCCCCGAAGGCAGCCGCCGCCACGTTCTTCGGTTCTCCCTCAAAGCGCTTCTTTACCGATATCATACAACTCAAGATGGTCGGCACCAGGCAGACCGCCTGGACATCGGCCACTTTAGAGACGGCTTCGTAGACTCTCGCCTCCCGGGAGAGGGCGAGAAGGTGAACATCCTCGAGGGAACTGGCCTGGATGGTCTGGTAGATGGCATCCGCCCTGTGGGTGATGGCCGTCACCTCGAAGACGTGATTCTCCATCACCGGGACGTAGTACTGCATGAAATCTCCGAAGGGGCCTTCAGCCTCTCGCACACCGGCAAGGACCTTCCCCTCGAGGACGATCTCCGCGGTTGCCGGAACTTCGACATCGACTGTCTCGCACTTTACGAGTTGAAGAGGCTCTCTCCGCAGAGCGCTCGAGAGACCGAATTCATCGACCCCATAGCCGACGGTGGTGGCAGACACCAGCGTCTCGAAAGGATGATTCCCAATGCTGACAGCGATCTCCAGGTCTTTCTTTAACCTCTCACATTTCTCATGGATCACCCCCAGATGCTGAGGGGGCATCATCCGTATCCCGAGTTTGGATTTCCCCTTGTACTGCATTCGGTTGATCGATACATTCCTGTTGCCCGTCTCCGGATCACGGGCGACCACGACGCCTGCTGTGATAAAAGGGCCCGCGTCTTTGCTGCAGTGAGTCACAATGGGAAGGGCATCGAGATCCACGTCGGGCCCTCTCTGGATCACTTCCTTGACCGGACCCGACGAGACGACTTCTGGCTCAATAGGATGCTTGACGCGGTCGATCCATTCATTAACCACCCGCTCCGGCCTCGTTTCAAAGAGGAGGGCCAGCATGTCTCTGGACCCAAACAGGTTGTTGATCACCCGAAATCTCGACCCTTTCACCTTTTGAAAAAGGACGGCCTTTCCGGCCTTTTCGGCGGCCTTCATGACCGCCGGGATTTCGAATCTCGGATCGACTTCCCGTTGTGCGGTCAAGAGTCGATTAGCCGATTCGAAAAGCTCAAGACAGGACCTCATATCCCGCTGCACGATACCTCCTCCTCACCATTCATATAGGCGCCTCAATGTAGTCTTCGAGTCTCATATTCTTCCAGACTTCATCCGGTACATCGGCCCGCTCTTGAAAGGGAAGGTCCACAGGCTTGGTGGCATCGATGGCCCATTTGGCATTGAGCGCGCCCCGCTCTGTAAGCCCTTGGACACTGTATGCCGAGGGATCCAGCTCACAGACATAGGCATCCGGGACGGTGAAGACATCACGATGGGCCTGAACCCGCGTGCAAACCGCCCACATTACCTCGGCCTCGTTGAACACATCGATATCGTCGTCTACCACGATGACCAGCTTCATGAAAGGATCGGCTGCCAGGGCGGCGAGTGCCGTGTTTTTCCCCAATCCGTCGTATTCTTTCCTTATTGAGACATAGACCGTATGCCGACAGGTCCCCGAGAAGGGGAGGGTGACCGCCTTTAGGGTGGGCACGACCGCTTTGATCCGTTTATAGAGCATCGCCTCCCGACCCAGAAGACCGGTGAGATTATGCTCCGGATGAGCGCTGTTGATGTCATAGAAGACCGCGTCTTTCCGATGGGTAACCGCGGAGACGTCGATGACGGGCGTCATCTCTTCGTTACCCATATACCAGGTATATTCTCCAAAGGGGCCCTCTTTCTCTCGCACGTTGGGAGGGATCGTCCCCTCGATAATAATCTCCGCATCAGCGGGAACATTGAGGTCGACGGTTTCTCCATCCGTGACTCGGAGAGGCTCTCCCAGCAGTCCCCCGGCGACTTCAAGTTCATCTACATCGAAAGGCCCTCTGAACTGGGAGGCGATATAAAGTGCGGGGTGATGACCTACCATGATAGCGACTTCCGTTGGCCTTCCCTCCCTTTCGTTTGCCCGGATGATTTGCATCCCGTGCGCGTAGGCGCCCGGCCAGATTCCCAGCCGATTCTTTCCCTTGATCTGGATCCTGTAGATTCCCGCGTTGTATACGCCACTTCCGGGATCCTTCATGATAACCACCCCTGCAGAGATGTAGGGGCCGCCGTCCCCGCCGCAGTGAGTGATATTGGGGATTTTCTGCAAATCCACCTCGGCTCCCTTCATCACCACCTCTTTGACCGGGCCCGTGTCGAACCGGGTAACCGGCTTCAAGTCCTCCATCCGTTTGCCACACTCCATGGTCAGGTGATCGGGGTCGGTTTCGAGAGCGATAGCCAGCCTCGTGCGGTTTGCAAGGGTGTTGGCCAGGACGGGCATCCGGGTGCCATTCACCTCTTCGAAGAGAACGGCAGGGAAGGCCCCCTTTTCCTGGAACTTTCTGAGAACGCCGGTCAACTCAAACCTGGGGTCCACAGACCGCTTCACCCGGAGAAGCTCCCCTGGGCTCGATTCAAGCTCTTCCAAGAAACTCCTCAGATCTTTCGGATTCTTCTCTGCCATTCTAACCTCCTTGAAGGGTGACCTTCCTCGTGTCGTTGAGTGACCCCCAGCCAAGCCGGGAGCCTTTCCCTGTCATGATTTTCGGGATCAAATCCCATTCCCTATCCTATCACCACCCACCTCCCTGGGACAGCAGAAAATTCATTGGAGAGGCACAATGCCAAAGACGGAGGAGAATTTCAGGCTCAGAGATGGCGTAGAATCTCACCATACCCATCAATCCGATCCTTTATGCCCATTTTTTTGAGGATCGACCACAGGGAAACCGTATTGCTCGACATCGCCGGCTTTCCCGTGTCTTGTTCGAGAAGGTTGAGGGTCTCAATCGCCGCGAAGTCTGTACAGCTGATAAAGAGGCAGTCTGCCTCTTGACGGTTCACCTGCTTGGCAAACGCATAAGCCGTCTCTGGAGACTCCCGGTGGAGTTCTTCCCCCTTGGTGTACCCCAATCCCTGGATGTTCACCACGGTGACACCATGGGCCTCGAAAAAGTCCTTTTCAATCCGGTTGACGGCGTCCACATACGGCGTCGCTACAGCCACCGACTTCACCCCCAGCTCCCTGAAAGCCTCGATGACCGCCGTCGAAGTCGTTGTCGTGGGAACGCCGGTTCTCTCCTCGATTCGCCGGATGATTTCCAGGTCCCACCCCACCCCCTTGATAAGGCTTCCACTGGTGCACCCATAAAGGATGCCGGTTACGTCGGCCGTTTTGAGAAGGTCCGTCGCCTGCTCCGTATCGGCTGCCATCTTCTCCAGTTCATCGGGAAGACCCTTCTGCAGAAGGAGACGGGTCGCATAGATGGCGACCCCTTGAGGGGCCATTTTATTCAGTTCTGGCTCCATGGTGTTATTTAACGATGGAATGATAATGCCGACTTTTCCCCGCCACCCATACATGGCCTACTCCTTTTCGGTCTTCTTCGCCTTCACCTTCTTCTGGAAGTCCACCACCAGATCCTTGATCACGGCATACTGAACAGGCGGCTCGATGACCATTTCTTTCTCCGCGACCCGGTGGCAAGACATGCAGGGTTTCCCGTTCACCTTGAGGATACAGACCCCACAGAGACCGGCTCGACAGGAGTAACGGAAGGCGATCGTGCTGTCGAGGTTTTGATAGATGTAGTTGAGCACGTCCGTGACCCGCCGGCCTTCATAAGGGATATCCTTGAACGTATCGAATCTCGAGGACTTATCCTTCTCTGGATCAAATCGAAATACCTTGACTATTCCTGATCCACCCATTTCTCCTCTCCTCCCTCCGGTCGCAGCCTTGTCATCACAACGGGTTCATGTCGGATTGCCAGGGCACCGTCCTTGAGCTGAACAATCGCATTAACCAGCCAGTTTCGGTCATCCCGCTCAGGGAGATCTCTGAGGTAGTGCGCTCCCCGGCTCTCCTTGCGCAAAGCCGCCGAGCGGGCCATTGCCTCTCCCACCTGAACCATATTGATCGTCTCAAGGGCTTCAAACAACTCCCGGTTATACGTCCGCCCCCTGTGTTTCAGGGTGAGCCGAGGAAGATCGTTTTCCTTGATCTCATCAAATGCCCTGACCGCCTTCTCGAGTCCGTCCGTGGTCCGCACCACCCCCACCTGCTTCCACATGATCTCTTGAACTCTTTTGCGAATCTCAAAGTGCTGAATGCCCCGGGTCCGTTTGATAAAGGGGAGAGCGGTCTCTTTGACCCTCTCCACCAGAGCATCCGTGGATTTGGTGATCTTTGCCGATTCCACATGTTGGGAGGCCTCTCTTCCGGCGATTGCCCCAAAGGTCTGGGTTTCAGGCAAGGCGTTCCCCTCACACCGATTGGCCCCGTGAAGGCCGCCGGTTACCTCCCCGGCTGCGTAGAGGCCACCGATGTTCGTCTCGCATCTCGTGTTGATCCGTACCCCACCCATGGTGAAGTGGGCCATGGGTGCCACTTCTGCGGCATCTTTTCGGATATCTAACCCGGCCTCTAGGAAACTGTAACCCCGGAAGGAGAAGTTGGGGAAAACCTCTGCCACATAGTCCTCGATAATGTTTTTCCCAAGGTGCGAAACGTCAAGGTAAGTCCCCCCATGGGGGCTCCCACGGCCATCCAGGATCTCACAGACGATGGCCCGGGCTGTCATGTCGCGGGTAGAGAGTTCCATCCGCTCCGGGTCATAGCGCTTCATGAAGCGCTCGCCCCACTTGTTGTAAAGATGGCCCCCCAGACGGTAGCGAAGATCGCCAATCCAAATGTTCCCGATCAAGGCCGGGGGCCAGACAAGCCCTGTGGGGAAGAACTGCTGGAATTCCATGTCGACGAGTTCGGCGCCGGCCCTGAGGGCCAATGCCGACCCATCTCCTGTCACGTCGCAGGATCCGTCATTGTAAGGGTAGTAGAGCTCGAGATTTCCACCCGTCGCAAGGATGACGGCTGGGCACTCTACCACCACAAGCTTCCCGGTCCGGATGTCGAGACAGAGTGCCCCCGATACATAGCCATCCAAGACCAGGATCTCCATGACAAACAGATCCTCCCAGACCGGGATCGCTCTCTTCTTAACCTCCCTCATCAGGCCCCGCCTGAACTCCAGGCCTGTTGAAAAGTCGTAGTAGACCGCCCGGGCATAACGATGGCCCGGCATTTTTGCCTGGACAAATCGGTTATCCTCCCGTTTTTCGAATTTTGCCCCGTAGCTCTCAAGATCGAGGATGTATCGGGGGGACTCCTTGGCAAACACCTCCACCAATTCCTGGTTATTGAGATACTTTCCCCCGATGACCGCATCCTCAAAATGAACGTCCGGATTGTCCCGCGGGTCCTCGTGGCCAAAGGCCACACAACAGGAAAAAGGGGCCATCAGGGTCACGCCACTCCCCCCAAAGATCCCTTTGGTGGCGAGAATCGCCCGCTTGCCCTCGCCATCGACCTCGATGGCTGCCCGGGCGCCCGCCCCCTCACTGCCAACCACCAACACATCGGTCTGAACCCGCTCTATCGAATCGAACACGGTCCCTCCTCCCCGTTCTATTCCTTCCAATTTCGGATCAATTCCTGGATCTCCTCCCGCTTTTCCCGAACATACTCCTTGTACTTGTAAATGTAGAAGCTCTCCTGGAGCCTCGATTTGACGATGAAATTGAGGATATCGACCATGGCCAGATGGACGTCCTTGTCGATGGCGTCCCCGGAAGCGTATCCCAGTCCGGCAGCAGGATCGATAAACCCTGCCGTGGCTCCTTCCTCCAGCATCTTCTCCTCGAGAGCCCGGTCGTGTAAAATCTCCATCCGTT
Organism: uncultured Thermodesulfobacteriota bacterium; assembly: GCA_964348185.1. GTDB lineage: Bacteria > Desulfobacterota > BSN033 > WVXP01 > WVXP01 > CAYGBW01. Next base: position 19,025 of record CAYGBW010000118.1, on the reverse strand, counting down.
CATAGGCAAGGGCCAGGTTCGCCTCAATGGCGGTACAACCCCAATTGGAGACCATGCAAGCCACGAGGATATCCGTCTCCGTGGCAGCATGGGTTCCCCCACCACAGGGGCAGCCGCATTTTGCCCCGGTGGGAAGCACCTTTTTGATGGTCTCTTTGATGCACCCCATCCCAATCTCATTTCCCCCGTCTCCGATCCCGATGGTGAGGATCCCCCTGGATCTGGCCTCCTCGACCAGCACGTCCACTTTGGCAGCGATGGGACTCACGTCGTAACCCACGCCGCTGTGGTGAACCCCCTTTTCATTAGCCGATGCCTTTTCAATCGAGACAATCGCCGACGGCTTGATCCAATCCAGGATTTCTACTGCCCGGTCCCTGGCCTTTTTGGGATCATGGGTGAATCCCTCAACGGCAACTCGCCGATAGGTCTCTTTGGCCCTGGCATAGTCTGCCACCTCCAGTCCGGCCGCTCTGAGGACCGGAGGAATCATCGCTGCAATAATCCGCTCCGTAACGATCACAGGGGTCACGTCAAGGCAGAGATTGAGGGCTCGGGCGAGCCCTGCCGCCCCCACCGGTCCGTCGTTCTCGGCCCGGAGCCAGGGAGGAACGATGAAGCCCGTGGTCAGAATCACGCTGTCCCCCGGCCCGACACGCTCCCTGAGTGCTTCGGCTGCCAGGTAAGCCAGGGGCCCTTTGAACTTCTCCCTGGCTGCCTCATAAAGCTCTAGTAACACGGGTCTTGGAGTCAGAGAAGAGCCGGTGAATATGGGCACGGAAATCAATCGATCGATGACCTCACCCACGCCTCTCCTTGTTTCAGCGTCCATAATGACACACCCTCCCTCGTGAAAGATAGACTGGTATTACTTCATAAAGTAGGCGACTTTATTTGTCAAGATAAATCTTTGGGGTCGGGGTATGGCGAAACTCCACCCATGGAACGATTGACAAGAGAGGGGCAAAAATGGGATGATGAAGGAGTAGGCCCGCTGGGGGCGGTGTGCTGAGAGTCTTCAATGACGACCCTTTGAACCTGATCTGGGTAATTCCAGCGTAGGGAAGCGGCGCCAAGAATGTAGAGGGGTGTGGACCCTAAGGGGAGTCCTTCGGGAAAGAAGATCATCCCTCTGGTAAAAAGGTGCCGTATTTGTCCCTCGAGGATGAATACGGTTTTTTGTGGAACACGGAGGAACCCAGTGGGAAAATACTGGGCATACTTCAAGAAGATGGGACCTTCATGGGTGGTCAGTGCCGTTGCCTGCGGCCCAGCCACACTGGCCACCGTCTCCATCGCAGGGGCGACCTTTGGTTACGCCCTCCTCTGGGTCGTGGTCCTGAGCGCCATCCTCGCGACCGTGGCTCAATACCTGGCAGCCAAGACGGGCATCATCGGACAGGGGGGGATCATTCACCTGATGGATATCCATCTCGGAAAATTCTGGGGATGGGTGCTCACGATCGACGCTCTATTGGCCACATGGTTGGCCGCCGTGGTTCTCATGAAAGCCATGGCTGGGACGACTTCCCTCATCACCGGGCTTTCCACCCCCTTTTGGGACCGCTTTTGGGGCTTCCCCTACGGTTTTCTCTTCTTTTTCCTCTTGACTCTGGGTGGATATAAGCGATTCGAAACGTTCTGCAAATTGCTCGTCGCCGGGGTCGTGCTCTGTTTCGTGTTCACCCTCGCCATTGTAAAGCCAGACATGAGCCTCATCTTTGGTGGATTTGTCCCCAGGATCCCTGGGGAATCTGCCGTCATGATGGCAGGGATCATGGGCGGTGCCGTCCACGTTACGATTATTGCCATGCACACCTATACGGTCAACGCCAGAAGATGGACCGGAGCGGACATGGGGCTTGCCCGCTTCGATACGATCCTTTCCATGTTTTTTGCCTTTGGTCTTTACAGCGTCGCCATATTTTTGGCCGCGGCGGCGGTGCTTCACCCTGAGGGGGTTCAGGTCACCTCAGCCTTCGATGTGGCAAAGAGCCTTACCCCATTGGTTGGAGACTATGGGAAGGTAATTCTCTTGGCGGGCCTGTGGGGTGCCGTGGTCTCTACGATATCACCGACCTATTTAGCGGGGGCTTATCTCCTCTCCGACAAGCTTCACTGGCAACTGGATGTAAAAGACAGAAACTTTCGAATGCTCCTTGCCCTGGGGTGCGGCTTGAGCGTCTTTGGACCTTTTTTGAAAGGGAGTTTCCTTGTTCTTCTGGTCCTTATGCTGGCCCTCGGACTCTGCGGGACTCCCCTTATCCTGGTGCTCATCATGATCTTGCTCAACCGAGAGCGCTTTGCCGGGGAGAGAAAGAACTCCTTTCTTTTGAATATCCTCGGGGGGACCGCAATCGTGGTTACCACCTTCCTTGCAGCACGATTCGTTCTTGTGAAACTGGGGGTTTGGACATCATGAACCATGACAAAAAACTGGATGCGTTGAGAAACTACGCATTGGAGATTGGGGCTGACCGCGCCCTGATTATCCCATCGGATCAACTCATCGTTCGGCACAGCGCCTGGGCAAAATGCTTCATCCCCGGGTGCAAATTCTACGGGAGCAGCATCATGTGCCCTCCCCACAATCCCCTGACGCCGGACGTAACCCGGAAAATCGTATCGGAGTTTGAATGGGGTCTACTCTTTCAGCTCGATGCTGCCGTAGCCGATTTTGTTGGAGAGGAGTGGCGCAGTCGGCATGTATCCACAGAACTCGCACACAAGGAGATGGTCGCCAAGCTGGAAGGGAAGGCCTTTTACATGGGGTTTCCCCTTGCCATGGGCTTTGCTGCGGGGGAGTGTGCCCTCTGTCTACCCCACAGGGCCTGTGCCGTCCTGAGCGGTGACGCCTGTATCCACCCCCTTCGCGCTCGACCTGCCATGGAGGCCTGCGGGTTTGATGTATTCGCCATTGCCAAGAACGTGGGTTGGGAATTAACCCCTATTGGCCACTCTTCCATTCGAGAAGAGGTTCCCTGCGCCAGCCTGATTGGGCTCATCCTCGTGATTTGATGGAGAGCCAGGCGATGTTCTCTCTTCACGAATACTGGGGAAAAAGAACCCTGATTCTAGGGGATGTAAATACTGGAAAGACCCAGATGACCCTGAGATTTCTCGACGGGTTCATGGGTCGGAAGAGAGGGGAAGTCGCTGTTCTCGACCTCGCTCCAGAAAAGACACGGGGCATCGGCGGCAAGATGGAGATTCCTGCCCACTCCGGGATATTCTACTATACCACGACGATTGTCCCTCCGAGGCTTACGGGGAGAAATCCCAGTGAAGTAGAAGCCTATGCCCGGCAGAACGCGAGGGCGATCGAGGAGTTATTCTTCCTCTATCTCAAAAATCCAAAAAAGATCCTGGTGATCAATGATGTCTCCCTTTACCTGCAAAAGGGGAATCTAGACCGGCTCCAAGAGGTTCTCGCTCCGTCCCATACCGTTGTCATCAATGGCTACTATGGAAAGGCTCTCGGGGATAGTCCATTCAGCGAGAGGGAAAAGAGGCAGATGGATCGATTGGCCAAGATCTGTGACCGAGTCTCTCGTCTATGAGATCCCTGGTTTCGCCAGGGATTACCCGATCATGAGTTGCTCACCCCTCAGGCCAAGCCACCGGGGAGAACGAATCCTTTTCGAAGCAACGATGGAGCCGAGATCATCTTTTTCGACTTTCTTGAACAATTATACTTTTCAATGGGAGGATTATCTGATATTAGATTCTATAGAATAAGCGAGGTCGTCGTGCGGTGATAGGGGGAAGAAGATGTCTCAGGAGGGGAAAGAAAGGCGCAAAAATCCACGCTTTCCGGTTAGCTGCCCCATCTCTTTTATCTGCTTTAGCAAATTGAGGGTGGGAGAGACCTCAAACCTCAGCCTGGGTGGCATGAAGATTCAATCCCGTTACATGATGTTTTCCGGTGAAATCTATGACTTCACGGTCATCATGAATGGCCGCGCCATCAGCCCCAAGGGGAAGGTTGTCTATCTCGACCATCAACCGGAACTTACCTATGGAGCCGGCGTTTCGTTTCTCCATCTCTCAGAGGAGCATCGGAATCAGCTCGACGCCTTTCTCACGGCCCAGCAATCATGAGGAGCCGACGAAGAGATCCTGACCCCGGGAAACCGGCTGCTTCGATTCCCTTTCTCTCAACCATCTCGCCACATAACCCTTGGGATCCTTTATCCTGGATTTTTTCATCTCTTTGAAGAACGAGACAGTCCGCTTCAAGTCCCTGTCTAAATTCTCATAGACCTTTTGAATCTGCTCGATGTGGGTAACATAGCGTCCGAAAGCCAGGATCGCTGCATTGTTGAGCCTCACCCCTTCAAACCCCAGATAGGAATCCGTTTTCAACCGAGTCCTCAGGGCCGCAAACTCCTCTTTTAACTCGAGGAAAACGACCTCCCGCTCTCGCAGCTTTTCAGCTAAGGAAACGGGTTGGGCGTAAAGGCCTTTGAGTCTCAAATTGACACCTTTCATAAACTGGGCGAAGACGACGCCATCTTCCAAAAGGGCCATGGCCCTCTTCTGGACGAGAGATCCTTCGCCAAATTTGACTCCCGTAAAATCGATCGCCCCCTGTCCCCCCACAAAATTGGCGATCTGTTCGTTGAAATCGAGCTCATTCTTGAAAAACACCGTAGCATGAGTCAGTTCATGGACGACCACATTGACAACCGTTGCAGGGTCGTGGGAGAGCATGGTGGAATAAATGGGATCCTTCAACCAGCCCAGGGTGCTGTACGCCTGCGCCCCCTGGACAAAGACATCGAACCCCTTGCCCTCGAGTTTTTCTCTCTCCCGAAGGGCGTCCTGATAGCTGAAAAACCCTTTTGTGGTCACCCTACCCGTGACAGGAAACCACCATTGGTAGGGCTCAAGACGGTCTTTCGGGGACGCCGACACGACATAGAGAATAGCGGGCCCCTTGACCGGGTAGAATCTCAAGAAACTCGGGGTCTTGGCCAGTCCTATCTGTTCTTCCCCGTAGATCTTCGTCTCCATGACCAGCCTGATCTTCTCCTTGATGGACTCCCCAACATCGGGATCCTCGAGAACCGCCTCATTGGGCCTGCTGTGAGCGATTATGCGGGCCTGACCCCATCCGAGCTTTACGAGGTAGAGGGGGGTGGAACATCCGGGAAGGGAGGAGAGAAATGCAATGGCAAAAAGGAAGACCAGGGCGTTTAGGGGAAATCTATCGATGGATCTGAACGACCTGGCTCTGTGCCCCATAGCGGTTTCTCCTGACTGAGATCCTGAGCGATCGGCCAACTTGCCCTGAGAGATCGAAATTCATCTTATCAAAAATCCAGCCCCCCCCGCAATTTCCCCACTCGGACCCATGACTCGCGAGTTCCCCAAGGAATCTGTCGTTGGGATTTTGACATTTGAGATCCCTTCTCCCAGGTTCCCATTGAGATTCCCGCCCAAAAGGAATACTTTTGTATACTTCCCGGTTCTGAGGGAACCCCTATGCCCGATTCCGGACAAAAGGCTTTTCTGCCAGGCAGGTGTGGCGAGATTCTTTCCCTCTCGTACCCCCTTGTCCTGACGACGGCCTCTATGACGATCATGCGTTTTGTCGACCGCATGTTTCTCTCCTGGTACAGTCAGACCGCCCTGGCTGCAGCAACCCCCGCTGGCATCACGGCCTTCACCCTTATCTGCTTCTTCATGGGAGTGAGCCAGTACACGACCACGGTTGTGGCCCAGTATTTTGGCGCCAATGATCAGCCCAGGTGTAGCACCGCCACATGGCAGGGGGTGTTTTTCAGTCTCGCGTCCTATGGGGTCATTGTCTTGCTCATTCCCCTTGGGCCTTTCATTTTCCAATGGGGAGGCCACCCCCCTGAAATCGTTGAACAGGAAGTCCGGTATTTCTCCATTCTCATGTGGGGGGGAGGTCTTGTCCCCCTCCAGAGCGCTCTTGCCAGTTTCTTTACGGGAAGAGGCGATACAAAGACGACCATGATGGCCGTTACGGTAGGAAATCTCGTCAACGTCGTTCTGGACTACGGTCTAATCTTTGGCAGATGGGGACTTCCGGAGATGGGCCTCTCCGGAGCCGCCCTTGCCACGGTGCTGGCTTCCACCGTCCCGGTGGCCATCTTGTTCGGTCTCTTCCTCCGAAGAGAAAACAACAGACACTTTGCCACCCACCGAATCCGTTTTGATGCACCCCTTTTTCGAAAACTGCTCCGATACGGGGGGCCGGCTGGATTCCAGTTCTTCCTCCAAATCGGCTGTTTTACCTTATTTGTGATCATGGTGGGCCGACTGGGTGCGGTGGAACTCGCTGCGACCAATATTGCCCTCACCATTGACATGCTTGCCTTCATGCCTGTCATCGGCATTTCCATCGCCACCTCAACCCTGGTCGGCCAGTCTATGGGGCGAAAAGAGCCCGGCGTGGCGGAGAAAACGACTTACTCAGCCCTGGTGATGGCTCTTGTCTATGCGGGCATCATGGCCATGATCTTTGTCCTTTTTCCTGGACCCCTTTTCCGTATTTTCAGGGCACGGGGCCCCCAGATGCAGGATTTTGCCGCCATTCTCCACTACGGGAGATACCTTCTCATCATGGTGGCCATTTATAGCCTCTTCGATGCCCTGGGCATTGTCTTTTCTGCAGGTTTAAAGGGAGCTGGGGATACCCGTTTTGTCATGTGGAGTGCGGTGACTGCGGGATGGACCCTTTTTGTGCCTCCGGTTTATCTCACCGTCTCCGTCCTTCATGGAGGCCTTATTCTGGCCTGGGTCTGGGCAACCCTCTACATCGTCCTTCTCGGGCTGGTTTATTTCTGGCGGTTTCGGAGGGGAAAATGGAAGAAAATCGATATGGTCGGTGAGGTTCGAAGGTCAGTGGCCGCGCAGCCTGTCCCCGTCGTGATGGAGGAACGGATTCCCGGAGAATAGGCAGGAATCATCAGCCTTCGATTACGGTGTGGCTCGTTCCGTCAAAGGAAAAAACCACTCTCTTTTCATCAACGACCGATTCCAGATGGATCGGACGATCCCAAAGGTAGAAGATGTGGCCCACGGTCTTTTCCCTATACTCCTGATCCAACTCCATCCCCTCGTAGGCGTGTTTTAGGTAGAGCTCCCGTTTCCCCTTGTAGTCGCCGTCTTCGACCATGATCAGTGGCGTGCCGAATGTGGTCAAATGAGAGACCATGAGGCTTTTGATCCGACGCCAGTCCCTGTCGCTGATGACGTAACGGATCTCGCCGTGCTCCGGTTTCCCCTCGTAGAGATAGAGGTTGAGGTCCTCCACGAGTTCTTCCGTCAGGAACTGCTCGATAAAGAACCTGTCGCTGAAGCCCCGGCGCACATCAAAAATCTTTTCTCTTCCCTGACCCAGTCCCAGGTCCCATGTCTCCTTTTTTCTTGGATCCTCGCACGCCTCCCACTCCCTTCCGAATCTCCCCTTGTTCCACCGCTCCTCGATGTTCTCGAAGATTCTCAAACCAACCAGGTAGGGATTGGGCATGCGGGGATTGGTGGCCAAGACCCTGGAGTTGTAGAGGTTGTAATACCCGTGTTCCTCCTCATTGAGGAGCCCCTCCTTGAAGAGGCGGTCCATTATTCTCATGTGCCAGAAGGTAGCCCATCCCTCGTTCATAATCTTTGTCCGCCTCTGGGGCATAAAATACCGAGACTGATCCCGGATGACCGACAAGATGTCCTTCTCCCACTCCTTGAGCGGTTTCGGTGAGTGGTTGATGATGTAAAGGAGGACGTCTCGCTCTGGCTCCAGAGGTGTCTTTCCGTTGTCGTGGTCCTTGAGTGGGCGATCCGGCTTCCTCCGGGGGATCAGATCATCGTACGGACCCGGGCTGTCTGGCCTGGCCAGGGGAGTCGAAAGTCGCTCCCGCTGATCCTCTTCGCTCTCTTCCCGGATAAAAAAGTCGGGATCGATGTTGAGTTCGATGCTGATGCCTGGATCGATCACACTTTCCACCGCTTCGAGGCCGTGGCGTTTTTCGTACTTCTGAAAACGAAGAGCGGCCTCCGACGCTGAGGGGAGAATGTCTCTCCGGGTGGGCTTGAAGTGAGAATTGTTTTTCATGAAATCATTGTGGGCGTATACATGGGCCATCACCATCACCTGGACCGGGAGGGGATTGGTATTCATCAGGTAGGCTCGAGAGGGGTTTGAATTGAGAACCACCTCATAGGGAATGCCGAATCCGTACTCGTATTTGGTCTTTTCCCTCTCGTAATCTCGCCCGAAAGACCAGTGGGAGAAATTGACGGGGAAACGATAGGCCAGGATTTCGAGCATCTTCTGAGCAGGAATCACGTCGAACTCCTGGGGGAAGAAGTCGAGGCCAAACTGTCGGGCAATTTGCTGGAGTTTTTCATCGAACTCGTTGATACGGTTCAGTTGCGGATCCATAGGTCTCTCTTAAAACGCCTTTTCCTTTCTCAAGAATTCCTTCAGGGTCAGGTAAACGTGGGATTTCTCCTTCAACACGGCCCCCATAAAGGGGGTAGCCTCATCCCTTCCAAAGAGGACTCTGAAGTCACCGGTTCCAATGTGCCGCTCATCGAGATGCAGTTCCTTTTGAAAGCTATCCATGAGCCTGGAGGCATTGAATGGGTCGGCCTGAATCTCACCATAACCGAGCATATTGACACCCAACCCAAGAAGTCGCTTTGTCGAGGCCACGGTTTTGATGGGCTCGAAGTCTTCTCCATCGGAGAAATGAAAGGGGTAGACATTCCACCGGGCCGGGTTGTACTCAGTCTCCACCAGGTGGATTGCCAAGTCATAGGCAGAATGGCAGAAGGTTCCTCCGCTTTCCCCTTTGTGAAAGAACTCATGCTCGTCCACCAGCTTGGCCTCTGTGGTATGGGCAATGAAGCGGATCTGGACCTGGTTGTAAATCTGCCTCAGAAACTCAACGAGCCAGAAGAAGAAAGACCGAGCCAGGTACTTTTTCATGGTTCCCATGCTTCCCGACACATCCATCATGGCGAGAACCACCGCATTCGACTCATATTCCACATCCCTTTCCAGGATCCGGTACCTCAGATCCTCACTGAAAAGGGGAAGGAAAGGCTCCCCTTCGTCGGAGAGATCTCCCTCTCGGAGAATCCTCTCGGCATCGAGTAAATCTCCTCGCGCTATGGTGAGGGCTTTTCGACAGTCCTCTTCCGACTTCCCGGTTTTCCGCATCAGTTCCCCCACAAAGACGGTTGTCCGCCTGACAGCCTCTTTGAGGGTTCGCTTTTTGTCCAGATGGGCGATGATGCCCGTTTTTTCAATGCTCTCGAATCTCCATCCCTTAGGGATTTCTGTTTCCGCGGAAGCCTTCTTCTTGAGGTTGGGGAGGCCGAGATCCTTCAGCATCATCTCGATCAGTTCTTCAATGTCGATTTCCGTCTCCAGAAAGTCGACGCCAGGCTGGTCACCGGGCTGGCCAGGACGGCGGTCAGGAGTCGGCTGACGGCCGATAATATCCCCCTTTTCACCCTCTCCCTGACCGAGGCCGGTCCCCCCCGAACTCTCCCGTTTATGAATGAAGTGATAGGTCTTGAGCCCCCGAATGGGCACTTTCACGATCTGCCCCTTCTTGCGGGTGATAATGGAGGCGTCGCTGATAATGTCGGCGATGTTTTTCTGGATGGATTCTCTGATCTTCTGACGGTGCCGGGCCGCATCTTTGAGGCCCCGCTGGGAAAGCCCCCAATCCTGTTTCTTGATGGCCATGATCACGTCCTGGAATCTTTTAACGCATGGTAGTCATGAGTGTTTTTGTCATCATCGATTGATGCCGTGCCCTATCGTGTGGTTTAGGAGCCCTTCGCTTGAGGATCGCTGGGCCTACCCTGAGAAACGAATGGGCTGAGACCAAAAGCCAAAGATTTCTGGACGTTACCCTCAAGTCCGTCCTGGACGGACGGTCCTCCAACCTCTATCGGGTCACACCCAGCACTTGCCCCCTATTCCATCCTTTTACGCTTCCAGTATTCCAGTTGGAGCGACCCCCTAAGCTCTCCTCCTCGATCTTCCGATCCTTCCCCTCTACTCTTCTTTCCTGAGGATGTCACCCACGAACTGGAGTTTATTCTCGGCACACACCGGGCAATAGCCCTTCTGCTGCAGGGCCTCAAGGGCGTCCTGACGCCGCTTCAGGGTTTTTGGATCCTTCCGGGTCTTGTCCGCGATGGTGAGGGAGACCACATTCTTCAGGTCGCCGATCAGCTTCCGCTCGATTGCCTCTTGCAGGGGGGTGTAGGTATCGAAAGTGAACTCCTTTCCCTGGTCGATGGCGTCGCTCTTGAAGACAAAGATCCCCTGGCGAAACTCCTTTTTGGCGTTTTCAGAGACGCCGATCATCTCTTCGATGCTCCGCATCAGCTTCTCGTCGGGTTCCTGATCTTCATTGGTCACAGGATCTCGAATCTTTTTCTTCAGACAGAAGGCTGTCGCGTTTTTCATGTAGTTGTCGAACAGGGCCTGGGCCTGATCTTCATAGGCAAACAGGAAGGCCCGGTTGACCTCCTTCTTGGCGATTTCCTTGAACTCGCTGAGAACGCTGTCCTTCTCCCCCATTAGGAGGTTGAGATAGCTTGTCTTTTCCTCATCGGTGAAGCCGATGTGATGTTCGAAGTTGGCCCGAAGCGCTCGAATGGCGTCCAGGGGATTGATACACTTGACCGCTTCCTTGTCTCCCAAGGCCACGTTGAGAGCGTTTACAACGAATCGGGGACTGATTCCTGACATCCCTTCTCCCTTTTTCTTCCCCTCCATGCGCAATTCAAGGAGGTCCACCTGGTCCTTCTCTTTTTCCGCAACAGGATCCCCATTGTAATACTTCATTTTCTTGATCAAGCTCTGACAGACTTGACTCTCCGTCAATCGGGTCAGGACCGCAAATTGAGCGACCACATTGAGGGTATAGGGGGCCAGATGGACCTCCCGAAACTCGCTTCGCTCGATCATCTTCCTGTAGATCTTCTCCTCCTCCCTGACCTTTAGGTTATAGGGGACGAAGATCGGGTACATCCGGTCGTGGAGAGCCTCGTTTTCCTTGATCGACTTGAACTTATCGAACTCTGTCTGGTTCGTGTGAGAGAGGATGACCTCGTCCACGTAGATCTGAGGGAAACCGGGAGCTTTTAGAACCTGCTCCTGGGCAACGGTGATAAGGATATAATGGAATTTGATATCGCATTTCAGAATCTCAACATACTCCATCAACCCCCGGTTCGCGATCTCCAACTCCCCGTCCAGACTGTATGCCCGCGGATCGGTCTCTCCGTATTGGGTAATCTTTGAAAGATCCACCCGCCCAATCAGTTCGGCTATATCCTGATTCTTAGGGTCTGAGGGTTGAAAAGTCCCGACGCCGCAGCGAGCCGATTCACTCAGACGAATTCGAACCACGGGGAATTTCTCCCAGAGCACGTTACCGTCCTCGTCTCGATAGGTCTCGTTTTCAAGGAGATTGAATCTGCACAGAGGGCAGAGATCCCCCTCAACCCTGACACCCAGGAGCTCCTCCCATTTGGGTCTCTGGTTTTTCGGTATCAGGTGAAGGGGTTCCTGGTGCATCGGGCATCCCTTGATGGCATAAATGGGGGTTTGATCCTCCTCCATGCCACGCTTTAACAACGCGGCAATCGTCGACTTTCCACTGGATACTGGGCCCACCAGAATCAGAATCCGCTTCCCCGTCTCTGTTCTCCGCGCACCTGCCTTGAAAAATCTCATGATGTCGTGAAGGGACTCCTCAAGACCGTACAGTTCCTCCTGAAAGAAGTGGTACATCACCATGTCCTCATAGTCGGGGAGTTTGACCGAATCCTTGACGGGCTCGGTCCCCTTATCCATGACCATCTTGTAGAGCCTTCCCGGAGCAAGCTGCGCAATGGATTGATCCTCTTTTATCAACTCCATGTACTGGAGGCACGTTCCCTCCCATTGGATCTCCTGATCTTCCTTTCTCGACTCTTCGATGATTTTTTGGAAATCGATCTCGGACATGTCGGGCCTCCTTTGCTGGGGTACGGGTAATCCTTTTTAGGATGTCCCCTGTTTTTGGAAGTCCTCAAAGTCTAAGCTTTCCAGTTGGGCCTCCTTCCAAAAAAAAACAGGTAATTCCCCTTGTGAAATGCTGAGCCAGCGCTGCCAGAACGAGGAGGTACCTGCTTCACGAGACGGATTCGTTCGGTTCGAAACGAACCGAACTTGGTAAACCCACATTACGGGCCAAGGGGTAAAGCCATATTCCACCTGCAAATGGTCTGAGTTGATTACTGCAAGAAATATACCACCGAAATGGAGCCCCACACGGTATAATCCTATTATAGCTTTCTTTCACAACAATTTCAACGATTGGTCCTGGTCTTGAGAGAGCCATGAAATGCTCGGCTACCCCCGCCTCATCGGGGTAAAATAGGCCCCCTGTGACAAAATTTGCCTCAGAGCCAGAGATCCTCTGAATGATCCCCCCGATTCATCCAATCCGCCTTGAGAAGAGCAATTCAGCCACCAGCCTGAATTCGATCAGCTCTTATTCCCGGGGCTAAGGGGGTCTTCCTGTTCTCCGAGCGACATGGGGGCCAGTAGAATGCTTTGCAAAGTTGGATCAGAAGTGTGAAAATAGATCACGGTAAGGCGAGGATTCCATGAAGGCATCCCTTGCTGATACAATTGACTGCATCCGCTCTCTATCCCTATTTGTCCGGGAGGACAGTCCCCATCTGATTTTTCGACTCGAGGCGGCTGAGAAAATAGAGCCGGGAGATCCAGGATTTCTCGCTCTCCTCACCAGGATCTACCAAGCTCTGGAGGTGAATCGAAGGGCAAGGGAATCGGAGGTGGTGGATCTCTGGGCTCTCGATCTCTGGGAATACAATCAACGTGAATATGAGTATTTCAGTCACCACCCGGAAGAATTCACTGGGTTTAGCGAGTGCGGAATCGCCCGAATCCTCTCCCACATTGCCCTGACCCTGGACCTTGGTGGACCGGCCTACCTGTTTGCCATGTATAATGTAGCCGATCAGACAATCGATCTCAGAAGGGAAGTCGGCAGAGACGACTACGAGGCCCTCTTGGAAGCCCTGCCCTTTTGATCGGAATCCCCCCCAGGCCGATCGTTAGAAGGAGTCACAAAATGACTACCGCTTAATGATAGTCGTCAATCAGGCCATGGGTGAAGAGGCCATTCCGATTGATCCGGAAATCACGATCCCTTGTTCTTTTTCCTTGACATTCGTGTTTAATAAGCTAAAATCGTTCTTGGCCACAAGGCAGAGGCGTCCGGCTGGATGGGAGGAAACCAAGGGGTCTGTATGGGGTGCAAATGAACTCAGGGCATTCGTGTTATGGCATCAAAACAGATTGCCAGGTCTCCGACCTGAGAGGTTAATCTATAAACCTGAAAGGAGGAACACGAGATGAGGATTTTCAAGTGGTGCGTTGCAGGAGTGGCGGTTGCAGTCCTTGCGGTAGCGGGCGTGGCGGTCGCGGGAGAGACCCTCGACGCGGTCAGGGCAAGAGGGACGCTCATCGTCGGTGTGAACGGGGGTGTCTTTGGGTTTAGCATGCCTGACGAAAAAGGCGAGTGGAAAGGCCTTGACGTGGATACAGCAAAGGCCATTGCCGCCGCGGTGTTTGGTGACGCGAGTAAGGTGAGGTTTACGGCCCTTACGGCGGTACAGCGATTGCCCGCACTTCAGTCGAAGGAAATCGATGTGTTGTGCCGTAATACCACGCAGACCTTGACTCGGGAAACCGTGAACGGTCTTAATTTCGCCCATGTGAACTATTACGATGGCCAGGGATTCATGGTACCAAAGAAACTGGGGGTTAAGAGTGCCAAGGAACTGGATGGTGCGACGATATGCGTTCTCCCGGGAACAACCACAGAGATGAATGCGGCAGACTTTTTCCGGGCAAACAACATGGCGTGGAAACCGCTTGTGATCGAACAAACCCCTGAACTGTCAAAGGCCTTTTTTGCGGGCCGCTGTGACTGCTTGACCTCAGACGCTTCCCAGTTGGCCGCCCACCGCTCCGTGGCTCTTAACCCGGACGACTACGTTATCTTGCCCGAGATTATTTCTAAGGAGCCTTTGGCCCCTGTGGTCCGGCATGGTGACGATCAGTGGTATGACATCGTCAACTGGACGGTCATGGCCCTGATCGAGGCTGAAGAACTGGGCATCACTTCGAAAAATGTGGATGAGATGCTCAAGAGCAAGAACCCCCAAATCATGCGCATTCTGGGTGTTACCCCCGGCATGGGCAAGGCCCTCGGTCTGGATGAGAAGTGGGCCTACAACATCCTCAAGCAAGTGGGGAACTATGGCGAGATCTTTGAGCGCAATGTAGGCCCCAACACGCAACTCGGCCTTGAGCGCGGTCTGAATGACCTGTGGACAAGGGGCGGGCTGATGTATGCTGCACCGTTTCGATGATCGGTTTTTGGGGTGCCCCTCAAGAGGGGCACCTTTTTTTCTGATTCCTTGTGACCGGACATCCGCGCCGGGCAAAGGCTTGTTGTGAAAGGTCCCATGCCCTTACCTCCTAATCCGTTCACACCCAGATCATGACGTTGTGACAAGCGATCGGTTCCCTAAGAAATAATGAGAAATTTTGAGGAAACATCGGTACCGGACAAGGTGCCATTCTGGCTTGATCCCAAAAAACGGGCGATCATGTTTCAGATTGGCGTGCTCGCCATGGTCGGGCTGCTGGCTTATTATCTCGTATCCAACACCATCATAAACCTTCAGAAACAAAACATTGCTACAGGTTTCGGTTTTCTCAATAAGGAATCCGCCTTTGAGATCGGTGAGTCTCTCATCCCTTATTCGTCAGCCCGCTCCTATGGCCGCGCTCTCATCGTCGGCGCTTTAAATACCTTAAAGGTTGCCTTCATCGGGATTATCTTGACGGTTTTGCTGGGAACCATCATTGGGGTGGCCCGGCTATCATCCAACTGGCTTGTGGCAAGATTGGCAGCGATCTATATCGAAGTTATGCAGGACATTCCGGTACTCCTGCAGCTGTTCTTCTGGTATGCCATTTTTTATGAGACTTTTCCATCCCCCCGGGAGGCCTTGTCCCCGGTCAAAGGCCTTTTCCTGTGCAATCGCGGGGTGGCTTTTACGATTCCAGAGGCCCATCCGGCCCATAAATACATGCTTTTAACCTTCCTGGTTGGGTGCGTGATCGTCTACCTTCTCCGCCGATGGGCAAAAAAGCGGCAGGAAAGAACAGGACGGTTCTTCCCGGTTTTTCGTGTGTCTATCGGAATTATCATAGGATTCCCCTTGGTCACCTGGTATCTGGCCGGCGCGCCTACCAAAATGGATATTCCCAGGCTTGTTGGGTTCAATTTCGAAGGGGGCATGACGGTCAGTCCTGAGTTCGTGGCCCTATTGTCAGGCCTCGTCATCTATACCTCAGCCTTTGTGGCGGAAGTCGTCCGAGCAGGCATCCAGTCAGTCAGCAAAGGCCAGAGAGAGGCCGCCATGTCGATCGGTCTGAGGCCTCCGCAAGTCCTAAACCTCGTGGTTTTACCCCAGGCCCTGAGGGTCATCATTCCCCCTCTGACGAGCCAGATGCTCAGCCTGACAAAGAACAGTTCTCTGGCCGTGGCCATCGGATTTCCCGATTTCGTTTCTGTCGCTAACACGACCATCAATCAGACGGGACAGGCCATTGAGGGGGTGGCCCTCATCATGGCGGTCTATCTTATTTTCAGTTTGTCAACGTCGGCCTTTATGAACTGGTACAACAAGAGAGTGGCCCTCGTCGAAAGATAGTGGGACTTATGGAGACATCGACCCGAGACACGGTCACAGAAGAATTAAAGCCCCCGGTAACGAGTGTGGGCGTCATTGGGTGGGTCAGAAACAACCTTTTCAATGGGTGGTTTAACTCTCTCCTCACTGTTGTGACGCTGTTCCTTCTCTGGAGAATCGTGCCTCCTCTGTTCCGCTGGGCCTTCGTTGATAGTGTTTGGAGTACCACTGCACAGGAATGTCGAGAGGCCGGAGGGGCTTGCTGGTCCGTCATCGCGACAAACCAGCGCTTTATCATCTTTGCTTTCTTCCCCTATGACCAGCAATGGCGTCCTCTTTTGGCCATGATCATTCTCGTCGGCTTGCTTGCTTACAGCAGGAACCGGAATCATTGGAAGAAACACTTGGCCTATGCCTGGTTTATTGGACTTTTCACCATGGGTCTGCTCATGAGGGGGGGGCTGTTTGGATTGACTCCGGTGGAAAGTACCCAGTGGGGCGGCCTCCCGCTGACGCTTCTCCTTGCCGTCTTCGGGCTCACCGCTGCCTACCCGCTGGGCGTTCTCCTGGCCCTGGGGCGGCAATCCAGATTGCCCGCCCTGAAACTGCTCTGCGTCTTATACATCGAGTTGATCCGGGGTGTGCCCCTTATCAGCCTGCTCTTTATGTCTTCGATCATTTTTCCCCTTTTCTTGCCCCCGGGGGCCGCTATCACCAAGTTTCTCAATCCGATTCTCCGGGCACAGGTGGCCATCATTTTGTTTACCGCTGCGTACATTGCGGAGGTGGTCCGCGGCGGTTTACAGGGAATGTCTCGCGGGCAATATGAGGCAGCGGAATCGATAGGATTGAATTACTACCTGACCATGCGGCTGGTTATTCTACCCCAGGCCCTGAAGATCGTGATTCCACCCACGGTCAGCATTCTCATTTCAGCGTTTAAGGACACATCCCTCGTGGTGATCATCGCGCTGTTCGACCTGCTCAAGACTACCCAGTCTGTGCTCTCCAATCCTGAATGGATGGGGTTCAGCCGCGAGGCCTATATCTTTATTGCCATTTTTTACTTTGCTGGATGTTTTTCCATGTCGAACTACAGTCGGAAGCTGGAAAAGGAGCTGTCAACAGAAGATTAGTTGGTTGATCATTGATCCTGGTTATTGGATACTGTTTTGGCCGATGAAATTGGGAACACTCAGAGATGGAATAGGGGGGGTAAATCTTGGTCGTTTCCCCCGAGTGATGAGGGAGGAGGTTAAGAGACTTTTGACTCCTAAAGAGAGGCTTTCATGAACAAGGAACGATTAAGAAACGCGGAAAACCAGACGCCTGATGAAGCCATGATAGAAATCAGCGATGTGCACAAGTGGTTTGGCGACTTCCACGTGCTTCAGGGCATAAACCTGACCGTCCACAAGAAGGAACGTATCGTCATTTGCGGGCCTTCAGGCTCCGGAAAATCAACCCTGATTCGCTGCATCAATCGCCTCGAGGACCATCAAAGGGGTCGGATCATCGTCGACGGTATCGAGCTCACCGATAATATCAAGAATATCGAGAAAATCCGTGCAGAAGTGGGCATGGTTTTTCAGCATTTCAACCTTTTTCCCCACCTGACAATCGTCGAAAACCTGGCCCTAGGGCCCATCTGGGTGCGAAAGGTCCCCAAGGCCGAAGCTGAAGAGACGGCTATGTACTTCTTGGATAAGGTGCATATCGCGGAACAGGCACGGAAATATCCGGGGCAGCTTTCAGGAGGCCAGCAACAGCGTGTCGCCATCGCCCGCAGCCTTTGTATGAACCCGAAAGTCATGCTATTTGATGAACCCACCTCTGCCCTTGACCCGGAGATGATTAAGGAAGTGCTGGACGTCATGATCGAACTGGCTCAGGAAGGCATGACCATGATTGTGGTCACACACGAAATGGGCTTTGCCAAGAGCGTGGCGCACCGGGTGCTTTTCATGGACTTCGGTCAAATCGTTGAAGGAAATACGCCAGCGGAGTTTTTCCAAAACCCCCAACACGAGCGGACCAAACTGTTTCTCAGCCAGATTTTGCATTAAGATAAGACGTCAACACGGATTTGATCGAGAAGCAGCACTAGAACAGCCAATCCTTTACGAGGTCTTTCAGATCAGTCTTGAACTCATCTTGAGAGCCTTGGACCTTGTTCCTGCCCAGGTCGAGAACATAAACATAATCCGCTATCCCGATGGCCTCGCGGATGTTCTGTTCGACCAAGACGATCGCCTTCCCTTCCCCCTTTAGCTCCTCGAGCCTGTTGCGAATCTCTTTGGCGAACTTAGGGGCCAGTCCCGCTGTGGGTTCGTCGACAAGCAAGAGCTCTGGATCGGCCATCAGCGCCCGTCCCAGCTCAACCATCCGCTGCTCCCCGCCGCTCAAGTGGTCGGCCTTTGTCCTCCGTTTGGCTGCAAGATTGGGAAAGCGCTCGTAATTCTCCTCCAGCTTCTGCCTGATCCGGCTCTTCTCCCGCTTAAAGGTCCATGCCCCCATCTCCATGTTCTCCTCTACGGAGAGATAGGGAAACACGTTCCTCCTTTGGGGAATGTAGGCCAGCCCCTTCTTCGGAGCGGCGTAGGGGTCCATCCCGGTTATATTCTCGCCACTGTAAAGGATCCTCCCTTTATTCGGCTTGAGGAAGCCGTAGATTGCCTTTAGGAGCGTGGACTTGCCCACACCATTCGGCCCGATGATGCTGGTGATTTGTGCCCCTTCGGCCATAGTCGACACCCCCTGAAGGATGTGTATATCCCGATAATAGCCGACAAATAGTTCTTCGACCGTGAGCATCCTCACTCCCCCAGGTATGCTTCGACGACCCGTTCATCATCCCTGACCGCTTCGGGCGTGCCATCGCAGATTTTTCTCCCTTCAGAAAGGACGATTAACCGCTTGCTCAAGTCAAAGATCGATTGGAGGTCATGGCTAATAATGATGAACGTCCGCCCTTCCTTGTGCATCTCCCTGATGTAATCATGGATCTCCATCTTCAGCTCAGGATGGACCCCGGCGAATGGTTCATCGAGCATGATCACCTCGGGATCCAGCATCAAAATCCGCCCCAGCTCGAGCAATTTCTGCTGACCCCCAGAGAGGTTCCTTGCATATTCCCTCCTGAGGTGGTCGAGCTTCAGAAATCCGAGTATCTCGCGTGCTCTCTTCGTCTGGTCAGTTTCGCCCCCACCATTGGACTTCGGTATGGATAGGGCCGGGACCAT
>CAYGBW010000117.1:0-7703 GCA_964348185.1 uncultured Thermodesulfobacteriota bacterium | reverse complement strand
GCCTTGCCATATCGAGCCTCTCGGGGGCACTCAGAGACCTCGCCCTGGAATTGATTCGAATTGCCAACGACCTGCGGCTTCTGAGTTCTGGCCCCACCACCGGACTGGCCGAGATTCATCTTCCGCCAGTCCAACCCGGCTCGTCCATCATGCCCGGAAAAGTCAACCCCGTCATGCTGGAATGCCTCAACATGATCGCCTTTCAGGTGGTGGGAAACGATCTGACGATCGCCATGGCCGCACAGGCAGGCCAGATGGAACTGAACGTCATGATGCCGGTGATGATTCACAATCTGTTGGAGTCAATGGAGATCATCAAGAACTTTCTCCCTGCCCTCGTGGCAAGGTGTATTGAGGGAATCACGGCGAACCAAGACCGATGTCGCGCCTATCTGGAGAAGAACCCAGCCCTTGCGACGACTCTCAACACGAAGATCGGCTACCTCCAGGCCGCCGAAGTGGCCAAGGAGTCCCTGAAGCGGGGAGTACCGATCCGGGAACTGGTCAGGGAGAAGGGGCTCCTGAGAGATGAGGAAATCGAGGAAACGCTGGATCCTAGAGGACTCGTCGATCCGGAAGAGTGAAAGTGAGATTGGAGTACGGGAGTAGTCAGATTGGAGTACTGGAGTAATGGAGTGATGGAGTATTGGGTTCAAAGCGTCAAGGGATAGCCGCAATTGGAATGCTGCAATGATGGGTTTTGAAGCATTCCCCAGCATTTAGAACGGAGGTTTTTCGCTTTTTCCACCCATCACTCCAATACTCCATTACTCCAAAACTCCATCATTCCAGGGGGTTTTCCTTCCCTTTTTTCCTGTCATAGATTCTCTTCTTGATTTTTCCCAGACACTGGGTGACAGGGATCTCTTTCGGGCACACCTCGGTGCACTTCCACAGGGTATTGCACCCCCAGATGCCGTCCTCATTGTCGAGAATCTGGATCCGCCCCTCCTCCCCCAAATCTCGGCTGTCAAAGAGGTACCGAAAAGCTCTGAGCAAGGCTGCAGGCCCCACGTATCGTGGGTTCTGACTGCTGATGGGGCATGCAGCAGTGCAGAGGGCGCAGAGGATGCACCGAACCGCGTCGTCAAAGACTCCCCTTGCCTCCCTGTCCTGAAGCCGTTCCCTTTCAGGGGGAGAATTCGGGTTGATCAGAAAGGGCTTGATAGCGCGATACTTTTCGAAGAATGGATCCAGATCCACAACGAGATCCTTTACCACCTGGAAAACGGGAAGAGGGTCGACAACGAACGTTGACGTGTCATAGTCCTTAACCAGCCGCTGGCATGCCAGGGCACAGACCCCGTTTATCCGCATCCCATCAGAACCACAGACTCCATGAGCGCAAGACATGCGATAGGCCAACGTCGGGTCCTGCTCCCACCGGATCCGGTTGAGGCAGTCGAGGATCTTATCGGTGGGCTTTGCCTCAAGGGTGTAACGCTGGTAATGGGGCTTCTCGTCCTTTTCAGGATCAAAGCGGTAGATCTTAAATCGGCATTTCATCTCAGTAGGTCCTGGCTTTCGGCTCGAACCGGGTGATGGTCACCGGTTTATCCGTGATTTTGGCACCCCCGGGGGTAAGGGTGACCAGGGTATGCTTCAGCCATTTTTCGTCGTCTCGCTCTGGGAAATCCTCCCGGAAATGTGCTCCCCGACTCTCCTCCCGTGCCAAAGCGCTGGCCAGAATGGCCTCGACTTGAAGGAGCATATGTCCCAGCTCAAAGGCCTCCATCAGCTCATAGTTAAACCGTTTCCCTCTGTGGGAAAGACCGACCGTGCCGTACCTTTCCTTGAGAACGCTGATCTGTTTCAGTGCCCCCTTGAGCCCCTTCTCATCGCGAAACACCGAACAGTAATCCATCATCGTCTCCTTCAACTGCTGGCGGAGAGGGTGGAGCTTCTCTTTTCCTTTTGATTGGAGTAGACCCTCTGCCTTTGCTCTCACCTCCTCCTCCAGACCCTTGGGAAAAGGTCCATGGGAGTCGGATTTGATGGTTTTGGCGATGTCCTTCCCGGCTCTCCGCCCAAAGACGATGAGATCGAGGAGAGAGTTGGTTCCCAATCGGTTTGCACCGTGGGCTGAGACACACGCGCACTCCCCAGCAGCATAGAACCCATCCAGGAGAGTCTCTTTTCCATCTGCAAGCACTCTTCCCTCCGTGTCGGTCGGGATTCCCCCCATGATATAGTGACAGGTCGGTTCCACGGGAATCGGGGCTTCTGCGGGATCAACCCCCGCATAGATCTTAGAGAACGAGGCAATCTCCCAGAGCCGTTCTCGGATCCGATCTCTCCCCAGGTGGGTCAGATCGAGATGGACATACCGCTCACCATTGATCCCCCGACCCTGCCGAAACTCTGTCATGATTGCCCGGGAAATCATGTCGCGGGGGGCAAGATCTTTCACCGTCGGAGCATAGCGCTCCATGAACGCTTCCCCCTTCCCGTTTCTCAGAATCCCCCCCTCCCCTCGGGCTGCCTCGCTGATCAGAACCCCGAGTCCATAGATCCCCGTAGGATGAAACTGGACGAATTCCATATCTTCCAGGGGAATCCCACACCGATAGGCCATGGCGATCCCATCCCCGGTGTTTGCAAATCCATTGGAAGTCGTCCTGAAGATCTGACCATTTCCGCCCGTGGCAAAGAGGACCGCCCGTGCCTGGAACGTGTGGATCTCTCCGTTTGCCAATTCATAAGCCACAACCCCGTGGCAGCGTCCCCCCTCGATCGCAAGGGAGAGAACATGGAACTCCGGATAAAACGCGACATTCCGGCTGAGACATTGCTCATACAGGGTGTCCATGGTCACCCGTCCTGTCCGGTCAGCCGCATAGCAGGCCCGCTTAACAGGGGCTTTCCCATAATCCCGAGTATGGCCGCCAAAGGCACGCTGGGCGATTTTGCCTTGCGCGTTCCGACTGAAGGGCACCCCCATGTGTTCCAACTCATAAATCGCCCTGGGAGCATCCTGAGCCAGGATCTCAATGGCATCTTGATCCCCGAGATAGTCACTTCCTTTGACCGTATCGAACATGTGCCATTCCCACCGATCCTCCTCTTCATTTCCCAGGGCTGCTGTGATGCCCCCTTGTGCAGCGCCTGAGTGAGATCGTGTGGGAAGCACCTTACTGATGACAGCGACATCGCCCTCTCCGGCAACTTCAATCGCCGCCCGAAGACCTGCCAAACCAGAACCCACAATCACCACATCGTGCTGAAACCGCATGCTTCTTCACCCTCAAGATTTCTCAAAAAAAGTCTCAATACTCGTCCCTGGGGCGACTGTCTCCCCTCCGGGAAAAAAAGCCGCTCCCCCGACCAAGCCCCTCGGGGGCACAAGAGTCACGAGCCGTTTCTCTCGCCCCCAAAGCCTACCCGTTCATCCCCACGGCCGTTCCTTCTCCCTTGTAATTCCTTGAAAATACCGCATCCTCTGACTCCGACCTTGTTGCTGTTACTATAACAGGGGAAAATCTTATGTGTCAACGACGAGAAACCAGGTGTCACGGCAGCCTCTAGGAGGGCAACCCATCAAATCCCCGGGTGGACTGTTATCCTCAGCAAACGGCTGGCTCTCTTTGCGCGGAGGGGGGCATGGGTACCGGATAGACTCGGGGGATGAATCACTTCTGGCCAGAACACAGAAGATCACGGAAGGGCACTCCGAACAACGGTGACACGCTCATCCAGATTGGGAGGGGGAAACAAATCGAATCAAAAACCCAGAGACCACACAGAACGCGCCCAGATAGAGAAAAACGATCGTAAAATTCCCTCGGGACACGTCCAAGATAAATCCACTCAGGGAAGGTCCTATCGCTCCGGAAACAAAGCCATACGCTGTAAAGACCAGACCGAAGATCGCTCCAAAATGCTTCAACCCAAAGCAATCAGCTGCCAGGGGAGCGGACACAGCAAACAGGGTTCCGAAGGCGAAACCGATCATCGCCGCAAGCGCGGCCGAGGCCAACAGACTTCTCGCGTGGGGCAGCGCAAAATACGCAAATCCAGCGACGAAGAAGACTGTACTCATCGCGGAGTTTCGTCCGATGATATCGGACAGATAACCCGTCAGTATTCGGCTAACCCCATTCATGACATTGAAAACCGTCAAAATGACGACCGCAGACTCCAAGGCAAACCCCTTGGACACGCCGAAAGCCGTTGATAGGGTCACCATCGAGATCCCTGCTGCCCCCTGAAACGCCCATGTGAGCCAGAGAAACCAGAAACTCTTCGTCCGGACGGTTTCGCCAACGGTCAGAGAACCTCTCCCCCGTGGGGGAGGTTTTTCATGGGGTTCAGATTCCCGCCCTAGGGATCGGACCCTTTCCGGTGTTTCTGTAAACTGGGCACCCATGACCCCGACCACAAGGGCAGTTACCGCCATTGCAATATTCATGGGAACGTAGCCCATCGATTCCAGCATGATCGCGAACAGGGGAGACATAATCGCCGCTGACAGCCCGAACACCATGTTAACGATTCCAGAGACAAGCCCTCTTCTTTCCGGGTGCCAACGCTGGACCGTCGTTAGGGCAGGGACATAAATGAAGGAGGAACCCAGACCAATCAGGAAAGCCCAAAGGTAAAGCATGGAGACATTCGAGGCGTAAGCTATGGTGGCACCGTTTAAACCGCAGATTGTTGCCCCAATGGTTATCATTCTTCTTGTGCCGATTTTTTCTTGCCATCGGCCCACAGGAAACATAAAGATGCCGAGAGCGGCCAACGAAAAAAACAGGGTGCTGCCGATGGGGCCCTGTCCCACGTTGAACACCCCCTGCCAGTAAGACCCCATCACACCGGGGAAACCAAAGACGAAGGCTCCCGGCCAGAATATAGCGGCAGAACTCCCTGCCACCGCCAGAATCCCCCTGTCACGTGAGCTCCTTCCCATCATCCCTTCAGCCCTCTCCGGACAAACGCGTCGAAGCCAATATGGGTAACCCCGCCCTCTGTGCGTAGAATCTCTCCTTCACCCTTTGTCTGTTCCCCTACGCACCGTTCCCGTGTGAGGTCTCCCTTCATTCCTTATACCAGGACTATACGGAGCCTTCAACAGGGACGAATCCCCCTGCCGTCTTGACACCCGGAGCGCTTGAACCTATACTTCCAAAACCCCGTCCCATTGGCCCGTCAAGGAGTTCTGGGAGAGTTCTCGTGACTCAACCCTCATTTCAGTCGCGGAAGGAGTATATGAGACACCAGAGGCGCGCACACGGGCGCCACCTCTTCGGGGTCTTTCCTGCCCATTACCCCAGGGAGATCCTCTGGGCCATGAACGCCCTGCCCGTAGAGATCTGGGACCCCCCCTTACAGGTGAGCCACGCCCACGCTCACCTGCAACCCCACATCTGTTCCGTTGTGAAACTCGGGTTGGAGCTGGTTCTCCAGGGCCGGTGTGAGGATCTAGACGGTTTTCTCTTCCCCCACACCTGCGACTCGATCCAGAACCTCGCCTCTATCGTCCATGACTGCCTGGATCTCGACAAGCCCTGTCACTTTTTCTACCATCCCAGGGCCCCCTACCGGGAGTCCTCGCGCCAATACTATAGGGAAGCGCTTAATAAGCTGATCTTCGGGCTCGAGAAACACCTAGGCCCCCTGGACCCCGCCGAACTGAAGCGCCGAGTGCAGCAAGGCCAGCAGGTTGCAGCCGTCCTGAGGGAGCTCTATGAGCTGAGGGCTCGAGGAGGGCTTTGCGTTTCCAATGAAGAGTTCTATCAGGTTATCCGTCAAGGTGAGTACCTCCATCCTGACGACTTTCTCCCGCTTCTGGAGGAATTCCTCGCGGCGTCAAAGGGCCAGGCTGCCCGCGGTTTGGCGCTGATCCTGAGCGGTGTTCTTCCCGCCCCTCCGGAGATCCTGGCCCACCTGGACAGATTGGGAGTCCGAGTGGCCGAGGACGACCTGTTAAGCTGCAGTCGGCGGCTCATCGCGCCGTCCAGAAGGGACGAGCCTCCCCTCCAGGCCCTGGCCGAAGCCTACTTTGCCATGCCCCCATGTACCACCAAAAACTCACCCCTAAGGGAACGGATGGACTATCTTCTCGAGAAAATCGAGCGCACCGGTGCGAAGGGGGTCATCTTTACGATGGTGAAGTTCTGCGAGCCGGAGCTCTTCGACTTGCCGCAAGTGGTCGAACATGTAAAGAGGAAAGGCGTTGCCACTCTGACCATTGAATCAGAACTGAGCCAGGGGCTGAGCGGTCAACTGGTCAACCGTGTGGAGGCTTTCGTAGACATGATCCGCTAGGTTCCCCAGATCGTGTCCGTGGCTCGTGGTCCGTGGTCCGTTGTTCAAAGATCAGAGATCTCATTAGCAACCCATGATTCGAACGTGTCGTCACGACTGACGACTGTCAACCGACAACTGACACGGCCGGATAATCCGTTTGAGCAGGGAAGACCAACTTTTTCAGCGGTCTCCGTACGCCTTTGGGAGGGCTCATGGGGTTCATCAACAGTCTCCGTTTCAATTTCATGAGGAATCTGGGTGCGCCAGCTATCATGCGCGTTTCCCGGGCAGGGAAGAAAAAGCGATCGAGGCGGTCTACCCCACACCTCGGCCCCCCTCTCAAATCCACTCGCCGGCTCAAAGAGATAATGACTCGTCACTATTTCCTGTCACGTTATACAGAGGGAGCAACGCCAGTGGCATGGGTGACCAGCGGTGCGCCGGTAGAAATGTTGAGGGTTTTTGGCTTCTATACAGTCTATCCGGAAAACCACGGCGCCCTCTGCGGTGCCCAGAAAATGGGGCCTGAGTTATGCGCGGTGGCCGAGGCCCAGGGTTACCATCAGGATCTGTGTTCCTATGCCCGGATAGACCTGGGTCACTACTTCTCGGGAAAGACCCCAGTCGGTAAGCTGCCCAAACCCGACCTCCTCTTTGCATCGAACAACATCTGCCAGACCGTGGTCTATTGGTATAGAGCCCTGGCCCATTACTGGAGGATTCCCCTGGTTCTTTTCGACACACCTTACAACTTCGAAAGGATCACGGACCGGGATATCTCTTACATGGTTCACCAGTTCGAAGAGATGATCCCTGTATTGGAACACCTTACCAGGCGACGGTTCGATTATCAGAGGCTCCAGGAGATTATCCTTATTGCTCGAGACACCTCCTTCACCTGGGGTGAAGTGCTCACAACGATGAGGACCCGGCCGGCGCCGATGACCATATTCGACGCCTTCGGCCATCTGGCCCCCATCGTTTCCCTCCGGGGTCTGCCCGTGGCCTTGGACTACTATCGTATCCTCCTTAGAGAACTGAAAGACCGGGTGAATCGAGGCATTGGAGCCATCCAGAATGAGCAAAAGCGGCTGATGTGGGACAACATCCCTATCTGGTACAGAATCGGTGACCTCTCCCATGTTTTCGCGCAGCAGGGCATGAACTTCGTCACCGCCACCTACACCAACGCCTGGGCTGAGACGGTTCCTGAAATGGACGAGACCCGGCCTTTCGAATCCATGGCCAAAACCTATAGCCTGGTCCTCCTCAACAGAAACCTCCGTCACCGCTTGGAGCTCATGGAACGGCTTATCAAGGAGTATCATGTTGATGGAATGGTAATTCACTCGGCTAGGAGCTGCAAGCCTTACTCCGTGGGCCAATACGACTTGAAGCGCCTCGTGATGGAGCGACTGGCGATACCTTCGGTGGTTATCGAGGCGGATATCACCGAC